>NZ_JBIWHY010000002.1:0-398081 GCF_044764345.1 Bacillus sp. NPDC094106 | reverse complement strand
CTTAGGACTAATTCGTTAGCTATCAAAAGTAACGACTAACCGAGAAGCCCCCACTTCAAACAGTCCGTTAGGACGTTAAGTGGCGGGTGGTTCACTGAACCTCACTTAGATTAATCACGGTGAGCCGTACCATAAATAAGGTTTAACAAGGATATATTTAAAAGTCACGATTTATCCCTATTGTGGAAAGAAAGGTGAATCAAGGAGCGGCAGAGCTGTCTCTGCGTCATGCAACTCCTCCTTCTCTATGTAAGGAAGAAACGCAACAAACAGTAACTCCTTGGACGGTAGAACCAGAAATGTATGGAGAGTTCTTAATTCAAATATTTAATGAATGGGTTTTGCATGATGTAGGATCGATTTATGTTATGAATTTTGAATGGGCACTAGCTTCTTGGATCGGAATCCCGTCACCAGTCTGTATTTTTTCGGAAGAGTGTGGTAGAGCGGTCGCTATGGAACACAATGGTGAGCTGTTTTCTTGTGATCATTACGTTTATCCTGAATATCGAGTAGGAAATATTACAGATGGATTAGTAAATATGATAAATTTCCCATCACAGCTTGCCTTTGGTAAGAAGAAGCGAGATACACTGCCCTCAGTATGTAGAAATTGCGAGGTTCGATCCGCTTGTCATGGCGAATGTCCTAAAAATAGATTTCTAGTTTCAAATCAAAATGAGCCAGGATTAAATTATCTATGTGCATCCTATAAGAAATATTTTAAGCACATTAACCCTTACATGAAAATGATGAAACAGCTGCTACAAGATGGCTTGCCTGCTTCCTATATAAAAGAAATAATTATGGATCAAGGAGGTTTTTCGAAAATCTAAAATAGGATATCTCTAATTTTTTGAAACCGCTGGAACTTTAATTACTTTAGTTAATCCAATTATCTAATGCGAAATGTATTAGTTCATATTCACGAATGATATCCTTTGGTTGGGTATTTACGCTGAGGCAGAAAGAATTTGTTGTTTTTTGAGGATTAATTTGATTTTTTATGGGAGAATATGTTAGTAGGTATACGATTTAAACGCTCTATTTTTTAGAGTATGAAAGGAGACGTATGAATATGGCGGGAATTGAAGTAGGCGAAATTTTTACCATTAGCGATGAGAATGATCAGGAGCAGGAAGTTGAAGTGCTGGGAACGATAAATGCCGAAGGAACAGAATACATTGCTGTTGGCTTTGTAGAAGACCTTCAAAAGGAAACAGATGAAGACATTGACATCTTCTTTTTAAGAGTAGAAGACGATGATGAATTGTCATACATTGAGAGTAACAAGGAGTTTGAAAAAGTGTCTGCTGCGTTTGAGAAAATGATGGATGAGCAAGATTAATATTGATTAGACAGAAGAGGGGGATAAATATATGCCCTCTCTTTTTGTATATATGGTTGGAAAACATTTCTAATGATTGATTGTAAATAAAGGGGAAGTAATATTGATGTTTATTAAATATCTCATTGAATTCTTTTGCATAGTTTGAATCAGCAACCATGTTGGCTAAATCAACGGGTAAATCATCGTATAAAAATAGCGTCCAATGCTATTTTATGATCCAGACTAGGTTTGAACTAGCGACCTCCACCTTTTATAGTCCTTCCACAAAAAATCCCCTTCAAAGTAGCCCTTTTTTAGTGACTATTTTGAAGGGGATATATCATTATTGATTGAAATATGTAGTTTTAATATTTTTTTCGTTCAAAAACTTTTCGATTTCTTTTTGCTTCCTTCCATTAACTTTAGTGAAATGCTTTGAAAAAGAAAAATCTACCTCTAGCAAATTACCATTTTCCGTGAGTTTATCTATTTTCTGTTCTAGTTCTAATAAAAGTGCCGTAGTAGATGAAACATATTCATAGATTTCCTTTGAAGGTTTTTGATAATCATCAGGTATATTATTATTACTAATAAAATCATGGAAATTCGCATCATTTTGTTTCGCTAAATCTATTAGTTTTTGTAATTTTTCTCGATCGGATTCAGTAACATTCTCATCAGAAATTGTTGAAGAAAGCGGAACGATGTTTTCAGATAACTCCCCACTATAGTCTAAATAATTTTTTATACTTTGTTTCATTTCATTTTCATTAATATTTTCATTCTTTTTTTGAGAGTTGAATATATTTTCTGGAATTTTAATAGTAACATCTTTAATAGATTGTACATCGTTTGCTTCATTAGATTGTGTATCGTGTGAGCAAGCAGATATAAATACAATAGTGAGCGACATGAATAGGTATAAAGTATATTTTTTCATTTTAATCTCCTTTTAAAATGGCTAAATTCCATTTTAAATACTTTACTAAAAGTGAGTATAAATGTTTTAGTGCCTGGTAAGATATTACAGCGATTGCTAAACCAACGAGAGAAGCTACACATACACTATAAACATCTGAAAAATGGATTTGATGAAATCCTTTGATAAATCCTACTACTATTAATAAGATAGGTGAAATTAATAGTAATGGAGTGGCAATTATGAGCGTTAGGAGAATTGGTAATAACAAGAGTAACAAGAAGAAGGCAATAATGATAAATATAAAGTTCACAAAACTTAAGCTCATAACAGAAAGTATTGCTATTATAATATTTTTGAGGCTTCGTTTATTATCAGCGTTGCTTATAGCATATGTAACATGAAGTTCTTTAGCGATAGTTTTAGGGTTTCCTAGATTTTTAGAAATTTCTTCTTCAGATTTCCCATCCTGTTTACCACTGATAAAATGAGTTTCATATTCTGAGATAATATCTTTTTTTTCTGAATTCGGTATATTTTCTAGAGAAGAGCTAAGTTGTTTTAAAAATTCATTTTTGTTCATTAAAATCACTTTCCTTTATGAAATGATTAATCACATCTGAGAATTCTATCCGTTCATATAGTAAACAGTGCAACCTTTCTTCTCCTTTTTCGGTTATAGAATAATATTTTCTTGTAGGTCATTTGGAAGATTATTGAAAATGAGTTAAGAGACAACCATCATATAACTATATATACATCAATTAAAAAACCGACATAAGACCCCTCTTTTTAGGTGGGAGAGAGCATCTGGCCATGCATAGAAGCGGTCAGGGCCTTTTTCTGCCACATGCGAAGTAAACACAGAAAGAGCAAACGAGTGTAGGTTACTTTTTATTCTGCATAGCAGGGATTTAGGTGTCGAAAAATTAAAATGGATTTATATAATCTTCTTAGTAGAGGATAGAGAGAACCTTTAGATATTTCTATCTTGTTAGAAATACGTTTAGCCATGAATAACCATATTGATCACTCTCAGTTAGTATTGCTAAAGCTACTAGTTTTAGCACACCTTTTTAAAATGGTATATTTACGGGATTGCTCACCACCTCTAATAGAAATATTCCAGTTAATGGTATACTCAATTATTTACAAATATACCATTAACTAGTGTTCTTTGCAAGGTACTATGATATTATCGATACCAGGAATTGATGAGTACTATATTCATTTCCGAAAAGGAATAAAATGAATATATAGTAAAATATAGGAATAATCAAAATTATGTATAGTATGATAATTTATAGTTAAATAGGTTAGGAATCAAAATAACTAAAAATATGGTGGTTATATGGCAAAAGTAGACGAAATAATCCAAATGAGTACCGATTTGTTAGAATTTTACATGATCGGAATTAAAAATATAGCATGATATACATTAAATTTAAATTTAGTTTTAACAATAAGCATTCAGTTGCTACATAAAGAAAACCCCTTGCAGTGTAAGGGGTTTCTCATATGATCCCGGCTGGCTTCGAACCAGCGGCCTTCACCCTGCCAAGATAAGAAACATATATTTTACGTTTCGAGAATATCGAATGGAAAGCTAGTTGTATCAAGGGTTTATAAGGTATTCTATAGTTTTTCATGCAAATCCTGTAACGTAGAAAAATGAAATTTCTTGACCAGAATGTTGACCAGCTTTTAACTAGTTTTCTGTGAGTTTAAAGAAAGGTTTGTACCAAGATGTTGTGACTATACCCGCTGGATACTATTAATTGTGAAGCTAAATAAGCCGACAATTTATTGGAGTAAGATTAGTTAGTTTAAATGTAAGAGTTAGGTGTTTAATCAAAAGGAGATTAGATATAACTACGGTATTATTAGTTTATGATACGGTGAACCGTATCACAAGTGATGGTAAATAATAGAATAGAATTTACTATTAGGAAAAGTGATATTTATTAAATATAAACAAATGGTGTCAGGATAAGGAGCGGGAAAGCGAATAATCTCATTAATTTAAGCATTATACTTCTAAATTTAAAAATACCTAATAACAAAAAGTACTTGATTATTTATCGTAACCTACAAGTGCTTTTTGTTTTAATATAGAATTTATGACGGTACATTAGTCCATTGGGAAATTAATGATATTATATATTTTTTATATTAATTCGATGATAAAAGAGTAGACTGATAATATTAACTTTTATAAATAGAAAAATATGCATTTGTATGTAAAAAATGTTATTCTTATCTATATTATTATATTTAATTATTCGGGAGTGTATGCGCGTGGATAATATTGATAGAGGCAATGTAGTTAGTAGAGCATTTTATAAATTCAGTAGAACACAAGTGATTCAATATATAAAAGAGAAAAAAGATGGATGGGTTCATGACAAAAAAGATAAAAACAAAAGGGATTTAGAGGGTGCATTCATGGCCCTTGAAAATGTTCTTAGTGATCAGGATATTAAAGATTTAGCTGAAATGAATGTGATGAAGAGAAAAAAGGGGTTAGCAGCATATACATATTCCTTCAAGAGTTTAGGGAAGCTTAAGGATAAGACACTTGAACAGTTAAAACAAGAATTCATCAAATCTTACATTCTTACTCCTATGTATGAAGTTACTTTAACAGAAATAAATATTGAAGATAATAAAGTTACTTTACTCTTAAAAGTAAAGGAGTATGCTTCCTATTGGAAAACAGGTGTTCAAGATTTAGGATCATTAACAGCTGTTTATGAAAATAAGGTAATTTTTGAAACTGATGCAAATAAAATTTCAATTGAAGTTGGTGACGATAATATTGAAGAGATTATAGAAAAATTCTTGGTTTCTAGGTTGAATATTCCTTTAAATCCATATACTATTAACATCTTCAATGTTACTAATTCAGGAAATGATAGTGCAACTGAGAAAACAATGCTTATTTTCGATTACATTTATAATCGATTATCTTCTAGGCAAATAAGTTCTAAGTTTAATGATGTGAAGTTTGGAATGAACAATGCTTCTCGAAGTGGAGGAGTTAAAAGTGTTGCAGTAAATGGTGACGATATAATTAAATCAGATGAGGCTTGTAAATATATTACTTTAGGAAATGATATTATTTCCTTTAAAACAACTTCAATTTATAAAGGGTCGAAAGTGAATATTACATTTAGTTTGAGAGGAAAAGAAAAGGATAAGTTGAAAATTGCAATACTTAATAATAAAGCAGAATCGCTCAAACAAGAATTAATGCAAATTATGCAGGAAGAATATATCCTGATGTGTAAGGAAGGAATTAAAGATATTTCAGCGACGAGAAGAATACTCGAGCCTATATATGAATCCTTCATTGCGTCTAGAAGCTAGAAGTAATTTATCCTCTACTAGGTAGGTGAGTATATGATACTTCATAGGGACTGTATTTTTTATAAATATAGTGGAACGCCCAATTGGGGAGAAGTTGAGGGACAAGAAAAATTTTGTTCTTTTAATTGTGAGTTTTATCGAGATAATGTACTAAAAGTGAACTTAACATGGTTAGACCCCATAAAAGTAAGGGATAAAATTATCACTTCTGAGCGGAAAAGCATATTTTTTTTCGTATTTGAAAATTATAAAACAATTTGTATTTTTGGTAGCTCAGAAAGTCAAATTGCATACACTATCTCAAAACTGTTGGAAATTTTCCCGATTAACTTAAAAAAAGTAAATCTATTCGACAAATATAAAGAGTTTTTTCTACAATCCACTGGTTATAACGGCTTGAATCTAGCTAGCTTTGATATCGCTAAGCAAAAATCTGGTTTTGATGATGATGCATATATAAATATATCACTAGACGAGATTAAACAAAATGAGCTATCGGATTATATAAATTCCTATCCAGTGATAAGTTTAGTTATTTTATTTAAAGAGAAACAAATATATTTCTCTTTAGATTTGTATTCAGTAATATCTTTTTTTGATACGGATGAATCGTACTCTATATATCAAGCATGTGAAAGGATTGTGACGGATATTGTTTAAGTGGTGGTCAAGCTTTTTAGTAATAATTCCTTTCATTGTTATTTTGGGTATATTATTTTTCTTTGAAAATCTTCAACCATATTTTTTAACCGGTAAGGATTTGCCTGATATTATTACAAATACTTCCGATTTAGTTAGTTGGATTTTTGGGGGGATAATGTCATTATTAGGATTTATAACGTTATTTGTTGCATTTTCATATGAAAATAAGTTATTAACTGCATCGAAAATTAAACAACAAATCCTAAGGCCATATGCTCTGAGCCTTGAAGAAATTATATTATATTTTAGTGAATACAAGTTATATACTTCAAAGGATTTTTTACTTAATTTTATCTACTGGCTGTTAGTTATCGTTTCAAGTGTATCTATCTTTGCATGGGGAATTATAATTTGTTTTTATACAAATTTTGATTTTGATATATCGTATAAAATGAGTTACAAACAGATAATAAATATAGTGGTCTTGGTAATTTGGGGATTATTATCTTTTGTATTAATAGCTATTACAATTCTATTAAATTTAATTAGGTTTAATAAAGATCCGTTAGATCAAGGATATTTAATGACTGAAAAGGAATTATCTGATATTCAAGAGATAAAGGGTAGAAAAGGAGATTTACAAGAACTACTATTTAAAATATCTCCTACTATAACTCTATTAAAAAATCCACAAGCAGAAATGCACGAATTAAATATTCGTTTTCCAATTAAGCTAACTAATATGAGGTTTGTGGCGAAAATTTATAATTGCAATAACGATGTTTCGCTTAGGATTTTTGGAGCTTTGAAGAATATTAATTATATTGGTGAAAGTTATTCCTATATTGTAACTAACACAATAAATTTAGATGAGATTAGCCTGGGTGAAAAATCAACAGGTGTCCTAAAATTTTATGACAATGATAACAAGGTAATTGCATTGTTAAAAATGAAATTGCAAAAAAGTGACGAGGATATTGTATATAAAGTTACAGATAAATTAGATTTAGGTTTAATTACAAACGATAATGACTTTAGAGACATAGAAGGTCAAAATGTTGAATTTATTAACTACTCAAAGTAGTATTTAGAGTATGGAAATAGTTTAGTGCATAAAAATTACTAGAATTTTAATAATATCGTTTTGAAAAGAAGAATATATAAGAATCCCTGTATACACAAGTACGAGAATTTGTCATTTTGACATTTTGTGGGTAACGAGTACAAATACATAGCAACGGAAATAAACTTAAGAGATCGTAAAAGCTCGTAAAAGCTCGTTTGTTTAAACGTTACACTTGTTAATATATAGGAGCTGTCATACTATCACATAAGATATTCCTGCTTAAAAACTTAAAGAAACTTATAAAACTACTAACTTAAAGCACTAGATTGTCTATTACAGGCGATAAGTGCTTTTTGTATTTTATAGTTAACGGTATTGAAAATACTATAATTAATAAGTGTCACAAGTGTTAAATTTTATATAAATGCTATCATAAAAAAGGATTAGGATAGGTAAGCATTGGTAAATGCTAAAATAAAACAGTAACATAAGTTTGAATACTGGATAGGCTACACTGAACTAGACAAAAAAATTAAGGTCAAGTAGACTACAACTAATATATTTGAGGAGAATCTACTATGACGAAAAATAAAAGAGAAAGAAGAACCTTTACAGCGGAATTTAAACACCAAATGGTTCAACTGTATCAAAATGGTAAACCAAAGAAAGACATCATTAAGGAATACGAACTAACACCATCATCATTGGATCGGTGGATCAATCAAAATCATACGTCTGGCTCATTTAAAGAGAAAGATAATAAGACGGCTGAACAACTAGAATTGGAAGCGTTGAGAAAACAAAACAAACAGCTTCTTATGGAAAATGATATTTTAAAGCAAGCGGCGCTGATACTAGGACGAAAGTAAAAATAGTGAAGAATAACCTACATAAATACTCGATATCAGCAATGTGCAATGTCCTACAATTAGCAAGAGCAACCTATTATTATGAGGTAAAACAAGCACAAGATACAGGAGATGAATTATCGCCACTCGTGAAAGAAATCTTCCGAGAGAGCAGTCAGAACTATGGAACACGAAAGATAAAAGTAGAACTAAAAAAGTTAGGGTATGTGGTCTCGCGCCGTCGTATTGGACGGACTATGAAGAATCAAGGTTTAGTATCTAACTATACGATTGCACAATTTAAGCCGAAGAAAGCTAACTGTAATGAAGAAAACATTTCAAACGAACTCAATCGTCAGTTCAATCAGAAAGAAGAGTTGGCTGTAGTCGTAAGTGATTTAACATACGTCCGTGTGAACCAAAAGTGGAATTACGTATGTTTATTAGTTGATCTCTTTAATCGAGAAATCATAGGACATAGCGTGGGTCAAAAGAAAGATGCCGAGCTTGTTTCGCAAGCTTTCGCAACGGTGAAAATAAACTTAAATCGGATTACCTTATTTCATACAGATCGAGGAAATGAGTTTAAAAACAAGCTGATTCATGACACGTTAGAGACCTTCAAAATCAAGCGTTCATTAAGTACAAAAGGTTGTCCATACGATAATGCTGTAGCGGAAGCAACCTACGAAATCTTTAAAACAGAGTTCGTTCGCGGTCGTCATTTCGCAAATTTAGAAGAATTGACCTTAGAATTGAACGACTACGTAAACTGGTTTAATAATGTTAGAATCCATGGAACGCTAGGCTATTTGAGCCCTGTTCAGTACAGACAGGAACACCTTAAAAAAATTGTCTAGTTTCGTGTTGACATACCAATATTAGTATATATTATATCGGATAAATATGAGGGTTAGAGGTGGAGATTCAATGAAGAAAAGTTTGATAATAATGGGACTGTTTAGTTTACTAATCACAGGTTGTAGTTCTGAAATAAAACAAAAAAGTGTATAAGCAGAAAAACAACCAAGTAAAGAGGAGCGAATAAATGCAGTTTTAGAATAGGATGATTCCAAAGAGAAACAACGTCTAAATAGAATTGTACCGCTTCTTGTGGAAGATATTGAATTTAGTCATGTATCTGAAATAAGAGTTAAAGAACAATTTCAGAAGTTATATGGATATAAAGAAGTTACCGATGTGTATATATCTTCTAACGCCGAGCAAATTTTAAAATCTAAGGGAGTATAGAGCTAAGAAATATTAGACTTATATTTTTAATTCATAGATGTAGAGCTATTAAAAGGATAGTAGTAGTAAATAATTTATAGAGACTAAATGTAATGTGAGTACTAGCATAAGGATAATATAGAATCCATTTTGCTGTTTCGGAATATTTGCGATGTTATATCTTTCCTTTTATTATAATTATTATGTAAAATAATATGTATAAGGTTCTATTAGAAAGGTTGGTGGAGATTATCAATTCAAATGCTATTACCACTGCATATATTGATTTGAGAGCTATTCAAAGGCTTATCTTAAATGTACAAAAGAACAAAGAATTTAAGAGTACACATGTATATTCTCTATTAAGAGATATGTGCCTAATAATAGATGAAGTTATTGATGCTTTTTTTGAAGATTCTATAGATGTCGATGAACGAGTAAGGAAAATTAGAAATCATGTTCATCTTTATGGGAAAAAAAGAGGTCAAAATCAAAAGATGTATCGAAAAATTTTAGACTATCATATTGAAGCTTATGGAGATGATGTTAACAATATAGGATTTTACTTAAATAGTAGTGGTGAAGTTGTTGGAAGTACTCTCTATGCAGCATACATTTTATTGGAAACAGACATTTTACCATTCCCTATGAGAGAAAAATCTGTGCATGTTGCAGAGAGCAATTTTTTATTTGCAAAATATATAGGAGAATTAAGCAGCATTCTAGCGAATGCAATAGAAAAAAAACTTGTGATACAGGTGACTGAAAATATTGATAATATTGAAGGGATTTATAATGAAGAAACGTATGGATGTAAAGATATACATCATAAGGATTTGTTTCTTTCAGGGAGTGATTTAGCTGATACATTTATTCTTAGGTTAATCTTGAGTTTACAGGAAATAAGTGACGTAATTTGGCTTAAGGATAGATATATAGCAAAGCTAACTCAAGTTTCATTTGTAGATTTATATATGTTAGTGAGATTAACAACTTTAAAAACTGATGAAATTATGGATAATTTACTAAATATAAAACAACATTCAAAAGAATTATTCTATGAATGGAATAATGAAAGGGATGGAGAGATAGAAAGTCTTTTAAGAAAATATGAACAAGAAATGAAAGAAGAATGTAGTACGATGAGAAATATGATTCATTATGACATTGAATCAAAAAATGAAGAAAGTAATTTTGTCGGATATTTAAATAATAAAGTTAATCAAGAATCAGATTACTTAATCAATACAACAAATGGAATAATTGATTTATACCTTAGACCATTAAGATATGAAATTTTAAATTATCTTAAAATTGAAGAAATTGAGTCGTTATCTGATTGGGAAATGATAATGAACCGTCTTTCTAAATTATAGTTATTGAATTTTATTATAAAGGAGAAAGACTAAGGTAGGAGAAAAACTATGAATTAAATTCTATATGAAATTTATAGAGGTAATAAGAGATGATTAGCTTTAAGGAGGATAAAATGAACGAGCAACAATTTTTAAAAACAATGATAGAAACAGTAAAATATGATGAGTATGATAACAAAGATGAATTACTTGGTATTTTGAGAAATTCCATAATTATATATGATAAAACAAGTAGTTTCACACGTAAAACATGGCAATGTTGGGAGTATATAGATTTAAGAGTGCCAGTTCCTATGTTAAAAGTAGCGAGAGGATTAAAGAGTCAACTAGAAAAGTTAGCATCGGAAGTATATATAGAAACACCTGAACACGATTTTGCAGGATTGCATATTAAGCCAAAGCCTGTAGAGCTTGAGAATGAAGAAAATATTGAACACGATGTTGTCTTTGATGAAATAAAAGAGATAATAATCCAAGGTATTCGAAATGCGAAATATACTATATGGGTTGCTGTGGCTTGGTTTACTGATAATGAGATATTTGATGAGTTAATATTAAGAAAAAGAGCAGGGGTAAATATTAGAATCATAACCTCAAATGAAGAGTCAAATAGATATTTAATAGGAAAATTAGAAAGTAACTTTGAAGTTGTGAAAGTTCCAATGAAGGGGAACTATTTTTCAAATAGACTTCACGATAAATTTTGTATAATCGACTTAGAGTTTGCAATGCATGGCTCGTATAATTGGAGTAAAAATGCTAGAGGAAATGATGAAACTTTAGCTACCGCACTTGACCGAGATTTTGTAAGAAAATTTGCAGATGAATTTATTAGATTATATGGTGAAAACTCTTAAAATGAAAATTAAAACTTGAGTACATGACCATACTCAAGTTTTTTCTATGCTTACTTGGAGACCTGTTCATTATTAGAACGTTAGATTACTGAATGCTTGAACGATCTTATCTATCTGGGTGTTAAATAAGAAGTCCCTTCTACAGAGCTAGTCTTATTCTGCTAACAGATTCCTTCATAATAGTGAGTAAATTTATGTTAAAAGGTGAAGTTGTTGTTCCTTTTTTTGGTGTAGTAAGATTTAAATAATTTTTAATGATAAAATTTGAAGTTAAAGAGGTTGGTTCTACATGCAAAATAATTATTATGTCTATGAATATTATGCTTTGCAAGATGGAACTGTAGAGTTTAATGATGAAACTTTCAGTTTGAGGAACGGTGATATGTATTATGTAGGTAAGGGAACGGGAAATAGGTTATCTACAGGTATTCGAAATATGAAATGTGAGAGCTTTAAGAAAGCTGTGGGATTTGGTTATCGTATTATTAGGGATGAACTTAAAGAGGAAGAAGCCCTCGAATATGAGAGAGGAATAATAGAGGGCTATAAAGAAAAAGGGATACTCTTAACTAATAAATTGAATGGAAGTAGCGTAGGAGTTGATGTAGAGACAATATCAAATATTAAGTATTTGATTAGGCTAATTAGGGCTGGAGTTATAAAAATGTCTCAAGAAACAGTCGCATTAGAAACAGAATCTTATCATGTGTTGGTTAACCAATTATTTAATCTAGATGAATCTGATGTGGAAAACAAATACAATAAGGTGTTAGTTAAGTGTCCTGATAATATAGAATACATCCTTAAAGAATATGATGCAGAAAATTTATCTGATAAGGATGTAAAGTACGGGAATATAAAGTATGTATTGAAATTAATGGAGCAGAATGTCATTAAGGCAAACCAACGTGAAATAGCAGATTTTTTTTAATGAATCTACCACAGTGGTATCAGGGATAAAAAAAGGAAAGTATCAAAATATAATTCCGCTCAAGCCAGATAACCTAGCTGAAATTCTAATCAAATTTGATTGTGGAAAGTTAAACGAGATTGAAATTAAAGAAGGAAGTATCAAGTACATAATTGATAAACTGATTGAACCTAGAATATTGAATATGACACTAATGGACTTGGTGAAAGAACTATCCGACTCACACGGTATAACATACAATTGGCTTCAAGATTTAAAGAGGAGACGCATAAATGTTCGGTATGTAAAGCCGTCTTCTGAGATTTTAGCAAGGCTATTTGAAAAGTACCATGATATTGAGCCTTATTAATTTATCTCTCCATATAAAACAGTATCCATCATGGATGGGAACATATTACATTGTTCATTCACGCTAGCATTAATTGTCCGATAATATGGGGGACTATAGCCATATCTGCTTGTTCAAGAATTTTCTGAAGAGAGAAAGTGATACCACATTTATGATATGAAACAAATTTCCTTTATATTTGGATACGTGTGATTAGATATATTTTGTTGGCGATACACTACGTAAGTATCATAATCAGTAAAGTTCCATATGCATAGTTCGGGGATAGTTTCTATAATTATTTATAAATTAATTAAAATAATGTAATTATGATTATTTGCCTTCAATTCATTAGAGAATGCATGTAAACAATATGCAGGGCAGTTAAGGATTCTAAGGGTGCTCTTAATAATGAAAGGAAGCGTCAATAAAGATAAGAAAACAGGAAAATAAGTAATTGGAAATCGTATGCGCAATTAGCATCTTCTGCCGTGTTATAATTTTTATACTGATAATAATAGGTAAAGAAGAAAGGGTGGATTTAAATGAAATTTAAATATTATAATGACACTGGAAGAACAGTATATATTCATCCTGCGACATTTATTCATGGTTGTAAAGGAGACGAAACCCCAATTAAGCCATTGGAAGGAAGATTACTTATTTTACCAGAAGGGACATATCCTTGGGTGAAAATGTGGGATTATGGAAAAGAAAGAGGTTTGCAAATTTTAGTTTCACCTACTGTAGATTAAATTCAATAATGGTTATAAAAATATCTAAACAGGCATAGGAGATATATGCCTGTTTTATTATTAAAGAAAGTGTTATATGTAGACGAAAAATAGATTTTAAAAGATATCATATGTAAAATAGCACGTTCGAATTAGAAAATATCGTTCGTAGATAGAAAAAATAAACATCTTAGAAACAGAAATTGGAAGTTTTGCTAAAAAATTCGATTTGAGAATGTAAGTGTGTATTGAATAATAAAGGACTTAATAAGTGATAGTAAGTATATGATTGATATTCAAGTATAAGGGATAGGTGATGCAACGGTATTCTTTTTTAAAAGTTGTGATAAATTGTTAATCCTGTCATTTAAGATGTTCACATGTTTTTGAAAAGAAGTTTACATATGTAAGAATTGACAGGACATAGCTTAAGAGGTTACTTGACCACTTGTAGTAGTAATAATTGTATACACAAAAACTGTTAAAATGAGTATTATAGAAGTATAAACATGTTTTTAAAAATGGAGGGTTAGGATGAAGGACGAGAGAGAGTTTAGGTCATTTCTGGTATTGGAGAACTTATCATATACAGGATGGTCAAATGAATTTTGTGTACCAAAAGAACCGCTGGATTTCGAAGGTGAAAAAGTAATTGTTAAAAGCCATTCAGAAGATAAGGGGAACGATTTTTTAGATTATGAGTTTTTATGGGAAACAAAAAGAGAGATAGTTTCTGAAGTTTTAGATGAGCACAGTGGGGAAATTTACTATGAAAAGAACTATATAAATAAGGTTGCACAAATTTCTGTTTGGATCTATAGGGATTTGCCAATTTGGATTGTATTTATAAAGGGAACTACAGCTAATAAAGTAATTAATTTACTTAATGACTATTTCCCTAAATGTAAACTTTCACGTGTAATATTTAAAGATAGATTTTTTAACTTACTATTAAATTCTAGTAATCAAATTTATAGTTTACAAACAACAATGAAATCAGCAAGTACTGAGCAGGAATTTTCAATCTCAGGTTATTTAGACAGGAGTAATTACTCATTAACTGATGGATATATAACAGAATTACAAATTGAAGCACCTGCTGTTGGTATAAGAGCAAAGCTGCATTATACAGGAAGAGTTGCGCTCTATAATACGCCTCATAGACGACAAGTAGATGAGTTCATTCAAATGTTGGGGAGAATAATGATTGAATCACAATCATTAAGGGGGGACTATTAATGAAGTCGTTTTATCAATCAATTTCAAATAGTCCGTTCTTTACATTTTTAGCAGGCATAGCTTCTGTTATCGGGTTAATTATTTCTTATAATAATGATAAAATTTTTTATTGGCTAATATTTACTTTGATTGTCATTATTTTTCTACAGTTATTATATTTAATTAATCTTAATAATAAAATGCTAAACCATTCAAGTATGGTTCTAGGGAAAATGGACGTTATTAATTTTAATGTGTTTGAATCAAAGGTAGAATTGGAAGAGAATGAAGAGGGAAGCTATGTTTCTAATGCCGATATATTTTTTGTGATTCAGTCTGCATTGACACCAGATACTTTACTTGAAAAACCCGTAGCATTAGTGCAAATTCAATTCCCCTCACAATTGCGCATGAAGTTTTATTATCGGAATCATTTAATAAAACAGATAGAAAATACTAATAATACCTGTAGCTTTGAAATCCCTATAGGAAAGGATAGTGAGTTTATTGCAATTCGTTCTATTCACTTGAAAGTCGGTGAAGAGGAAACATTTAAAGCATCAAGTAAAAAAATTGATGTATCTATAACTTGTTCCGTAACAGGACAAGCTATGAATGAGAGTATTCCGATATCAAGTGTAGGATGGTAAATTAAATAACATTGTGGAAAAATTAAAAAGCGCCATTAAATTTCTTTTGTTTAAAGCTAAAACTAAAACCAATGAATGATTGAATAATATTAATTGTAATTATGTAATAGAAGAATTTAAGGATAGATTTACATACTTTTATTAGTGCGATGCGGTTATTTCTTGTGGTTTAATTTTTAATTCTAACACCTTGAGCTGTTAGAGCTTAAGGTGTCCTACATTGGCTGCGGTTTATAAGTATATGACTCTTTAAAAAAATCCTATCTCTTTTATACGAGATAGGATTTTTTTATTTAATAGTATCTTTGTTAACGTAGGAAAACTTCATTCACGGGCTGATGGAATATTTTTAATAATAGTTTCGAAAACTAAGATTTATGATAAGTGTAGTATTACTAATATATATTTTAAGATATAAGGGTGGTTACCAGCTGATATTTAGCATAGCTTATGTAAAGTGCTAAAGTTTCTCGATACTTTTATTTGTGAAAGAATATGTGTAAATAAGGTTCAGCAGCTTTTACATTAGTATAAGGTAAAATTCTAATCAATACCTCCAAGGTAATACGCTATAATAAAATTACCATATACAGCACAGTTAAGGACTCCAAGGAGGCTCTTAACGATGAAAGGAAGCGTCAGAAAAGATAAGAAAACAGGAAAGTATTTTTATATTGTAGATATTGGTGTCGACCCTCTAACAGGTAAGAGAAAGCAAAAGAAGAAAAGAGGATTTGCTACCAAAAAAGAAGCAGAAAATGCTTTAACAAAGCTGCTTTCAGAAGTTCATACTGGAACATATATAGAACCTAGCAAACTTCTATATGGTGAATATCTGGAAAGCTGGTTCAATACCAAGAAGCACAGTGTGGGTATCCAAACAGCGAAGGTACTGAAAGGATACTTAAATAGTCGTATTATCCCTTCTCTAGGCAATATCAAACTAGCTAAGTTAACATCATTGCATATGCAGAACTACGTTAACTCACTACGAGACGAAGGCTTAAAACGAGGGACAATTGAGAAGATAATCAAAATCATTCGGAACTCTCTTGAACATGCAATTGATTTAGAGTTAATAAATAAAAATGTTGCAGCTAAAACAAAATTGCCTAAAGCTGATAAGGAAGAGTTAACTGTGTGGAATGAACATGAGGTACAGTTGTTCTTAAAGGCTGCGCAGGATAGCAGGTATTCTATTGTCTTTCATATGGCTCTTGTGACTGGAATGCGACAAGGTGAGTTGTTAGGTTTGCGGTGGAAAGATGTTGATTTAGAAAAGGGGCATTTAACCATTAGCCAAACGTTAAGTCATGACGGGAAGACATTCTTGGTTGGAGGAAAGACTAAATCAAGTTTAAGGAAGATACTATTACCTGCATCAACAGTAGCAAAGCTAAAGAAGCATAGAGCAGTTGTATTGACAGAGAAGCTAAGTCAAGGTGAGGACAATGACTTGGTGATGTGTACTCCTTCTGGAACACCGATTAATCCTGCTAATGTTAGACGAAGTTTAAACGCTTTGATTAAGAAAACGGCTGTTCCGAAGATTCGATTCCATGATTTACGTCATACACATGCGACTTTGCTATTGGCTAAAGGTGTGAACGTGAAGGTGATTTCTGAGCGGTTAGGACACAGCAACATCAAAATCACATTAGACACTTATTCGCATGTACTGCCAACGATGAAAGAAGATGCGGTTAACAAAATAGAAGAGATTTTGTAGGGAATGTGACCAATTCTGTGACCACTGGCTCTTTTAGAGAGTTGCTTAAACAAATAAAAACCGCATCAAACGTTAATTTGACACGGTTTCTAAAAGTATGACCCCGGAGAGGCTCGAACTCACGACCTCCACCCTGTCAAGGTGGCGCTCTCCCTGCTGAGCTACGGGATCATGATATGTAAAAGAATGTATGTTTAATTGTAAAGGAGTAGAAAGATGAAATCAATAGAAAAGTATAAAATTTCAGAACTTTTAGTTTTTGTTATTTAATAGCAGATCCTTTTTACAATCCTATGGAAATAAGGTATAACAGAACTAGAAAATAGTTTTATCAAATATTCGTGAGTAAAAGGAGTACATATATAATGGTAAGAAAATCTTTCAAAATGCGTGTACCTAGAAATAGAACGATTTCAATTCGTGGTGCGATTCTTGATGTAGATGTGTCACATGACGAGTTTTTGGAGGAGTTAATTGAATGGATAGATTCTAAAGGGTGGTCATTTATGGGGATGACAGATGAGATTACAGAAGAGGAAGCTGGGAATCATTTAATAGATTTATTGCGTGATGAGAAGGATAAGAAAGAGTGAGTCCTTCTTATTTTTATGCGTATGATGATTTCTTTTATCCCGCTATTTGCGGGCAGTAAGACTCCGCCTCAAAATTTAACGAAAGAAACGAAGTTAGATGGAGATCGACTGCCCGTAAAAGTTCGATTCGTGAGGCATTTCATCAGTGGGGAGGAAGAAAGTACCACTGATGGAGGTTTCACTTTATTGTAAAAGTGTGATATAGTGAAGAATGGTGATTGTTTTTCCATTTAAGTCCCAATCAAATGTTAGGGTGTTCGAATTCATATATATGTTGTAAAAGAAAATTGAAAAGGGAGAATCATATGGTTAATTGTAAGAAAATTATGGTTTTTATGTTGGCGGTTTGTTTGTTTCTTTTAACACCTATGACGTTGTATGCCGAAACTGGTACTGAAACGGCGCCAACACCAACACCTGGACCAGGGCCAAATGTGTTTGGACAGTTCGCGGTTTCGATTGATGCAAAAACAGGGGATGTATTGTACGACAAAAATGCACATCAGCATGCATTTCCAGCTAGTATAACAAAAGTTTTGACGGCAATTTTGTTAATGGAACATGCGAAGCCTGACGAGCAATTTTCGTTTTCGCAATTGGCGTTAGATCAGGAAAAGAGTAATTATCAGCTTGAATTTCAAGTTGGGGAGACGGTGAATCGTGATACAGCGCTAATGATTTTAATGGTACTAAGTGCGAATGATGTCGCATATGCGATTGGTGAGCACATTGGAGGAAATATAGAAAACTTTGCAAAGATGATGAATGAGAAAGCAAGGCAGTTAGGGGCAACAGATAGTCACTTTGTAACTCCAAATGGTTTACATGATCCGAATCATTATACAACGGCATATGATATGGCAATGATTACGAGAGGGGTTCAACAATACCCTGAAATTTTGCAAGCAATGAATACAAAGCGAACGACGGTTACAACATCTAGACAAACAGTTTCTATTTTTAATAAAGCGACTTATTTTGAAAATCCATATTGTATTGGTGGAAAAACAGGTTTTACAAATGAAGCACGCAATACGCTTGTATTATTAAATGAGAAAGACGGCAATCGAATTATAAATGTAGTAATGGCCTCACAAAAGCCGGAAATTTATGAAGATATGCGGCAGATGACTGATTATTCTTTTTCACAATTTGCGAAACAAACGGTATTAGATAAGAATAATTGGCATGAAAGAACGACATGTTTAGACAAAGATATAGATTGCGAACTGGAACGAAGTGCAGAGCTTATGTTAAAGAAGGATGAAGGAAAGAATGTGAAAACAGTTTTTCGAGCAGCTCCTGTTGATAAAGAAGCATTGTATCACAAGGGGATTCATCGCGGTGAAGTAGTCGGAACAGTTGATGTTACAAAAAATAATCAAACAATTGCAAGTATTAATGTTCTTTCAAAAGAAGATGTTACGTTCGCAATGCCGAAAGAGACTATAAAGGTAACCGGACCAACATACTCCTTTAAAATGATAGCGGGAATTGGAGCCGGAATCATTGTTCTTATATTGTTTGGTATATATATGATAAGAAAAGCTAAAAAGAATGCGGTTTCAGAAGAAAAATAGGCAACGATGATTGCCTATTTTTTATTGCGCTTTTAAATTGTTCATTATAATATTATTTTAAGTTCTTTTTTGAGAACGTTGTGAAGTATTCTATTTTACATGCATATATATCATAAATATATAAATGCATTTTAATTTTTCGACATCTACATCTCTGCTGTGCAGAATACAAAGTAACCTACACTCGTTTGCTCTTTCTGTTTTTACTTCGCATGTGGAAGAAAAAGGAACTGACCGCTTCTATACATGGTCAGATGCTCTCTCCCACCTAAAAAGAGGGGTTTTATGTCAGTTTTTTAATTGCTATATATAGGAGGAGATATCGATGAAACTAGTTTGGAAGATTATTAGTAACTTCATTTCATTTGTTTTATTTGCGTTAATGGTTTTCTTAGCATTTATTGTGATTTCGTCTAAAGCAAGTGGTGGGGATCCAACTATAATGGGATATCAGTTTAAAACGGTACTATCTGGTTCAATGGAACCGACATTTTTAACAGGATCCGTTATTGCGATTGAACCAACGAAAGATGGCTCTAAATATCAAAAAGGGGATGTCATTACATTTAAAGAAAATGAGACGAAAATTGTGACTCACCGCATTACTAATGTGAAAAATGTGAATGGGAAAGTCATGTATGAAACAAAAGGTGACAATAACAATGGACCAGATTTGAAACCGGTTTTAGCAGAGAATGTAATAGGGAAATATCAAGATATCACAGTTCCTTATGTAGGTTATTTATTAAATTATGCAAACTCTAAAGCAGGAGCGGCTTTACTTTTAATTATCCCAGGTCTATTCTTACTTGGTTATTCAGCGATTACTATTTTTAGTGCAATTCGTAGTATAGATGGTGATAAGAAAAATAAATCAGCAGATGTAGGACAATCTGTATGAAGTAAAGCCATAATGAGTAGGTTATTATGAGTGCAAATAAAGGAGAGAAGAGCTATCAAATTGATAGCTTTTTTTGTTAGGATGTCAAACAGGATGCGCTGGAGGAAAATGCTGTTTTTGTTTTCATTTAAATATAATTTCATTATAATGAATATAAACGTTCTTTTAAAAGAACATCACATGTATGTAATAGGAGATGATAGAATGTCAAAAACTTTAAAGGGAATAAAAACAGTACTCATATTGCCATGTATGTGTTCAATCGCTTTTTATATGGGTTCTCAAGTCGTCACTCATACAGAAGCTGCTTTTGTGGCAGAACAAAAAGTTCAAGGTGTTATTTCAGCAGCACCTGTGTTTCCAAAAACAACATATCTATTAAAGGAAGAGGCAAAGCAACACGAACAGGCTATTTTGCAAGAATATGAAGTAATGAAAAAGGAGTTAGAAGCTCAATCGCTAGAAGTACTTGAAAAAAGACTTGTTTTATGGAAACAGCAACGTGAAAAGATCGCTTCTGAGCGTGAGGCGTTGCAAAACATATACGGAGAAATGGAAAGCTACTATAACCAATTAACTGAAGATGAAAAAAAGAACAATGGGGAATCAAATCAACAACTTCAATCCATACAAGCTGATGTTAACTTTATCCATACAATTTGTGAGAATGTAGATAAATCTGCAAGTATACAAAAAATCGATGAACAGATTCAAGCGCTTCAAAAACAAATAAATGATGAAAAAGAACGCAAATTAAATGAACAAGCCAAAGAAATAGAGAAGCAACAGGAGGTACCTACAAATGGTAAAGAACCTGTAGAAGAATCTAATCAATCTCGTGACGTAGAAGAGGGGAAACGTGTACAAGAAACGGATTCCTCCGTCATGCAATAATGAAAAGAACAGTCAAAAAAGGTGGAGTAGTTTTTGAAGGTGAATATAACGGCAAGTATATCATATAAATACAAGTTGAAAAACCGACATAAAGAAGACCCCTTTCTTTTTACGGGGGATGAGAGTATCTGGCCATGCATAGAAGCGGTCAGGGCTTTTTCCTGCCACATGCAAGGGTGAAAACAAAGGGAGAAAGCGAGTGCAGGTCATGCTTTATTTTGCATAGCATCGACTTATATGTTGAAAAATGAAAATGGATTTGTATAGAATAAAAAATCAGTTGTACAGAATTAGAAAATAAATGTTTACTAGAAAAGTATATATAATTAATTTCAGAATATTCAGTATAATATTGAGACAAAAAAATAATGGCTTTTTATAGTTGTATTTGAATTGTTTTGTTCTTTATAATGAACTAAAGGTAGCTTTTTAAAGAACAGAAAGAAATTAGGGAGATTGTATGTGTAATGGCTGGGGAAATGCAAGGCGCCTTATTCATATATCTCTTAATGGTTTAAAGAGATAATAAAAAATAGCTAGGGGGAGTTTAAGGTGAGTGTAAAGAAAAAATTAGGTATGGGAGTTGCATCAGCAGCATTAGGATTATCTTTAATTGGCGGAGGAACATTCGCCTACTTTAGTGACAAAGAAGTATCGAACAATACGTTTGCAGCAGGTACATTAGATCTTACTTTGGATCCTAAAACAATTGTAGATGTGAAAGACCTTAAACCAGGGGATTCTGCTAAGAAAGAGTTCTTATTAAAGAATACCGGAACATTAGCGATTAAAGATGTTAAATTAGCGACGAAGTATTCAGTTATAGATGCAAAAGGCGATAATGCTGGAGAAGATTTCGGTGAGCATATTAAAGTAAAATTTATTTGGAACTGGGATAAACAAAGTGAGCCTGTATATGAAACAACATTAGCAGAGTTACAGAAAAAGGATCCAGATCTTTTAGCAAAAGATATCTTTGCTCCAGAGTGGGCTGAAAAAGGTGGTCTACAAGCTGGAACAGAAGACTATTTATGGGTACAATTTGTATTCGAAGACAATGGTAAAGATCAAAATAAATTCCAAGGCGATAAATTAAACTTAGAATGGACATTCAATGCAAGCCAAACAGATGGCGAAGAGAAATAAAACACAAAAAAGCGAGAATCTCTCTCTTTTTTATAAAGAAAAAGGGGTGTCCCCTTTTTGATATGTACTATTTCTGAGTTTTTTTCCATTTTGTAAACTCAAGAAATTCACGGAATTGTTCTTTTGAGACACCAGAGTTCATTGCTTCTCTGACGAGATGTGTCCATTCTGAATCTAATTGGCTTTTCGATGTTGCTTCGTCATGAAGGAGTGTGTCAATAGGTATTTGCAGAACTGTTGCGATTTTTTCAAGAAATTGAATGGAAGGGTTTTTTTGTAAATTACGCTCAATAGAACTAATGTAAGACTTTGCAACACCAGCTTTTTCAGCAAGTTCTGTTAAAGAAATTCCTCTTTGTAAACGAAGGCGTTTTATACGTTCTCCAATCATATTTGCGCACCTTTCTGTAAGTATGTAGTCGGCTTATGATGTTTACTATTATAACACAAACTTCGTTAAAAAGAACAATGCTGTTAACTTTGAGTAGGCTGCTTCATATGTTGGAAAAAGTGCTTAATGTCTTGAATCGTAATTCCAGCATCAAGAGCCTCAAGTATTAAATCAATCCATTCTTGATCTAGTGAGTCCGTCTTATCTTTGTACAAGTGTATTCCTCCCTAATTATCGGTTGTAATCGGTGTTGCAAAATAATCGATAATTTAACATTTCTGTGAAAAATTCGACAATTAATTTTAAAAATATGTAAATAAACCTAATATTTTACACATAAAAACAAAGATAAAGTCCCCGTTGAGTTCTTTCATAAAAATTATAAAAGGTTTTGTAATTTTTATCAATATTTTCAGAAAACATTGATAAATCAAGGTATATTCTTATACAAAAAATGCAATTTTCACAAAAATATTACACAAAACAATTGAATATCCGGGGTTTATTAAATGTTTAATAAACTCCGAAGTGCAATACATATTTTATTAGGGGAGGAACGATGGGGATGAAAAAGAAACCATTTAAAGTGTTATCAACACTTGCTGTAGCAGCTGTTCTTGGCTGCTCATTTGGGTTTGGGAGTGCGCCTGTTCATGCAGAAACACCTGCAAAAACAACAGCTACAAGTCCAATTGATGATCACTTAATTCCAGAAGAACGTTTAGCAGAAGCACTTAAGAAGCGTGGGGTAATTCAATCAACAGCTTCCAATGAAGAAACAAAGAAAGCTGTTGAAAAGTATGTAGAGAAGAAGAAAGGTGACAAGCCTGGAAAAGAAGAACGAACAGGGGATCAAGTGACAAAAGAAGCGTCTGATTTTCTGAAGAAGGTAAACGATGCAAAAGCAGACACGAAACAAAAGTTAGAGCAGCAGGCAAATGGTAATGGTGCAGGAACAGCTCCAACTAAAGGTGCTTTAAATGGTAAAGTGCCCACTACTCCTGCGAAACAAAAAGAATACAATGGTCCAGTTCGTAAGGATAAAGTACTTGTTTTACTTGTAGAATATGCTGATTTTAAACATAACAATATCGATAAAGAGCCTGGTTATATGTATTCCAATGATTTTAATCAGGAACATTATCAAAAAATGTTATTTGGTAATGAACCATTTACATTAGATGATGGAAGTAAAATTGAAACATTTAAGAAATATTATGAAGAACAGTCTGGCGGTAGTTATACAGTAGATGGAACGGTTACAAAATGGTTAACAGTTCCAGGCAAGGCGGCTGATTATGGCGCAGATGCTGGAAGCGGTCATGATAATAAAGGGCCATTAGGACCTCGTGATTTAATTAAAGATGCATTAAAAGCAGCAGTGGATAGTGGGATCGATTTATCGGAATTTGATCAATTCGATCAATATGATGTGAATGGAGATGGAAATCAAAATCAACCGGATGGCTTAATCGACCATTTAATGGTTATTCACGCTGGCGTTGGACAAGAAGCTGGTGGCGGTAAATTAGGAGACGACGCAATTTGGTCACACCGCTGGACAATTGGACCAAAACCTTTCCAAATCGATGGTACAAAAGCAAAAGTGCCGTATTGGGGCGGGAAGATGGCAGCATTTGACTACACAATTGAGCCTGAAGATGGAGCAGTTGGTGTATTCGCTCATGAATATGGTCATGACTTAGGTCTTCCAGATGAATATGATACACAGTATACTGGTTCAGGTGAGCCAATTGAGGCTTGGTCTATTATGAGTGGTGGTAGCTGGGCTGGTAAAATTGCTGGAACAGCACCAACAAGCTTTTCTCCACAAAACAAAGAGTTTTTCCAAAAAATAATTGGTGGAAACTGGGCGAATATTGTGGAAGTAGATTATGATAAATTAAACAGAGGAATCGGTTACGCGACATATTTAGATCAAAGTGTTACGAAATCAGAACGACCAGGTATGATTCGTGTAAATTTACCAGATAAGGAGGTAAAGGGAATTGAGCCTGCATTCGGCAAGAAGTACTATTACAGTACAAAAGGTGATAATCTTCATACAACGCTAGAAACGCCTGTATTTGATTTAACAAATGCAACGAATGCAAAATTCGATTTTAAATCACTTTATGAAATTGAAGCAGGGTATGATTTCCTTGAAGTACATGCTGTTACAGAAGATGGTACAAAAACGTTAATTGATAAGCTTGGTGAGAAAGCAAATAATAAAAATGCTGATACAACAAATGGAAAATGGATTGATAAGTCCTATGATTTAAGTCAGTTCAAAGGTAAGAAAGTGAAACTTATATTTGAATATATTACGGATGGCGGCTTAGCATTAAATGGTTTTGCTCTTGATAATGCAACGCTAACAGTAGATGGTAATGTTGTATTCTCCGATGATGCAGAAGGTACACCACAATTCAAATTAGATGGTTTCGTTGTATCTGATGGAATGGAAAAGAAAAAGCATAACTACTATTTAGAGTGGAGAAACTACGCTGGTGCGGATGAAGCATTAAAATTTGCTCGCGGCCCAGTCTATAACACAGGTATGGTTGTATGGTATGCAGATTCAAGTTATACAGATAACTGGGTTGGAATCCATCCAGGGAACGGATTCCTTGGTGTAGTTGATTCTCACCCAGAAGCGATTGCAGGTACTTTGAATGGGAAACCAACATTTAAAAATAGTACACGTTATCAAATTGCTGATGCAGCGTTCTCGTTTGATCAAACCCCAGCTTGGAAAGTTGTATCTCCAACTCGTGGTACGTTTGTATACGACGGATTACCAGGGGTAACGAAGTTTGATGATTCTAAAGCATATATTAATAAGCAAATTCCAGATGCAGGGCGTATCGTACCGAAGCTTGGTCTGAAATTTGAAGTAGTAGGTCAAGCGGATGATAATTCTGCAGGTGCTATTCGTTTATATCGTTAATATTGAAGAGGCTGTTGAAAGATTTTCTTTCAACAGCTTTTTTGATGAGCAAATGAAGTACACATGGAGTGAAAACTCATATATAATGAAGCTTTAAGTATAGGAATCTTTTTATCATAGAAAATTTATATAAAATGAAGTAGTAGGATATATATACATCAATTAAAAAGCCGACATAAAACCGCTCTTTTTAGGTGGGAGAGAGCATTTATTCATGCATAGAAGCGGTCAGGGCGTTTTTCTGCCACATGCGAAGTAAAAACAGAAAGAGCAAACGAGTGTAGGTTACTTTTTATTCTGCATAGCAGGGATGTAGAGGTCGAAAAATTAAAATGGATTTATATAAATATAGAAAGCGGGTGAATGGATGAACATTACTTCTATTGTAAACGAACAAAAAGCATATTTTTATCAAGGTCACACAAGAGATATAGAGGTAAGGAAGCAACATTTACAGAAACTATATGAAGGAATTAGACGCTTTGAGACTGATATTTTTCAAGCGCTAAAATTAGATTTAAATAAATCGAATCATGAATCATTTACAACAGAAATTGGGTATGTATTAAAGGAGATTTCCTTTCAAATCAAACATCTTTCTTCATGGAGTAAACCGCAGCGTGTCCGAACGGCTCTTACACATTTTGGTTCGAAAGGGAAAATCGTTCCAGAGCCTTATGGTGTTACGCTTATTTTAGCTCCTTGGAATTATCCATTCCAATTGGCGATTGCGCCGCTCGTAGGAGCAATCGCCGCTGGAAATACAGTTGTTTTAAAGCCGTCTGAATTAACACCTAATGTTTCGAAACTTCTTGCCAACATGTTACGAGAGTTATTTCCGGTAGAACTTGTTGCGGTTGTTGAAGGCGGTGTGGAAGAGAGTACGGTGCTGTTAAACGAGCCGTTTGATTATATTTTCTTTACGGGTAGTGTTGGAGTTGGAAAGATTGTTATGGAAGCCGCAGCAAAAAAATTGACTCCACTTACGTTAGAACTTGGCGGGAAAAGTCCTTGTGTTGTACATAAAGATACAAAGTTAGATGTAGCAGCAAGGCGTATTGTTTGGGGGAAGTTTTTGAATGCAGGGCAAACATGTGTGGCGCCGGATTATATATACGTTCATTCGTCTATAAAGGAACAGCTTATTGAAGCGTTACGAAATGAAATTGCGCATCAATATGGGGAAAACCCGCTACAAAACGAAAATTATGTGCGAATTGTTAGCAAGCGTCATTTTGAAAGATTATGTTCGTTCTTACAAGATGGTAGTGTGGAAATTGGTGGAAATTATAATGAAGAAACATTGCACATTGAACCGACCATTTTAACAAATATTACATGGCAGCATTCTATTATGGAAGATGAAATATTTGGTCCGATTTTGCCAATTATGGAGTATGAAAAAATAGAGGATGTTATTGCAGTCATTCAGCAAAATCCGAAACCGCTCGCTCTATATGTCTTTTCAGACAATAAAGAGATTCAAAAACAAGTTACAAGTAATATTTCATATGGCGGAGGGTGTATCAATGATGTCGTGTATCATCTTGCGACACCATATTTACCTTTTGGCGGCGTTGGAAGTAGCGGATTAGGGAGCTATCACGGTGAACAAAGTTTTCGCACATTTTCCCATTATAAGAGTATTTTGTCTCAATCCACGGTATTGGATATGAAAATTCGTTACTCTTCTACAAAAAGTGCTTTAAAATTTATACGAAAGTTGTTAAAATGATGATGGTGTTTATCAGTAGGCGTAGCCGTATGATAAAAACCCCTTCTCACCTGAAGGGGTTTTTCTGTTCGAGATATGTATCGTGCGAAAATGAATCAAACATACTACATAGAGAATAGGACAGAACACTGTTAAACAATCATTTTTGTTTGGATCGAAACAAAAAATAATCTATAGAAAATTAATATTTATTCATGAATATAAAAGTTAAAAATTTGAGGCAGATAGGACGGGAAAATGAAAAAGATTATTAAAGTTGAAGCAATAGAAAAACATTTTGGAGATCAAGTGATTATTCCACCTCTTTCTTTAGATATTAAAGAAGGAGAATTTTTAACGATTCTTGGACCAAGTGGTTGTGGGAAAACAACGTTACTTCGTATGATTGCAGGTTTCGAAACTCCTACAAAGGGTAACCTTTTACTTGATGAAGAAAGAATCAATGATTTACCACCTTATAAGCGTCATATGAACCTAGTGTTCCAGCACTATGCGTTATTTCCACATATGAATGTTGAGAAAAATATTTGTTTTGGTATGAAGATGCAAAAAGTATCGGCGGCAGAACAAAAAGAGCGTGCTGAAGAAGCAATGCGTTTAACGCAGCTACTTGAATTCCGCAATCGTAAACCATCAAAGCTTTCTGGTGGACAACAGCAGCGTGTTGCAATTGCACGAGCAATTGTCAATAATCCACGTGTGCTATTACTGGATGAACCACTTGGAGCGCTTGACTTTAAGTTAAGAAAAGATTTACAGCGCGAGTTGAAAAATTTACAGCGTAATTTAGGAATTACGTTTATCTATGTAACGCACGATCAAGAAGAAGCAATGAGTATGAGTGATCGTATTGTTGTTATGAATCAAGGCCATATTGAGCAAATTGGAACACCAAAGGAAATTTATAAAGAGCCAAAAACATTGTTTGTTGCGACTTTCATTGGTGAAAATAATATTATAAAAAATGGGGAAAACTATGTAGCAGTTCGCCCTGAAAATGTAAAAGTGCGTTCGGTTGAGCAACCAATTCTAAAAGAATACCACCTTGGGCATATTGAAGATATTGAGTTTGTTGGAAATATGGAAAAACTTTATGTGCGTGATGAAAAAACATCTGAACTATTAATGGCATATCAAACTGCTGAAAAAGCAGTGCAGTGGAGTATCGGAGATAATGTATACGTAGGCTGGGAGCAAGAAGATGAGGTGACCTTAAATTGAAAAAAGGGAAACTACTTGCATTACCTACGGTTGCATGGCTCTTAATCTTCTTTTTAATTCCGCTTGTATTCGTATTAGCATTTGCGTTCTTACAGCGCGGAGAATACGGGACAGTGGAAATGCACTTTACATTAGATAATATATCGCGCGTGTTTGATCCGTTGTATATGAATACATTATGGGAAACAGTGAAAATTGCAGTTATTACAACAGTGATTTGTTTACTTATTGGTTATCCATTTGCATATACAATTACAATTGTTGATCGTAAATATCGTTCTATTCTTTTATTGTTAGCAACAATTCCGTTTTGGATTAACTTTCTTGTGCGCTCATATGCATGGATTGTCATTTTACGTTCACAAGGTCTTGTAAATACATTACTGCTAAAGTTTGGCATTATTACTGAACCATTAAATTTATTATATAATACACCATCTGTAATATTAGGAATGGTATATTCTTTACTGCCATTTATGATTTTACCAGTGTATGCAGCAATTGAGCAGCTTGATAAACGTAAGTTAGAAGCAGCATATGACTTAGGAGCAACACCAATGAAGGCATTTTGGAATGTAACATTGCCAATGACAATGTCAGGGGTTGCTACTGGTTCGATTCTAGTATTCGTTTCATCTATTGGAATGTTTGTTGTATCAGATGTTATGGGTGGATCGAAAGTAGCATTGATCGGAAACGTTATTCAAAACCAATTCTTGGGTGCGCGTGACTGGCCATTTGGGTCCGCATTATCAATGATTGTTGTTCTGTTCTCTGTTCTGTTAATTTACTTATATTATCGTGCGACGAAAGTATATAAATATGGAAACGGAGGGGAATAGGCAAAGATGAAGAAGTTTTTAGTTTCTTATTCTTGGTTAATTTTATTGTTCTTGTATTTTCCAATGATGGTTCTAATGGTATATTCTTTTAACGATTCTCGTATTAACGCAGAGTGGGAAGGATTTACACTCCATTGGTATACAGATTTATTTCAAAAGCAAGATGTGATTGATGCATTTATAAATAGCATTACAATTGCGATTGTAACGACAGTTGTGACGACAGTTCTTGGTGTGATTTGTGCTGTTGCATTGCATCGTTATAAATATCGTTTTGAAGGGGCAATTAATGGTCTTGTGTATTTACCAATTCTAATCCCTGATATTTTAATGGGATTATCGTTACTCATTTTATTTAGTCAAATTGGGATAGAGCTTGGAAAAGTCACAATTATTATTGCACATATTACATTTAGTATTTCATTTGTTGTTGTTATTTTAGCAGCGCGTCTTTCTGGTATGGGACGTGATTTAGAAGAAGCGGCGAGTGATTTAGGAGCAACCCCATGGCAAACGTTTCGTTACGTCACGCTTCCGGGAATCGCACCTGGAGTTATTTCAGCAGCATTATTAACATTCACATTATCAATCGATGACTTTGTGATTAGTTTCTTCGTGTCTGGACCAGGATCAACGACATTGCCATTATATATTTACAGTATGGTGAAACGTGGGGTAACACCTGAAATTAATGCACTTTCTACAATATTAATTGTTGTTATTGTTGGATTGATGATTCTATCGGAAGTATTCCGCAATAAAGGGGCAGATGGTGAAGAAAACTCCGGAGGACCTCTTCCTCTATAAGAGGAGGAAAAACTACAAAGAACGAGGAGGTAATGAACTAATGAAATTAGTGAAAACGATAGCTGGTGCAGCAATTGGCTTTGGCCTTGTTGCAGGCGTACTTGCGGGCTGTGGAGAAAAGAAAGAAGAGCTAAATATTTATAGCTGGGCTGATAACTTTGATGAGGGCGTAATAAAGGATTTTGAAAAGAAATATAACGTGAAGGTTAACTATGATAAATATGCAAGTAACGAAGAAATGCTTGCAAAATTACAAGCTGGCGGAGCTAAATATGATTTAATTCAACCGTCTGATTACATGGTTCAAACGATGGCTAAAATGAACTTATTAGAACCGTTAGACACGAAAAACATTCCAAACGTAAAGAATCTTGTATCTAATTTTAAAACACCTCCATTTGATCCGGAGAATAAATATTCTCTTGTATATACTTGGGGTGTAACAGGAATTGCTTACAATAAAAAGTATGTAAAAGAAGTTCCAACAAGCTGGAATGACTTATGGAATGATAAATATAAAGGGCATGTTACTTTATTAAACGATTCTCGTGAAGTATTAGGCATGGGCCTTAAGAAGAATGGATTCTCAAATAGTACGAAAGATGATGCACAGTTAAAGACAGCAGCTACGGATTTAGAGAAGTTACTTCCAAACTTACTTGCATTTGATACAGATAATATTAAACAAAAATTTATTACAGAGGATGCATGGATTGGAACAGTATGGTCTGGAGATGCAGCGTACATTGCAAAAGAGAATAAAGATATAGGATATGTTGTTCCAAAAGAAGGTGGTACAATTTGGGCTGATACATTAGCGATTCCAAAGGGTGCGAAACATAAAGAGCTTGCAGAGAAATTTATGAACTATTTAATGGATGAAAAGGTAAGTGTGAAAAACTATGAATCCATTGGATATAGTAACCCAAATGAAAAAGCTTGGGATCTTCACAGTAAAGCTTACCGTGATAATCATATGATTTTCTTATCGCAAGATGAATTAAATCGTACAGAATGGCTTGTTGATGTAGACGATAAATTAAAAGAATACGACCGTTACTGGACAGAGTTAAAAACAAAAGGAAAATAAGTAATAAAAATGCGGTTTCTGAATAGAAATCGCATTTTTTTATACATAGGGGGAAAAGGATTGAAGCAGAAATTACATCGATATGAGCTGGTTTGTATGACTTTATTATTTGTTGTATTCGGCATCATTGCGTGGAGAGTACAAGCCGGTGGTGTAATAAGGGTTGATAAATATGTACAAGAGCTTGTAAGAGGATTACAAACGGAGAGCTCTCTTTTATTTTTCTCATATTTTACAAAAATGGGATCTGCGATTGGTATTACTAGTATACTTATCCTGAGTTTGCTTGTCTTCTGGAAGAAACGTTATTATGTAGCGATGTTTATTTACCCACTTGCTATATTAACAACGCATATTGTGAATAAAGGAATCAAAGAAATCGTGAAAAGAAATCGCCCGAATTTGAATGAGGCGCTTGATGCACTTGGGTATAGCTTTCCAAGTGGACATGCAATGTTATCAATGATTACATATGGATTCCTTGCTTATATCATTGCCGCAAATTTAAAAAATAAAGCTGGAAAGTATATGATTACGATTATTATGGCACTGTTTATTATAGGGATTGGATTAAGCAGGGTTATTCTATCTGTTCATTATCCAACTGATGTTTTAGCGGGTTATTGCTTAGGTGGCATTTTGTTAATTCTTGCAATTTATTTTCATCGTTTATTTTCAGAGAGATTTGCAATGAATCAAGAGGGATAAGAAGCGTCTGAAAAGACCGGAATGAACGGTTTTTTTAGATGCTTTTTTGTAGATGATATAAATTGTTACCTTCACCTCAAAGCTTAGAAAAAGTAAAGAAATTAGGCAGTAGATAAGCTGCTCGTGAAGCTTTATATAATATAGATGTGCTAAAATATAAGTGGATTCACAAATTACATAAAGTAGGTGAAAATGTGTGAAGACAAATGTACATAAAGTGGACAAGTGGGGGAAAGTAGGAGCTTTTCTTTATCAATTTCGCTATACAGTGATAGCAGTATTAGTTGTATTAGCTATTGTGCTTGGTAGTTTTGCGCCGAAACTTCCTGGTGTATTAGGTGGTGATGGTTTTCAAACAAAAGGAGACTATCTAACGACAAAAGCAATTTTGGATAAAGACTTTAAGCAGTCTCAAGATACACTCTTACTTGTGTTTCAAAAGCAGAAAGGAATTTCGACAGAGACTTTTCAGAAACGAATAGAAGAAGTTATTAATAAAATTCAAGTAGAAGAATCATATGACTCTTTTCATCATCCGTTAGAAAATAAAGAAATGTTACAAGATGATATTGGTTATGCGACAATCTTATTTTCCGGGAAAACAAATAAAGAACGAAGTGAAAAGACATTACGGTTTGCTGAAGAAATCAAGAAGGAAAGTAACGATATTTTGACAGTAACACCAACAGGATATCCAAAAATTAATCAGGAAATTAATGAACGAACACAGAATGATTTGAAAGTAGCAGAAATGATTGGATTACCAATTGCATTTCTTGTATTACTTTTTTCATTTGGGAGTTTGCTTGCATCCATCTTACCGATTTTAAATGGGGCACTTAGTGTCATTAGTACGATGGGAATTTTATATTTTATCGGTGTAGATAAAGAGTTATCTATTTTTGTTTTAAATGTTGCACCGATGATTGGACTTGCATTATCAATTGATTTTGCGCTGTTATTTGTGAATCGTTTTCGCGAGGAAGTGGCGCACAGGACAGTTAAGGAAGCGATAGCTGTGACATATCAAACAGCGGGACGTGCCATTATCTTTTCAGGGTTATGTGTATTTGTTGGTTTATCTGGTTTGTTTTTCTTTGAAATAGATTATATTCAATCTGTTGCAATCAGCGGAATGATTGTTGTTGTAATGAGTATTTTATTTTCGCTTACACTTCTTCCGGCATTGCTATCCTTAATTGGGAAACGGTTATTGAAAAGAAATCAAATGCCTCCTCAAACATCAAGTATATGGAGGAAGTTTGCTCAGTTTGTCATGAAGCACCCTATCATGATGATTATCTTTGTTACAATGTTTATTCTCATTTGTTTGTTACCCCTTCGTACGGCTAATCTTCAATTTCCTGGTGTAGAAGCATTGCCAGAGAAAAGCGATACACGAATCGCGTATGAAAGATATGAAGAGGCATTTAATAAAATTGTGAAAACGCATGCTGATGTGACCGTAGTATTAGAAACGAAGCAGAAAGTAACTGAAAAAGAAAGTTTACAAAAGATAGAAGATGTGATTCAGAAGCTGAAAAAAGATAAGCATGTATACAAAGTAAAGAGTTTGTATGATGAACTAAATGGAATGACAGCTGAACAGGTTGCTGCATTATTACAATCACCTCAAGGAGCACAAATAGCGCCTGTATTTGAAGCATATACAAAAGGAAATAAGACAACTCTTCAAATTTTCTTGGATACGAAGCCGCGGACTGAAACCGCGAAGCAATGGGTCCGTGATTTTAAAGAGAACTATAAAGAAGATGGCATTACCTATTATCTAGGTGGTATGACAACATTCCAGCAAGAGTTAGAGGATGAAATAAAAGATAAAGTTGTGATTGGTATGTCTGTCATATTCGGCTCCACTTTCTTTATTTTATTATTCGCTTTTCGATCTATACTCATTCCGATTAAGGCGATTGTTATGAATATACTTAGTTTAAGTGCGACAATTGGTATTGTTATTTGGTTATTTGAAGGCGGGCATTTTGGATTGGAAGAAAGTTCAGTTTTATTCGTGCTACCAATCTTTATTTTTGGTCTCGTATTTGGCTTAAGTATGGATTACGAAGTGTTCCTTATTTCGCGTATCCATGAATTATATGAAGAAACGAAAGACAACGATACGGCAACACTAGAAGGGCTTGTATCAACAAGTCGTATTATTACATCAGCTGCTTTAATTATGATTGTTGTTACTGGTGCATTTGCATTCACTGACATTTTACCAGTAAAACAAATGGGACTTGGTGTAGCACTTGCTATTTTTCTTGACGCAACAATCATTCGACTTATGCTTGTACCAAGTTTAATGAAAATGTTTGGAGATTGGAATTGGTGGCTACCATTTCGAAAGAAAAAAGAAAAATCATTAGACTGAAGAACACTCATCTTATAGATGGGTGTTTTTTTATGAATAGCATGCCCCTCATATTGCAAATAGTATGTGATAAGAACAATACATATAAAAGCGGGTGAAGACAATGTTTCGTTATTTTAAATTTAAGTTAAATGATACTGTACAGTTTGCAGAAAATGATGGGCACATGTATCGCATTGTCGGCTATAGGTTAGAAAAAGGGTTTTATCCAAAAGATGAATGGACTCATATTATTTATGAGTTATTGAGAGAATTTGATGGGTATACAATTGATGCGGAAGAAGAAGAACTTGTGAAAGTGATTCAAGTAGATGAAGAGTATTATAAAATTCATGAGGTGTCTGGCTATCGATATCCAGTTAAAGTGAAATCAAAATCAAAATCAAAAACTGTTAAGATAGACACAATGGATGATTTATTAGATGCATATAACGACTATAAACGGTTAGCAGATTTCTTTAAGGATTTATCGTATGAACAGAAAGCAGAAGAAGTATTGCAAGAGATGAGGAGGCTACGCGCCTAGCGGACAGTCTATTATATAGGCTGTCTTTTGTTTAGACGGTGCATCATAATGTATTTTCCGTTACAATAGGAGAATCAATAGAAATAAGGTGATAAGGTATGGAAACGAAGAAAAAGGGAGAATGGTGCGAAATTACGGTTCCTACTAAATGGAATGGTATGAGTATTGAGTCCTTACTAAAAGAAGAGTGGGGTGTGCCTAAAAAATTGTTGCATCAACTTCGCATGGAAAAAGGAGTTGTTGTGAATGGTGAGCAGAAGCGATGGAATGAACGTTTAGAAGAAGGGGAGAAGTTGCAAGTTCATATGTTTATTCAAGAAGAATATGGTGTCGAGCCGGAATTTGGTGATTTAGACGTGATATTTGAAGATGATCACGTGTTAATCGTAAATAAGCCAGCGCAAATGGATACACATCCTTCTGAAAAAAAAGGGACAGGAACCCTTGCGAATCTGGTCGCTTTTCATTTCCAAATGCAAGGTTTAGAAACGAAAGTTCGTCATATCCATCGGTTAGACAAAGATACGACGGGCGGTGTCGTATTTGCGAAACATAGATTAGCTGGAGCTATTATGGATCAATTATTGATGGAACGCAAAATCAAAAGAACATATATGGCACTGGTTGAAGGAAAAGTGAAAAAGAGACAAGGAACAATTGATGCAGCGATTGGAAGAGATCGACATCATGCAACAAGGCGCCGAGTTTCTTTAAAAGGTGATCATGCTGTAACGCATTATAAGGTAGAAAAATATTTTAAGAACCAAGATGTGACGCTTGTAACATTACAATTAGAGACAGGAAGGACCCATCAAATTCGCGTTCATATGAGTTATAGCGGGCATCCGTTAATTGGTGATGAATTATATGGCGGTCAAGTAATATATATGTCTCATCAAGCATTACATGCTTTGCGAATTGCTTTTTTACATCCGATTACAAAAGAAGAGATTACAGTAGAAGTTCCGTTCCCTGCACATATAAACAAAATTATGCAGTCTTTCCAAAAGTCAAACAAGTAAGGTTTGGCTTTTTGGTTGAGAAAAATATTTTTTGCAGGAAATTTTTTTGTAAGAATCGAAGCCGTAAATAGAAAAGAGAGGTGAAAATTACTTGGTAAGATATAAATATATAATGGGGATATTTTTTGCTTGCCTTCTATTTACTTTATTTCTCTACCCGTACTTGCCGAATCATATAGCGGTACACTGGAACCAGCACGGTGAGCCAAATGAATTTGCAAGGAAGCAAGTTGTTGCAGTATTTATTCCTTGTCTCATTATTTTTTTCCATGGCTTGATGTATATGATTTCACAATATGTATATAAGTTTAACAGGGATGATCATTTTGTTGTAATGAGATTTAAAAAGAATGTGACTTTATTTTTGTTGTTTATTCATATGCTCGTTCTTTTTATTAGTCTAGGAACCGTTATCCCATTTCAAATAGGTCTTATAATAGGAATTAGTGTATTCCTGTTTATGATTAGTAAAGGATTTAAAAAGAGTGATAAAAAAGAGGAAGAACCGATAAAGTTACAGAAAATACGTTTGCTTAGTCAACGTATTTTTCAAAGTATGGCATGTATCATATTGATTTCGTTGTTTTTGAAGCTTGAATGGGGATTTTACTTATTGGTTAGTGTCATTTGTTGTGGATCCATTTCTTTTATGTTTTGTATTTTGTACGCCTATATACTAGAAAACTATGAAACATAAAAGGAGCCTTCCGTTAAGAAGACTCCTTTTCTATTTACTTCGTAATAAATTGTTGTGTCCAGTAGTTTCCATTTTCTACATAGCCAACACCGATGTGAGTGAAGTTTTTATTTAAAATGTTTGCACGGTGTCCTTCACTATTCATCCAAGCTTGTACAACTTCTTCTGGTGTACGTTGACCTTGGGCAATGTTTTCACCTGCAGCTTTATAAGAAATACCAAACTGCTTCATCATATCAAATGGAGAACCATATGTTGGGCTGTTGTGATCGAAGTAGTGATTTTTTTGCATATCTTCAGATTTAGTGCGTGCTACTTTGCTTAGTTCAGTATCAACTTGTAATGCTGGTAAGCCTTGTTTTGTACGCTCAGCATTTGTTAATTCAACAACGCGTTGTTCAAATTCACTTAAAGAACCTTTTTTGTCTTCAGCTGGTTTATTTTCAGCTGGCTTTTGTGTGTCGTTTTGTGTTTTATTGTTTTCAGCTGGTTTTTGTGCTTCTGGTTTAGCTGTTTCAGCCGGTTTTTGTTCTACAGGTTTCGTAGTTTCCGGTGTAGTAGGTGGTGTAACTACATTTGTAGGTGCAGTTGATTCGTTAGGAATAGAGCAATTTGATTGGAATTGTACTTGCTTCCATTGTGATAGAGATTGAATTCCCATAGATTGTAAGTATGCTTGCAATTCTTGTTGATTCATATGCTTCATAACAACTTTAGATTGCTGAATATTTTGAACTTTAACTGCAGATGGCTGAACTGTTGCAGCTTGTGCATCAAGAGATGATACTCCTAGTGTAAGTGCCGCTACTGCTGCGACAGATAATAGACCACGTTTTTTCATGATGTGTGTCCCCCTATATAAAAGTTTTGAACTGCTTTCAAACAGACTAATTTTTGATAGCCTGTCCGGCTGACAAATTCATCGTAGCATACAAAAGGCCGAAAAAAAGATGGAAAAAAATTCATAGAATATAAAATTTCCTATTTTATCCTATATTGAAATAGGAGGTAAAATGGGAGAACAGTAGATTATAAGAGGAATTTTCAGCATTTTTCATTTTGCTTATAAAGGAGGATTTTTGGTTATAATTACCTTTTGTAGAAATTGAGGAACCTATTATATCAAGGGTTTCTATATTTTCTTGAGGAATATAATGGTTGTTTTTTTACAAAGCTGTAATGTTTTTGTTGTTCTTTTTTACGAGATAGTAACATATTTTTAATCTTGTAGCGAATAAAAAGCGGCTATCTCTTTGCATAGAAGAAAGAGATAGCCGTTTTCGCATTGTTACATATATTAAGAGCGATATTCAATTGCTTCTAATAATAGATCTACAATATGAATGCCTCTCATTTTATGAGAAAGATGTTCACGCTCAATGCCAAGTTTCATTTGTAGTAAGCAACCTGGATTGGCAGTAACAATTGTTGTGGCATCTGTTTCATGCACACGTTCCATTTTATAATCCAAGAATTCCATAGATAATTCTGAATGAACAATATTATAAATACCAGCAGAGCCACAGCAACGATCTGCTTCTTTCATTTCACGATATGTCACACCTTGAATTGCTTGCAGTAGCATGCGTGGCTGAGAAGATGTCCGCATTACATTACGCAAATGACAAGAATCTTGATACGTAATAATTTGCGTTGGAAGACGTAAATCAGTTCGTTTATGAAAGTCTAATTCTACTAAAATAGCTGTAATATCTTTTATTTTTGCAACAAACTGTTTTGCACGCTCAGCCCATTCGGGATCATCTTTTAATAAGTGATCATAATCTACGAGATATGCTCCGCAACCACCAGCATTTGTAATAATATAATCAATTTTTAAATCCTCAAAGGCTTGGATATTTCGTTTGGCAAGTTCTTTTGCCCCGCCTTTTTCACCAGCATGACCATGCAGAGCTCCGCAGCAGCTTTGTTCTTTCGGGATGACAATATCACAGCCAGCAAGCTGAAGGAGTTCCATTGTGGCGTTATTTGTTTCTAAAAATATTGTATCCATCAAACACCCCGTAAAGAAAGCAACTTGTTTTTTCTTGGTTGTTTCAGCTGGTAAAAATTCTGGGCGTTTCTTCATGTCTTTCATTTTTGGTACTTTTGGTAAGACAAGGTCCATTGTTGCAAGTGTTTCTGGGAATAACTTCATTATACCTGTTTTATGCGTGAATGTTTGTAAACCAGAGCGCTGATAAAATCCAATTAGTCCTGTTAATGTTCGCATGCGATTTTGATGAGGAAATAGTCCTTCAAATACAACCTTACGAACAGCTTTGACTGGCATAGAAAATTTTTTATTTTGATTAATAATATCACGCGCTTCTTCTAATAAATGCCCGTAGTTTACCCCGGATGGACAAACAGGTTCACAAGCGCGGCAGCCAAGACAAACATTTAATGTATTTTCAACATCTTCATCAGGTTCAATTAAACCATCTACGACGCCCTTCATTAAGGCGATGCGACCGCGCGGGGAATGTGACTCTTTATATCCAGATTGAATATAGGTAGGACAAGTTGGTAAGCAAAAACCACATCGCATACAGTTTAATAATTCGTCTTCATTAAGACGCTCTTTAAATTCTTTTTGAATCTGTTCTGTATGTAATGTTGTCATCGTTCAACCACCACTCTTTTACGAGAATCTTTGGCAAACATTTTTCCAGGATTCATAATGTTATGTGGGTCGAAAGCTTGCTTAATTCCTTGCATAGCAGCGATGCCCTCTTTACCTAATTTCAATTCTAAATAAGGAGCCTTCATGGCACCAACGCCATGTTCGCCTGTAATTGTACCACCAAGTTCAATTGCTTTTTGGAAAATCTCTGCAAAGGCTTGTTCAGCACGGTGCATTTCTTCTTTATTACGAGCATCTGTCATACAAGTTGGATGTAAGTTTCCGTCACCAGCATGACCAAATGTACAAATGGAAATATCATATTTCTTTGCAATAGCATTAATCGCCTCAACCATTGGAGCAATTTGAGAACGTGGGACGGTTGCGTCTTCTAATATTGTTGTAGGTTTCAGTCTTGCTAATGCAGAGAGTGCACTACGGCGTGCTGTACGAAGTGCATCTGCTTCGGTTTCGTCTTTAGCGATGCGAACATCAACAGCATGCATGGAGCGACAAACATCAGCCATTTTCTCAATGTCACGGTTTACAACTTCAGGTGAACCATCTTGTTCAATTAAAAGAATGGCTTTAACATCGGTAGGTAAACCAATTTGCGCGAATTCCTCTACTACTTCAATTGTTGGTTGATCTAAAAATTCAAGCGTTGCTGGAATGATTTTATTGGCAATAATCGCAGAAACGGAACGAGCGGCTTCATTGATATCTTGATATAATGCGAGCATGGTTTTCTTCGTTTCAGGCATTGGAACAAGTTTTAAAATTGCCTCTGTGACAACGCCAAGCGTACCTTCCGAACCAATAAATAAACGAGTTAAATCATATCCAGCTACATCCTTCGCTAATTTACCGCCAGTACGAATAATATCGCCATTTGGCAAGACAATCTCAAGCCCCATAACATAGTCTCGAGTTACACCGTATTTTAAACCGCGTAAGCCACCGGAATTTTCATTGATATTACCACCGATTGTAGAAATTTTCATGGAACTTGGATCTGGTGGGTAAAATAGCCCTTTTTCTTCTGCGGCTTTAATAATATCAAGTGTAATTACGCCAGCTTGCACAGTAATTGTTAAATTTTCTTCATCTATTTCTAAAATATGATTCATATGGCGGAAGATAAGAACGATTCCGCCTTCAAGTGGACATGTTCCTGCACATAGGTTGGTACCAGAACCACGAACGTATACAGGAACTTTATGGGCGTTACATACTTTTAAGACTTCAGCTACTTCATTTGTATTACGTGGTGCAATGACCGCATCAGGCATCGCTTGGAAGTTTGGTGTTGCATCATAACTATACGTTAAACGCCCCATGTTGGATGTATCTACATTATCTTGACCAACAATGGATACGAATGAATCGATAATACGCTGTTCTAACATTAGAAATCCCCCTCAAACTGTTAACTTGTTATCCTATTCATAAGAGTTTGACCTTGTGATATAAAACGAACCTTCATCTCAAGTTGCTTTTATTGTCCGTGAATATATAAATCCATTTTGATTTTTCAACATATAAGTCGCTACTCCGAAGAATAACTCGTTTTTTCTCTTTGTTTTAACTTGGCATGGGGCAGGAAAGGGATCTGACCGCTTCTATGCATGGCTGGATGCTCTCCCACTTAAAAAGAAAGGTTTTATGTTGGTTTTTCAAATTGTACTTATATAGTTGAGGTAAAGCATATACCGATGAAAGAACATAAGGATAAAAGCGTTGTAACAGTGTTTTCATTATAATCATAAAAAAGTAGGGGACTTCTTTCTATGGATGAATGACTGAAGATTAATTGATTTTTCCATCTTTTTTTGTATGATTATCCAATAAGAGGAGGGCGAAATATAAAACGATTAAATCTTTAAAGTGTTTTGGGTTAAGTCCTGTATATTCTTCGATTTTGTTGAGTCTGTAAAGCAATGTATTAATATGAATGTGCAATCTTTCTGCTGTTTGTTTATATGATTGATTATGATCAATAAATAAGCGTAGCGTTTGCATGAGTTCAGTTGCAGATAATAAGTTATAAATCGTGCGTTTCAGAAATTCTGTACGGGTTTCAGCAGTAATATCTTGTAAACACATTTCTAAACGTAAATCTTCATTAAATATAATACCTTTTGTTTCAAAAGCAACTGAAAGAGCACGCAATGCTTGTTCATAGGATATATGCATTTCGCTTGGCATAACAGTTTGTCCAATCCCGATATATAGTGTAATAGGGAATAAAGCTTCACAATCTTGCTTTAATCGTTTTAAAAATTGAAAGGACTTCTTTTTTGACTCCATTGTCGTAAATAGAATAAAACGGTCATTTCCCCAGCGTACAAATAGTTCCTCCTTCGTTAGCAGGTTCCGAATATGTTGCCAAATTTTACGCTGCAGCATCGTATCATCTTGATCAAAGGAAAATAAAATAAGTTGTTTCTTCTTATATAAATCGATGCCCAGTGTTTTTGCACGATCTAGAAAACTAGGGGACCAATCATTACTTTGAAGCCAATCAAAAACAAATGCTTCATATGAACGTTGCTCAAGTTCTAGTTGTTCTAGAAAATAATTTTCATGAATTAATAATTCGGTCATTTTTCTTAATATTTCTCCATACTGTGAAATATTTTCGGGTTCTCCCGTTATACCGATCACACCGATTACTTCATCATGGAACAGAAGCGGAAGATTCATTCCAGCTTTTACCCCTTGTAAATGCTGTTCATCTTCCTTTGTAATAATGACTGTTTTCTTTTGCTTTGCACAACGAAGAGCACCTTCATGAAATTGTCCAATTCGTTCAGTGTCTGTACTTGCAATAATTGTCCCTTGTATATCAATAATAATGATGTTCTCTGTAATTAGCCTTCGAACTTCACGTACAATTTTATTTGCTAAATCAGGAAAAAGCATAATTTGCACACCTCTATTTCTGTTTGTTGTACATTATATATGTAGTTTCATTAAGATAGGAAGATTTCACACTTTCCTCACAAATATTTGCTATTTTACAATTATAACGAAATCATCTAAAGATGGAGGGAATCTTTTGAAGAAGTACGTTTTTCTTCTATGTTTTTTGTTTCTGTTAGCAGGGTGTCAGGGGGATTCATATACACCGATTGCTAAAAATAAAAGTATACTCATAACGACAAATATTAAAGAAGGTAGCGTTAGTTTTATTGATAAAAAGTCGAAAAAGACATTAACAACATGGGAATTAAAAGAACCAATTACAGGAATTGCGATGCTTCCGAATGGGGAAGACATGCTTGTATATGGTAAGCAGTTAGAATATGTATATATATACTCGTTAACAGAAGGAAAACAAATGAAAAAATGGAAGACAGGAAAAGGAATTGCAAATGTCGTCGTATCAAATGATGGAAAACAATTATTTGTCGCCGATCAGAATGAACAAAAAGTACGATTCTTTACGATAAACGGGAAAGAGATAGGAAGTGTTTCGGTAGGAAAAGGTCCGTTAACAATGGTGCAGCATGAGAAACGATTATATGTATTAAATTTTTATGATACACAGCTATCTACAATTGATTTAGAGAAAAAGCAAGTTATACAATCTTTTATGGTGCCACCAGCATCAACAGGAGCAATGGTCAGCGCTGATGGTAAGGAAATATGGATTGGTGGACATGGTGATGGAAAACAAGTGAATGAGAAAGTATTAGTATATTCTTTAAGTAATGGAGAGATGATACGTTCTTTACATGCACCATTTATGCCAGTTAGTATTGCAGGTGATGAAAAATTTGTGTACGCCTTAAGTCACGGATCAAATATGCTCAGAAAGTTTGATGCTCATACTTATCAGGAAGTAGGGGCGATAGAAGTCGGATCTAACCCATTTGCTTTTTTGAAAAGCGGAAAAGAAGGTTATGTAGCCAGCTATGATAGTAATGAAGTGTATGTCATTGATATACAGGATATGAAAGTAAAACAAACGATTGCAGTTGGAAAGGGACCATTCCAACTTGTGCAGCGAGAAGGGAGAGGGAAATGAATAAACATAAAGTGTTACTTGTGGATGACGAAAGTGATATGAGGCAGCTTGTCGGCATGTATTTAGATAACTTTGGGTATGAATGGGGAGAAGCTGAAAATGGAAAGGAAGCTCTTCAGAAGTTAGAGACAAATCATTATGATTTTGTCGTTTTGGATATTATGATGCCGGAGATGGACGGGATTTCAGTTTGTAAAGAAATTAGGAAAACATCAGATGTCCCCATTATTTTTTTAACTGCAAAAGGTGAAGAATGGAACCGCGTGAATGGCTTACGAATGGGAGCAGACGATTATATTGTGAAGCCGTTTAGTCCAGGGGAACTCATTGCTCGTATGGAAGCTGTATTAAGGCGATATACAAAGCAAGAACAACAAGAGGAGCTTCAGTTTGGTCCCATTCTAATTAATGAAAAAAGCAGACGGATTGAGGCAAACGGTGAGACGATTTCTCTTACGGTAAAAGAGTTTGATTTACTATATTTTCTTTGCCAGCATCATGGACAAGTGTTTAGCCGGGAGCAATTGCTTGAAAAAGTATGGGGATATGATTACGCAGGAAGTACAAGAACGGTAGATACACATGTGAAAACGATGCGCTTAAAGCTTGGAGAAAGTGGAAACTACATTCAAACCGTTTGGGGTGTAGGCTATAAATTTGAGGTGTAATATGTTTACGATGATACAAAAGCTTTGGCTTACAGTAGTATGTGCAGTATGTGTAACAGTTTCTTTTCTTTATTTTGTGTCTTTATATTCATATGAAAAGTTATATGTTCAAAATATTGAAGATTCATTAGTAATGGAAGGAAAAAGACTCGTATCACAATATGACAAACAAGAAGGTGTCTCAGCATTCGAGGAGAAAGTGAAGGCGTTTGATCGTATTGCGAGTGCAGATATACTTTTTGTGAGTAATCCACGTGATTTAAGTGCATGTTTACCTTTTGATGTACATTATCATTCTCTCATTAGTGAAAATGATAGGCAGGCATTATTAGATGGGAAGACAGTTACAAAGGTAGGATATGAAGAACACTTTCAGCGCAAGATTATGGGCGTGGTCATCCCTGTTTTAGAAGAAAAGAAGTTAGTTGGGATTGTATACTCTTATATTCCGCTAAAGAGTATTAAAGATTTAATATTTGATATGGGACTTATTTTAGCACCATTGGCTCTTTGTATGATGATACTTACAATATGGATTGGCCGAAAAATTATTATTGCAATTACAAAGCCGCTCTCACAAATGGAACGAGTGGCAAATCATATGGCAACGGGAGATTTTTCTGAGCGTATTACAATTTCATCTGAGGATGAAATTGGTCGTTTAGGAAAAGCATTTAATAAAATGGCAACTTCATTGGAGGCCGAAGATGCAAAGCGCAAGGAATTTTTAGCGAATGTTTCGCATGAGCTTCGGACACCGCTTAGTTATATTAAGGGGTATAGCGAAGCAATCTTAGATGGTGTGGCAAAGGGACAACAACAATCGAAATTTACGCAGCTCATTCATAAAGAAGCGGGGCGTATGCAGCGGCTTGTACATGATTTATTAGATTTAGCACAGCTAGAAGGAGATCATTTTCCGTTAAAAAAACAACCGATTGTGTTTGCTCAGCTTATTGAAGACGTATTGGAAACGTATGAATTGAAATGTACAGAAAAACAACTGCATATTTCAATGGATCTTGATCCAGATATTATTGTAATGATTGATGAGGATCGAATGCAGCAAGTACTTCATAACTTGTTAGATAATGCGATACGTTATACAAATCAAAATGGGCATATTGTAATAAAACTAGAGACAAAAGATACTTATTGTGAATTGAGAATACAGGATACGGGAATTGGAATTGATCCGGAACATTTTGAACAGCTTGGTGAAAGGTTCTACCGAGTAGATAAAGCAAGAAGTCGTCAGCATGGAGGAACAGGTCTAGGGCTTGCGATTGTAAAACAAATTGTGCATATTCATGATGGAGAATGGCGAATTGAAAGTGAAAAAGGAAAGGGTACAACAGTTATCATACAATTACAGATAGAGTGAAACGTTAGTTAGTGCAGGGCATCCTTCACTGATGGAAAGCTCTCACTAATCGGGCTTTTACGGGCAGTTTATCCCCCACCTATCTTCCTCGTTTTTCTCTGAATCTTGAGGTGAGGGTATTACTGCCCGCGAATAGCGGGATAAATGAAGAAGAAAGCATGTTCTAGTCTAGAATATGCTTTTTCTTATAAGGGCAATCATATATAAGCAAGGAGGATGTAGGGAGAGAAGCTATAAATCAATTGTTAATGGAGATAATATCCATTAATCCCCACCATATAACAAAAATTTGACGGTTTTATGAACAAAACATTTGTACTTCTTACCAATTCGTTCTAAAATAGGTATGGATGCTATGTTTTTATAAATCGTTTTAACTGTTGTTTGGATGATACTGGGGTGATTTAACTGGAATACAAATCTATTAAACCGAAAAAAATTTACGAAGAGGTATCTGAAGCCATTTTAACAATGATAAAAAATGGTACATTAAAACCTGGTGACAAACTTCTTCCTGTTCATCAATTAGCTGAGCAGTTTCAAGTTGGCAGATCTGCAGTTCGTGAAGCGCTGAGTGCTTTGCGAGCAATGGGCTTAATTGAAATGAAACAAGGGGAAGGGACATATGTGAAGAGCTTTGATTCTTCAGCATTGACAAAATCGTTAAATCATACATTGTTAATAAAGAAGGAAGATATTTTAAATTTATTGGAAGTGCGAAAAGTGCTTGAAGTGGGGGCAGTTCGAGCAGCTGCAGCGAAGCGTACGGAAGGTAATTTACAAAATATGAAGCGTTGGTTAGATGAAATGGCAAAAGGCATGGGAGATGAAAAAGCTGGTGAAAAAGCAGATTTTCATTTTCATATGGGGATTGCAGAATCTTCACATAATAACATCTTACTTGAACTTATGAATCATGTTTCAGAGATGATTGCTGAAACAATTGGTGAGTCAAGACGCATTATTTTATATGGTGAACAAACGACAGCAGAGCGACTTTTAGAAGAGCATCAAGCTATTTATGATGCGGTATTGAAGCAAGATATAGAGTCTGCACAGCAAGCGATGCTAAATCATTTAACAAATGTAGAACATATTGTCACAGGTAGAAGAGATATAAATTCGTGATTTAGTCTTTCGAAAATTCAGTTTTCTGATAAAATAGAGAAAGATTGAGGAAGCGTTTTCTTTAGAAAAGGGAAGAATCAGGCGGAATTGGATGCCTTGCTTCTTCTTTTCCTAGTCATCTGATGACCATATGAATATTGACGAAGTTGTAATGAGGGGGAATTATAATTATGAAAGTTACTTTGTTTGTTACTTGTATAGTCGATATGTTTGAAACAAACGTCGGTAAAGCAACAGTCGAAGTGTTGGAGCGTTTAGGTTGTGAAATCGAATTTCCAGAAGCGCAGGTTTGTTGTGGTCAACCAGCTTATAATAGCGGCCATGTAGAAGCAGCAAAAGAAGCGATGAAACACATGATTGAAACTTTTGAAAATGCAGAATGCATCGTTACGCCATCTGGTTCTTGTGCGACAATGTTTCACGAGTATCCACACGTTTTTAAAGATGATCCAAAATGGGCAGCACGTGCACAAAAAGTAGCAGATAAAACATATGAATTAACACAATTTATTGTAGATGTGTTAAAAGTTACAGATGTTGGAGCTAGCTTAGAAGGAACAGCAACTGTTCATAAATCTTGTCATATGACACGCATGCTTGGAGTAACAGAAGCACCAGGGATTTTACTATCAAATGTAAAAGGATTAACTGTAAAAGAACTACCAAATGTACAAAATTGTTGTGGTTTTGGGGGAACGTTTTCAGTTAAGATGACACCAATTTCTGAGCAAATGGTTGATGAGAAAGTTGATAGTGTGATGGAAACCGGCGCAGATTATTTAATCGGTGCTGACTGTGGGTGTTTGTTAAACATTGGCGGACGTATTGAACGTTTAGGTAAAAAAGTAAAAGTAATGCATATTGCTGAGGTACTGAATAGCCGCTCATAAAGGGGGAACATAAGCTATGTCTATGAAAATCAGTGAGAAAAAATTTAATGATCGTGTTGGCGATGGAATTCAAGATTCGTTTATGCGCGGAGCAGTATCTTCTGCACAAACGCGTTTATATACAAATCGATTAAAAGCAGCAGATGAATTAGGAAACTGGGAAGAGTGGCGTGAACTTGGTGAACAAATTCGTCAGCATACGCTGGAAAATCTAGATTATTATTTGATGCAACTGAGTGAAAATGTATCAAAAAGAGGCGGGCATGTTTTCTTTGCGAAAACAAAAGAAGAAGCCGCACAATATATTCAAGAAGTAGCGAAAAAGAAACAAGCGAAAAAAGTTGTGAAATCGAAATCGATGGTAACCGAAGAAATTAGTATGAATCATGCGCTTGAAGAAATCGGTTGCGAAGTTGTTGAGAGTGACTTAGGAGAATATATTTTACAAGTGGATAATGATCCACCATCTCACATTGTTGCACCAGCACTTCATAAAAATAAAACGCAAATTCGTGATGTATTTAAAGAAAAATTAGGATATGAAAACTCTGATGATCCATATGAAATGACGAAGTTTGTTCGTAAGCACCTTCGCAAAAAATTTATGGATGCTGAAATTGGGGTAACAGGCTGTAACTTTGCAGTTGCAAATACTGGTTCTCTTTGTTTAGTAACAAATGAGGGGAACGCAGATCTCGTTATGTCTATTCCAAAAACACAAATTGCGGTAATGGGTATGGAACGTATGGTTCCAACGATGGAAGAACTTGATGTTTTAGTTGGTTTACTATGCCGTAGTGCAGTAGGTCAAAAACTAACGAGTTATGTAACAGTAGCTGGCCCGATTCAAGAAGAAGAGGTAGATGGACCGGAGGAATTCCATTTAGTTGTTGTAGATAATGGACGTTCTGAAATTTTAGGTTCAGAATTCCGTCAAGTCTTACAATGTATTCGCTGTGCAGCATGTATTAATGTGTGTCCTGTATATCGTCATGTTGGTGGACATTCTTACGGATCAATTTACCCAGGACCAATTGGAGCTGTGTTAACACCACTTTTAGGTGGTTATGATGATTATAAAGAACTTCCATATGCATCTAGTCTGTGCGGAGCATGTACAGAAGCATGTCCAGTAAAAATTCCATTGCATGACTTGTTACTAAAACATCGTCAGGTCATTGTTGAGAAAGAAGGACGTGCACCACTGGCAGAAAAACTAGCAATGAAGATGTTTAGTATGGGTGCTTCTTCAGCAGCTTTATATAAAATGGGTTCTAAAATGGCTCCGACTGCAATGAGTCCATTTACATCTGGTAATCGTGTAACGAAAGGTGTAGGACCACTGAAAAATTGGACGGATATTCGTGAGTTCCCAGCCCCAAGTAAAGAAAGATTCCGTGATTGGTATAAAGATCATAAGAAAGGCGGGAATAACTGATGACAGGTACAATTCAAAACCGTGATTCCTTTCTAGAAAATATTGCGAAAGAGCTTGGACGTGAGCAGAGAACAGAAGGTGTAAAGCGCCCGGTATGGAAAAATAATATAAATGTAGAAACGTTAAAAGATTATTCAGAAGAAGAATTGCTAGAAGTGTTTAAAAAGCAATGTACAAACATTCATACGACTGTCATTGAAACGACAAAGAATGATTTAAGTGCAGCGATTCAAAAAGTAATTGCTGAAAATGGCGGCGGACCTATTCTGTTATCGGAAGACAAGCGTTTTGAAGCGTACGGTTTGACAGCGTTATTTACGGAAGAACTTCCAAGTCAAAATGTTGAAGTGAACATTTGGAATCCGGAAAAAAAAGAAGAAAATGTTCGCTTAGCTGAAAAAGCGAATGTTGGGATTGCATTTAGTGATTATACGTTAGCAGAATCCGGTACGATTGTTGTACAGAGTCATAAAGGCCAAGGGCGTTCTTTACACTTCCTACCTACTGTGTATGTTGCTATTATTCCTCGTGAAACAATTGTACCTCGTATTACACAAGCGGTTCAGGAGATGAATTCACGTGTAGAGAATGGGGAAGAAGTTGCATCTTGTATTAACTTTATAACAGGTCCAAGTAACTCAGCTGATATTGAAATGAATCTTGTTGTCGGTGTACATGGACCATTAAAAGCATTTTATCTTGTAGTATAAAATGAGGAAAAGCAGACCAGAAAATGGTCTGCTTTTTTAGTAGAATAAAGATAACAGTGATTAGAAGTAGTATCCTCTTTTTTGCTATATTTTTAGAGAAAGGGGACGATGATATGTTACTTTATGTATATGCATTTTTAATAGGAGCGGTGCTCGGTTCTTTTTATATGGTTGTAGCTATAAGAATTCCAAAAGGAGAATCTATTATTACGCCTCGTTCTTCTTGCCATTATTGTCAGCATACACTAAAGCCAAGAGAACTTATTCCCATTATTTCATTTTGCATACAAAAGGGGTGTTGTACGTATTGCAAAATGAAAATACCCTGTACTTATATATTGTTTGAGTTGATAACGGGAAGTCTATTTTTAATTTCAGCATGTGTCATTGGTATGGATAAAGAGCTAATAGTTGTATGGACGTTAGTTTCGTTGCTCATTATTATTACAGTGACAGATCTTTTGTATATGATAATTCCAAATGTCATTTTATTCTGTTTTGCTTGTTTATTTATTGTAGAACGTATTTTTATTCCACTAGTTTCTTGGACGGATGGTTTAGTTGGCGGGGGAATTATATTGCTTGTGTTATATCTTGTTCGGCTCATATATCCAAATGGGCTTGGAGGAGGAGATGTAAAACTGCTTTCGTTACTTGGATTTATAATAGGAACGAAAGGGATTTTGATGACGCTTTGTTTAGCTTCTTGCTTAAGTCTTTGCTTTTTTGGAATATGTATGTTACTAAAGCGTATGAATGCAAGGGAACCACTACCCTTTGGACCTTTTATTGCACTCGGAACAATATGCTATTTGATGATGGTATATTGGGAATAAAGGAGAAATAGAGAATGAATGTATATATGGATGACCAAAGAACTAGTCCGTTCGGATATACCTTGGCGACAACTGTAGAAACGGCTTTGGATTTTGTACGAAACAATGATGTAGATATTTTATCACTTGATTTTAATATGGGATGGCGTCAGAAAAATGGTTTGGAATTTCTAGAAGTTTTTTGTACGGAAGGTTTATATGTAAAAGAAGTTCATTTGCACACAAATGATGTAATTGGTATGCATCATATGCTAAATAGAATAAAGAAGGGCAAAGAGAAAGGTGAGATTCAATCTAATATTGTTGTGAAGTGTACCGGCAGTTAACAAAAAAATCCCAAGGTGTTCCTTGGAATTTTTTGTTATTGTTTTATATGCGCCTGTAAAGGAATGATTTCTTCTTGTGGAACAGTTTCTAATTGATCTTCCGCCGCTTTAGACTCCGGACTTTTTTGTGTTAAATAGTGATACACCATACCCACAAATACAGAACCGCCAATAATGTTACCGATTGTAACTGGAATTAAATTATGAATAGCGCCAGCAAAAGTAACTGTATCAGGATGTGGTGACAATAAAGATATTGCAAATAATGATAAGTTTGCAATGCTATGTTCATAACCAGATAAGAAGAAAGTAAAAACAAGAAGCATTATAACAAGTATTTTTGCTGTATCGCCTTTTACTTGAGAAGGAAGGAAACAGGCGAGACACACGAGCCAGTTACATAAAATAGCTTTGAAAAATAATTGTATTGTAGGTGTCGCCATTTTTCCTGCGACGACTGTATTTAGCAAATGTTTATGATCAATTGCTCCAAAAATACCAGCTGCATAGAATAGCAATGCAAAAAATAGTGCACCTGCTAAGTTGCCTGCATAACAAGCAATCCAATTGCGAAGTGTATCGACAATTGTTGTTTCTTTTCTTAGAGTCGCGACTGTAAAATACATTGTATTTCCTGTGAATAACTCAGCACCACCATATATAATTAATATGAGGGCAATTCCAAAAAACATGGATTCAGCTAAGTATGTTCCTGGTGAATTCGCTACGTTAAAAAAATTACCTAATTTAAAGCATAGTACAATAACAAAACCAATATAGATGCCAGCTAGTGCAGCGCGAATGAAATATTGCATCGGATTTGTATCCAGCATTTGTTTTTTCTTTTGCGCAAGTTGTACAACGTAAGCTACTCCTTGTTCTAGCATAAATCATACGCTCCTTTAGTACAGTACAGTGTCTGTAAATCCTTTTTATATGAATAAGGTACACGTATTTGTTCTTAGTTTCAATAAGTTTGTGCAATATTTCACAAAAAGGACATACCTTAACTATGAAAGCGCTAACAATTAGTGATATAATGTCATGTATTTCCAAATTCAGAGAAGAGGATTTCATAAAAGCGTGTGAAATTTTAAGTTTTTTGTTTTTGAACAGTAAGTTTATTGTAAGGTACAGAAAAAAGCGCTGTTGTTACAGCGCTTTTTCATCCAAATTCTTTTGTGCTTTTTGACTTTCTGTATCTTTAGATAAGAACCAACCACCCATTGCAATTCCGATTAATACAAGCCAGAATGTGATTTTCCATGGAGCAGATTCTGGGAATCCGTGTGGAATTATGCCTAGGGCTGGGTGTGCTAATGTATAAACCGCTAGTTTTACACCAACCCAACCAACGATTAAGAAAGCGGCTGTTTCTAAACCTGGCTTGCGTTTTAATAATTGTACGAAAGCAGATGCAGCAAATCGCATAATGATTAAACCAATTAGACCACCAACAAAAATAACAAGGAATTGCCCTGTATCGAGGCTACCAATTGTACCTAAACCTGTTTTAGGTAAAGTCATCGCTAATGCGACAGCCGCCAAAATAGAGTCCACTGCGAAGGCGATATCAGCAACTTCCACTTTGAATACAGTCCACCAAAAATTTTCTTGTTTTTTCTTTGTTTCTTTTTCTTCTGTTTCTTCATGTGCATTCTTTTTGACGTATGTTTTAAATAAATGGTTACCAGCGATAAACATGAGGTAAACTGCACCGATTGCTTGCACTTGCCATACGTCGACTAAGAAAGAAATCATAAACAATGATCCAAATCGGAAAACAAAAGCTCCTGCTAATCCATAAAATAATGCTTTTTTTCGTTTTTCTTCTGGTAAATGTTTCACCATGATTGCAAGGACAAGCGCGTTATCTGCTGCTAGAATCCCCTCTAGTGCAATTAAAATAAGTAATACCCAACCATACTGTAGTAGTAATGCTACATCCATGTACATTCTCCTCTCATTTGTGCTGAAACAGGCAAATAAGTTTTCGCACTGTTTCGTTTTCTCATACTCCTGCCTATCAGCGGTGGAAGAAATTGGAAAAGAATGCAAAAAAGACCTCTGCCGTTGATAGGCAAAGGTCTTGCTAGACATATGTAATAAAAATGCCAACAAAGCCGGAAGAACTATGTTCTACGTAATGACGACTTTGTTTCCAAGAATACATTCTTGGACGCTACTCCCCTTTGGAGATATGTTATTGTATTTTCATTATATAGATAATAAAATTGGTTGTCAACCCGTTAAAATATCTTCATTTGGATATTTTATTTTTCTTTGTTTTTTACGAGCAAAAGAAAATGCTAACGTTAACGGACCCATTTTCCCAAAAAACATCATAAATACAATGATTATTTTTCCGATTATTGTTAAATGCGGAGTAAGCCCCATGCTTAGGCCAACAGTTCCAAATGCTGAAAATACTTCAAATGCACTCATTAATAGAGGAACTTGTTCTGTAATACTTAAAATTAAAATAGAAAAGAAGATAAATAAGATTGAAATGACTGCAATTGTCAATGCCTTGACGATAAGGGCATCTTTAATGGATTTTTTGAAAATAACAATATCATCTTGCTCTCGCAAAAATTTTACTACGCCTAATAACATAATTAAAAAAGTTGTTAATTTAATACCTCCACCTGTCGAAGCACTGCCAGCCCCAATGAACATGAGGAGCATCATTAATAAAAGAGAAGGTTTTGATAATTGCGCTATGTCAACAGTATTAAAACCAGCTGTACGTGTAGAAATAGCTTGAAAATAAGCAGCCATTCCTTCTTCAAATGGCGTAAAGCCTTTCATAGAAACAGGATTATCAAATTCAAATATCAAAATTAAAATCGTAGCACCTATATTTACAATAAGGGTAGAAGAGAGCATAAGCTTAGAGTGTAAGGTAAGGTTTTTAAAATTTTTTTTTCGTTTTATATCTACTATGACTGTGAAACCTATTCCTCCTAAAATGATGAGAGAAGAAATGACTATATTGACGAGAATGCTATGTGAGTGGGACATTAAATTATCAGTCCAAAGAGAAAAACCTGCGTTGTTAAATGCCGAAATGGCATGAAAAAAACTATAATATAGTCCATGAGAAACACCGTATTTTGGAATCCATTCAAAAGCAAGAAGAAGGGTAGCGAAACATTCAACAGTAAAAGAAAATAGAAATAATGATTTTGCAAGGCGGATAACGCCTCCGATGTTCGTTTGGTTTAATGCTTGTTGTAGTAAAATCCGATTTTGGAGACCGATTTTTCTCCCGAGCATAATCGCGATCAATATAGCAAAGCTCATAATGCCAAGACCGCCAACTTGTATGAGTGTTAAAATGACAAGTTGGCCAAACAAGGTGAATACTTTTCCAGTATCAACAACACCGAGTCCCGTAACTGTAAATGCAGAAACGGTTGTAAATAGGGCATCTAGCCAAGAAATAGAAGTTGTAGTAGCAATGGGAAGTTTTAATAGGCATGTTCCGATAATAGATAGCGTAATAAAAGATAGAGTGAGTACACGTGGTGGACTCATTCCGATGTTAATCCGTTTCATATCGTACACCTCTCCTTTCGGTTTGCTTTTTGTAGTATGTGAAAAAGGATTGCAATGTATGTTGAAAAGGAAAGGGGACAGACTGTATCTGCCCCCAGAAGCCATTGTTTATAAGATTATCCACGTAATTGTTGTTGAGCTAAAGAAACAAGACGTTTTGTTACTTCGCCACCAACAGATCCATTAGAACGAGATGCTGTATTAGATCCTAAATTTACACCAAATTCTTGTGCGATTTCATATTTAAATTGTTCAAGTGCTTGCTCGACACCAGGAACGAGTAATTTATTTGTTCTTGCCATTGTTAGACACATCCTTATTTAAAATCCAGTTTATTTTGTTTTGAATCATTTGCTGTATAAACTGGTACTGTTATTGTGTGTGTTATAGGTCTGCTCATACACGGAAGTAATCGGAGGGATTAGAACTTCTTGGATATTAAAAAAGAGTAGCTAATTTGCTACTCTTTTTTTAGTATAGTTGCTGTTCCTTCAACCACTATGTTATTTAATTGATTATATATATTTGTTTGCAACGTAATAATTTTTTTATCATCACGTTTTTTGATAACCTCTACGACTACACGCAATGTATCGCCGATTTTTACAGGTGCACGAAATGAAACATTTTGCGATAAATAAATTGTGTTTTTTCCAGGTAATTTTGTTCCAAGAATGGTGGAAATAAAGCTTGAAACAAGCATACCATGTGCAATACGTTCTTTAAATATTGTTGTTTTTGCAAAAGAATCTAGAATATGAATAGGATTTACATCTCCAGTTAGTTTTGCAAAATTGATGATATCTTCATTCGTAATCGTTTTTGTTAGTGATGCTTGATCACCAACTTGAATCTCATCATAATGAAGCTCCTTAACAGATTGTGCTTCTTGAAATGGATTCATGTTTTCCTCCTTTTTTTCCATGTTGAAAAATGTAAGCCATCTTGATGTAATGGGAGGAAGAAACAGTTTCGTTTGCCCGGGAGTAAGCTTCCACATTTTTCTTACTTGATGGAAGTGAATAGATTTTTTGAATTTTCCTCGAACTTTTTTACGAGTTCCAGTTGTGTGGATTTGAACTCTTCCAAAAAACCCTCTAGTTGTTTTTGCACCTCGTCACGTTGAAGTTGTTGTTGTTCGATAAATTGTTTTGTTGTTTCTTCAAATTGACCACTTGTTTGAGTAATGATAGACAAAGATGTTTTTGTAGGAGACACGGTAAGCTGATGGATATGATTGGAAAGTTCATCCCATTTTTCTTGCCATTCATTAATTTGATCGTTTAAGGAGTTACCTGTAAATTGTTTTACGTATTCTGTATATTGGCTGTTCAATTGAGCAGTGAATTGTTGTAGTTCTTTTTCAAGTTCGTCAACTCCTGCTGTTAATTTATGCAAAGCATCTTGTTGTTGTTTTAATGTTTCTAAAGTAAGTTGCTCTAATTGTTTCCCTGCTGAAGAGAAAAGGGAAAGAGAATGTGACCAATTTTTCCAAAATGCATCGACAAGTTCGTATGGTTTAGTTTCCATGGTTTGACCTCCAAATGTTTTTTTACATATTGTGAACGCAGATTATTCTGCTGTACCACCAGGTGAAGATGAAGAGTTTTTTTCATCCTTTTCTGGAGAAGTAGAAAATGGAAAGAAAGCGTTGGTGTATAACGTAAAAAATGTCCGCAGCATATTTTGATAATGTTCAAAAGAGGTCGCGCATGTTGCTAAATACTGCTCTCCATATTCTGTTAAAGAATAAATTCGTTTTGCTGGCCCTCCTTCACTTGTATCCCAAGTAGAAGAAATAAGGTTTTCTTTTTCTAATTTGCGCAAGGTACGATAAACATTGCCTTGGTCAACAGAAGAAAAGCCGATGTCCATTAGCATTTGAATTAGTTTGTAACCGTGAAGACTCCAGTCTTTTAGACAGAGAAGTAAGAAGGGAACTAAGAAGTTTTTTGGCATGGAGTTTGGTTGTTTCGCTTGGCTTTTTTCCAAACTTTCTTGGTGTTCTGGTTCATTATGTAGCATGATTGTGCATCACCTCATGAATCAGTTAGATGGAATTTTTTGCTTATAAGTGCAATTTACACTTATCTGTTTTTAAAGTCAATACATTTGTTAGAATATAGAAAAAAATAAAATACAGACTTGAACTTTTTTTCAGAATATTGGAAAATAGTGAATAGGTTGAATTGTTTCAAATACGAATAAAGGAGTGTAGGAGAAGTGATTGATCAAAAGTTTGATCCACTACAAACATGGAAAGAAGTGTATGAACAGACCGAAACATTTTGGGGAAAAGCGCTCAATGAAACAATCAAAACAGAAGAGTATTCTGCTTGGATGGGAAGCGTTCTAGATTTGAACTTGTTTTATCAGAAGATGTTAAATGATGCAACAAAGGGCTATTTAGAAAAAGTGAACATGCCAACTCAAGAAGATATTGCAAGAGTAGCTACGCTTGTTATTAACTTAGAAAATAAAGTTGACAACATCGAAGAATTTTTGGAAGAGAAAGCAGATTCTTTAGAACAACCTCCTACGCTAAAACGCGATGTAATTAAAGTGAAACAAGATATGAGAACATTAGAAAATAAAATGGACAAGATTTTAGAACTGCTTGAAAAGCAAAATGAAGTATTAGCAAAATTGCAAGAGCCTGCAAAAGAAGAAGCAAAAGCACCGGTGAAACCGGAAAATAGAAAGTGATAAAGAAGCGCTTTGTGTCAACTACCCATCACTTAAACGCTAACACGTTTTGAAGTGGGGGCTTGTAAAAAGTCCTGGTTGTCTAGCCTTAGTCTTTCGTGGACTCCGTTCGTAGGTTGCATACCCAAGAATGATTCCCTAGTTCTTGGCTCTATGGTGGCTCTGTAACAGTTCTGATTGGGAAGGAACGGTCAACCACATGCCTTCTTACATGAGAAGTTGCCAACACCTACAAACATTGGCGAAGGGAAACTACATCCTGATATGGATGGGCAAAACATGCGTGTATTTGCCAAGAGTTATTTTAGGCTATGCCTAACCAAAATTCATCCCCACCTTACCGTTGGGCTCTTGCCCGTCACGCGCTTGAAGATGGGGACTTCTTTCGAAAATACGTTAAATGTTTCAAAAAGGGGAGGGAGAACCTCTTTTTAAGACAGCATAAACGGCGAAAACATATTATATATGGGACTTCGTTATACGGGTGCCAAATTGATTCATTCATTATCGTTCACAAATGTAATAAGGGGGAAAAGAAATGGTTCAATTAAATGGTAAAGTAGCGATCGTAACAGGCGGAGCAAAAGGGATTGGAAAAGCGATTACAGAAGCGTTAGCAAAAGAAGGCGCAAAAGTTGTTATTAACTACAATAGCAGTAAAGAAGCAGCTGAAAATCTAGTAAACGAGTTAGGAACAAAAGGGCATGATGTATATGCAGTTCAAGCAGATGTGTCGAAGCTAGAGGATGCAAAACGCCTTGTGGATGAAGCTGTGAATCATTTTGGTAAGGTTGATATTCTTGTCAATAATGCTGGTATTACAAGAGATCGTACATTCAAAAAGTTAAATCGAGAAGATTGGGACCGCGTAATCGATGTGAATTTAAGTAGTGTGTTTAATACAACGAGTGCAGCACTTCCTTACATAACAGAATCTGAAGAAGGAAGAATCATTAGCATTTCCTCTATTATTGGGCAAGCTGGCGGGTTCGGTCAAACAAACTACTCAGCAGCAAAAGCAGGTATGCTAGGGTTTACAAAATCATTAGCGTTAGAGCTTGCGAAAACGAATGTAACAGTAAATGCAATTTGCCCAGGATTTATTGATACAGAAATGGTAGCAGAAGTACCAGAAGATGTTCGTCAAAAAATCGTTTCTAAGATTCCAAAGAAACGTTTCGGACAAGCAGATGAAATTGCAAAAGGTGTTGTATACCTGTGCCGTGATGGAGCGTATATCACAGGGCAGCAACTAAATATTAACGGCGGATTATATATGTAATGAAGTAAGAAGAAAGTGCATATCCATAGCAGGAGTGCACTTCTTTCTTGAAGAAGGAAATCAATCAAAAAGGAGATAGAAAAATGACTACATTCGTAACAGAATGGGAAAAACAATTGGAATTATACCCAGAAGAATATCGAAAAGCATATCGTCGTTTTAAAAGAGCGAGTCAAGTTCTACTACGTGAACCAGAACCACAAGTTGGTTTAACGCCAAAAGAGGTTATTTGGACGAAAAATAAAACGAAGCTTTATCGTTACATTCCAAAACAAGGAAAAACACACGGAGTTCCAATTTTATTGATTTATGCGTTAATCAATAAGCCATATATTATGGACTTAACACCAGGAAATAGTTTGGTGGAATACTTAGTAGATCGTGGTTTTGATGTGTATATGCTTGATTGGGGAACATTTGGTTTAGAAGATAGTCATTTAAAATTTGATGATTTCGTGTTCGATTATATTGCAAAAGCAGTTAAAAAGGTAATGAGAACTGCAAAATCGGACGAGATTTCTTTACTTGGTTACTGCATGGGAGGAACACTAACATCCATTTATGCAGCACTTCACCCGCATATGCCAATTCGTAATTTGATTTTTATGACAAGCCCGTTTGATTTTTCTGAAACAGGATTATATGGTCCATTATTAGATGAAAAGTATTTTAACTTAGACAAAGCAGTTGATACGTTTGGGAATATACCACCGGAAATGATTGATTTTGGAAATAAAATGCTAAAACCGATTACAAATTTTGTTGGTCCGTATGTTGCTTTACTTGATCGCTCAGAAAATGAGCGCTTTGTAGAAAGCTGGAAACTCATTCAAAAATGGGTCGGAGATGGTATCCCGTTCCCAGGCGAATCATATCGACAATGGATTCGCGACTTTTATCAAAATAATAAACTAGTCAAAGGTGAACTTATAATTCGAGGGCAAAAAGTTAAACTCGAAAATATTAAGGCAAATGTATTAAATATTTCAGCAAAACGTGATCATATTGCCTTGCCATGTCAAGTAGAAGCATTACTTGAGCATATTTCTAGTACAGATAAACAATATGTGTGCTTGCCAACGGGACATATGTCAGTTGTATACGGTGGAACTGCTGTAAAACAAACATATCCAACAGTTGGGGATTGGCTTGAAGAACGTTCTAATTAAGATGAAACACGATAGGACAAGGTAATTTTGTTATTGTGATAAGTGAAATAAAAAATCCAGCTAACGAGTGCTAGCTGGATTTTTTTTTGAGAAATAACGAAAAATAAAAGGAGGAAATTTCATCTTAGGAGTATAGTTATGAAACTAACATTTGGGAATTTGTTTTGGAATCAAGGAGCTTGTATGCCTTGTTATCCACTATTAGAAAATGATATGATATGTGATGTGCTTATTATTGGAAGCGGAGAAGCTGGCGCTCATATTGCGTATTTGTTAACGAAGATAGGGATGAGTGTTACGCTAATTGGTAAAGGGAAAATTGCAAATGGAAGCACAGCTGCTAATACAGGGTTACTACAATTCGTTCATGATAAATCATTGACTTCACTAATCCATACATTTGGTGAAGAAAAAGGTGTACGTGCTTATCAGCTTTGTTATGAGGCGCTGCAGACACTAGAACGTATTGTTCCAATGCTAGATATTGATCCTGATTTTATTCCAAGAAAAAGTTTATATTATGCAAGTCAAAGTGAAGATATTTCATTTTTGCAGGAAGAATATTGCACATTACGCGATTACGGATTTCCTGTTGAGTATTTGACGGAAGCAGATATTAGAAATCGATATTCATTTACAAAGCCAGCGGCACTATGCACCCACGGGGATGCAGAAGTGAATCCATATATGTTAGCTCATGGTCTCATACATAAAGCGAAGCAACTTGGGGCCACTATTTTTGAAAATACAGAGGCTATGCACATTAAGTCTGCGCAAAAAGATTTAATTTGTTACACAAAAACAGGTAAGAAAATTGTAGCGAAATCAGTTATTATGGCTACAGGATACGAAGCGCTCTTTGGAAAAAAAGAAAGAAACACAACAATAGGGACTTCCTATGCAATTGTGACAAATGAGCAAGAGCATTTTGATGGATGGTACGACCAATCTTTAATTTGGGAAACGGCCCGGCCTTATTTGTATTTTCGTACATATAAGAATCGCATTATTGTAGGTGGACTGGATGAAACGATGAAGCTTCAGAAGATTGGTGATACGAAGTTATTGTATAAACGAAATTTACTTACTAAAATTATACAAGAAATGTTTCCCAATATGAAAAATGTAAGAGCTGACTATTATTGGGCTGCTGCGTTTGGTGGAAGTCATGATGGACTTCCTATTTTAAAAGAAGATGAAAAGATACCTAATTTATATTATGCATTACCGTATGGGGGAAATGGAACTGTGTACGGAATGGTATTTGCAAAGCTATTTCAGAAATTATTCACAAATAAAGAAATCAGTGACTTTTCTTTATTTAATCGATAGAAAAAAAGGTAGCGAAGTGATGGGATGAGAGAGATAAAGAGGTTATTACAAAAATTACGCCCGGTGCAGCTTATCGTTTTATTTTACTTTATAGCAGTAATTGTTTCGGTAATCTTATTAAGTTTACCATTTGTTATTAAACCGGGTGTAAAGTGGACATTTATAGATGCTTTATTTACATCTGTTAGTGCTGTAAGTGTTACAGGACTTTCGGTTGTGTCTATTCCTGATACGTTTAGTACAGCGGGGATTATTGTTTTAGCGCTTGTTTTACAATTTGGTGGTTTAGGAATTATGGCACTTGGTACATTTGTTTGGATGATAACGGGTAAAAAAATTGGTTTGCAGGGAAGACGATTAATTATGGCCGACCATAACCAAGGAAATTTATCTGGGCTTGTTGATTTGATGCGGTCTATTTTAATCGTAATTATTTCAATAGAAATCGTTGGGGCGCTGCTGTTAGGAACAAGGTTTTTGCATTATTTTCCAACGTGGAAAGAAGCTTATTTTCATGGTTTTTTTGCTTCTGTTAGTGCGACAACAAACGGTGGCTTTGATTTAACAGGTCAATCGCTTATTCCGTACCAAAAAGACTATATTGTACAAATCATTCATATGCTACTCATTATTTTAGGAGCAATTGGATTCCCGGTATTAATGGAAGTAAAACAGTATGTAAGTAAGAAAAAACATCAACTATTTCGATTTTCGTTATTTACAAAATTGACAGCAACGACATTTTTCTCGCTTATTATTGTTGGCACAATTGTAATTTTTTTATTAGAGCGAAATCAATTTTTAGATGGAAAATCATGGCATGAAACGTTATTTTATGCATTGTTTCAATCTGTGACAACGAGAAGTGGTGGGTTGGCCACAATGGATATACAAGACTTGTCCCAACCGACGCTTCTATTTATGAGCATTTTAATGTTTATCGGTGCTTCGCCAAGTTCAGTTGGAGGAGGGATACGTACAACAACATTTGCTGTTAATATTCTTTCTTTATATTCATTTGCAAAAGGTGGAAGAACAGTTCGTGTCTTTAAACGGCAATTGCATGAAGAGGATATTTTAAAAGCATCCGTTGTTATGACAATGGGGTTTTTATTATGTGCTTCTGCGTTATTGATTTTATCTATTACAGAAAATGTACCGCTTATGAATTTAGTTGTTGAAGTGTGCTCAGCTTTTGGAACGACTGGATTATCAACCGGTATCACCCCAGATTTAACAACTCCTGGTAAACTAATATTAATCGTTCTTATGTTTATTGGGCGTGTCGGGATTTTAACATTTATTTTAGCTAGTGGTGGAAGAGAACAACCTCCTCGCTATAAATATCCGAAAGAGAGAATTATTATTGGATAACATGAAGCCATTCTACCTGTGAAGGCAGAATGGCTTTTTAATCGTTAATTCCAAATTGGGGATGCATAAATGTGTCTTCTGCTTGTTCTGTTTTATTTTTTAGCAATTCTTGATTTTCTTCTGCAATCCATCCGATATCATTTGTTGGATGAATCCATTCTTTTCCGGCCATAATGGCAGGATCAATATCATCACTCCAATTGTTAAGCGGACTGTTTGGGGAATTATATTTACTGTCCCCAATTACAACATTATATGGATTAATAAAAGGCTGCTGCATTTGTTTTCCTGTTCCTTTAAAGGACGGGAAATTCATTTGATGTGGCAGAGTTTCATCTAAAATAGGTGAATGAATCTTTTGTTGTTTCTTCAATGTAATCGTTCCTTCTTCCGTATAATGAGAAATGTAAATGATTGGTTCATATGTAGTATTCCCATATGTACTTTGTTCTGTACTTGTTAACACTTCCCAGCAATAATTTTTGAATGTTTTCTTAAACTATGATAGAAAGTCAGATGTTATTACAGTTAGGGAAGGTGAATAAGATGGTAAAGCGAAAAGTAAAACAGCGCGCGGCAATCAATCATAATAAAACTCCAAAGGAAAGTCTACCAGATGCAGAATTTGCACTAGAGTATGAAAATGAAAACCCAGCGAAATATGCAAATCGTAATTCGAAAAAAGGTAAGAAAAAATGAGGCGTTTTTACAAACGTCTCATTTTTGGGAGTCTCAAGTATTGAATTGGAAAAAGCGAAATAATTAGAAGAGATTGTAAAAAAACCATTTGCTGGACGATGAGTTAAATATGAGAATTATACTTTAGAGTTTTCCTTTATTATATGTATAGGAATACAAAACGAATAGAAAAAGATTTGTATTTATACAAAAAATGGACACATTTTCCTAACTTGTTCATATAATTTACCAATAGAAAAAAAGTTGACCTGAGGAAAGAGGGGGAGGAAGTGTCGGAACGTATATATAATAAACTCATATTGTACGCGAGCATACTACAAAAACTTCGAGTTATTAATGAACAAGAAAAAAGTGAGATACTTCAAATGATGAACAAAAAAGCCTTATAAAAAAGGCTTTTTTGTTTATCCAGTTATTTCATATTTTTGTGTAAGTAAAAGAAACTATGTGGGAGAGAAACTGTACATAAAGTTCGATTGGTGAGGGTTCATAATTAGTAGGCGGTGAAGGGGGGGCTTACTAATTAAAGCGTTACTTTATACCGCTATTTGCGGGCTGGAATACTCCCACCTCAAAATTCGGTAAAAGAAAAGAAGTTAGGTAGAAGATAAAAAGCCTATAAAACCCACTGATTAAAGTTTCACTTTATGTCATATTATCCTGTTTTTAGGAGATGGAGAAATCATATTGACAAAAAGACATTCTCATGTGATAATTCAATTAAATTTTTAGAATAATCAAAAAATAAATTCTTTTACATAGAAATGATTCGTTTATTATATCGATATTATTACGGGGGTGACGAAATGTTATTTTTTCTAAAGAAGTGGAAAGAATTAAGAGATATAAAAATGGAATTGGCACTTCGTGATTGGTTTTATGGTACAAAAGTTAGTTTATCTATGTGTACATCGAAAGAACCATTAACGTTTTTAGTAAATATAGAGGGAAGGGACAAAGGGCTATTTGCTGAAGAAGATTTTATTGTAGTAAATAGCATGTGCGAGCCTGTATTTGCAAATGATGAAAAGCCGGCTATTGAATCGTTTATGCATGCAGATATTTACAAAAAAAGTAGTGCAGACTGTATTTTACAAGTTCAGACAGTAGATAGTCACTTACTGTTAGAGTTATATAGAGAAGAAGGAGAAGTTACGTTTGAAAAGAGTAGTGTAGGGCGTGTTTTTGGAAAAGAAGGCATAGAAGGGATTACAATCCCAATTGTAGAAAATGAACAGAAGTTTGCCGATTTATTAGAGAGTAACGTTCCAAATTTTACTGAAGGTGGGGGCGCAGTGCTTGTTTATAATCATGGAATGATTGTCTGGGGGAAAACACCGGAAGAGACGAAAAAATGGTTAGAAGGTCTAGAGTATTTAATGAATTATCATGTGAAATTATTGATGATTAAAGGAGCAAAGAGTTCGGTTATGTAAAAAATATGCACTATTTATGAATCACTAAATGAAAGCGTTTTAATAATAATTTCACTCATAAAATATGGGTCTCCTTATTATATATAGATTACATGTCGTCATGTGGGGAGGAACGTATTTTGCGAGTTAAATATCATTTTCTGCCGAAACAACAGGTGATTTTTTGTAAAAGTGATGATTCGGGGGAACAGGCGTTAAAGCTCATGAATGAAAAGGGATATCGAGCAATTCCTGTATTAGCAGAAGATGAAAAGCAATTTAAAGGGATTATTTATAAAGTGGATATTTTAGAACAGAAATGTAATGGTGGGTTGGAAGATATACGTGTGAAAGATATATGGGAAGATCAATCTGCATTTATTTTTGAAAAAGATTCTTTTTTTCGAGCTTTTTATGTAATTAGATGTCTTCCGTTTCTAGCTGTTTTGAATGAATACAATGAGTTTGTTGGTATTTTAACGCATTCTAACATATTTGATGTTATTGAAGATTCATTTGGCATGCGAACAGGAGGATATATATTAACCATTGCAACACAAGATTGTAAGGGAACGATTAAAGAACTTGGTACACTTTTAAAATCGTATCATATTGGTGGGTTATTGACATTAGATAATGGTGATCAATATATTCGTCGTGTTATTGTAAATATAACAGATGACCTAAATGAAAAAGCATTAAAGCAATTAACTGCAAAAATAGAGAGAAAAGGATTTCGGGTGAGTCATGTAGACTATATTTAGAAAATAGAGAGCAGCTATGTGGCTGCTCTCTATTTTTGTTTAGAGACGGGAGGTGGTGACAGGGCAAGATCAGATAGAAAAATAAAGTCTGCATATTCACGTACTCTCGGGATAGACGATTCAATGACGCGAGAAGTAATTTCTCCAGGAGGACCAACATGACCAATAGCTACTACAACGGGCTTTTCTTTAATTTTTTGTAGAAGTAACTGTGCCTGTTTTGTAATGTGGGATGATGTATAGACGTCATCAAAGAATAATTGGTTTTCTACAATAGGAACACCTAATTCTTTTCCGATTTTTGGTACTACGCTTTTTGGATTTGTTTTACTATCTAAATAAAATAGACCATGCTTTTTACATACAGACAGTATGATTCGCATAATTCTTTCGTCGGCTGTTACTTTCGATCCCATGTGATTGTTCATACCAATTGCATGCGGTACTTCCTGAATGGCCTGTTCAATTCGATTTTTAATTTCATCATCACTTAAATCAGTTGTAATTGCCCTCGGACCGAGCCATTCCTTTTTTCCCTTAATTGGTTCCATAGGCATGTGAATGATAACTTCATGGCCTTTTTTGTGTGCAGCTATTGCGTCTTGTTTAGTAGATGGCAGGAACGGCATAACAGCAATTGTAAGTGGTATAGGAAGGGATAACATTTTTTCAGTTCCCTTCATATTGTTTCCGAAGTCATCAATTATAATGGCAACTTTATTTGTATGAGCGCTTGCTTGAACAGGGAAAATGAGAATAGGGACTAAAATAAATAGTAGGAATGTAATGATCGGTTTACGCATATAATATGTTCCTTTCTGATTCACAAGATGAATGATATAGTTGTATCTTTTCCAATTGAACCAAGGGAGAACGAACTATATATACATCAATTTAAAAAACGACATAAACCCCCTCTTTTTAGGTGGGAGAGAGCATCTGGCCATGCATAGAAGCGGTCATGGCCCTTTTCTGCCACATGCGAAGTAAAAACAGAACGAGCAAATGAGTGTAGGTTACTTTTTATTCTGCATAGCAGGGATTTAGATGTCGAAAAATTAAAATGGATTTATATAGATCGTTTAACTAAAAATGAAATCATCATTATGATTTGCGTTTTTAGTTAAATTAAACAAAAAATGTCGAAGAAAAATAAATTGAAAAATAGAAAAGCAGGGTTTATCTATAGTTTGTAAAAAAATAACATAAAAAAAATGTCTATTATTGCGAATGTATTTACAAAGATAGAATAATTTGTAATAATTCTCAAAGTGAGATAAAGATTTGTAAATTACAGGGAGAAATTGTTAAAATTTCTGAGTATTCAAATGCAAACGCGATATACATTTGTAGTCTGAATGTATGGAGTGAAGAGTATGGAAGAACAATGAGGGGGATATGGATGCTTACAGCAAAACGGAAGTACACAATGGAAAAGCTTTCGCGTGATATTCGTATGAAGCGTGAAGAAATGATTCATTTAGGTTTAACGAATGGATTAGATAATACTGAAACCATTCAAGTGAGCCAAGAATTGGACAAGCTCATTTTACAGTATCAGCGCTATAAAGAAAAACAAACATCAAGATGGTCATTATATTGGAAGATACCCATTTTCCAAATAGGATATGGAGGGAAATCAAGTTCTTTTTGGAAAATATTTGTGACTGGTTTTATGAAATAAGTATAATTACCCTCCTGAGAGAAGGATAATTATACTGAATCTAATGGAAGTTCTATCTGAACGGTGGTTCCTTTATTTTCTTTGCTATCAATCAAAATATGTCCACCATACATTTCTATGATTCGTTTGCATATGACAAGTCCGAGGCCTGTCCCGGTATCTTTACTAGTAAAGAACGGATGAAAGAGGTGTTTTTGAATATGCTTTGGAATACCTTTTCCAGTGTCAATAATTTGTAATTGCGCGTGCTCTTTATTACTGGTTACTATAATTGCCAATGTATCACCAGATGACATAGCTTCAATTGCATTTTTTGTAATATTTAAAATCACTTGTTTCATATGATCTTTTGAGCAGCGGATATGAACTGGGTAATCTGGTAAGTTCAAAGTAAACGTAATGTTATATAGATTTGCTTCGGATTGAATAATTACTGCAACTTCTTTGAGAATATCTCTTATATCATATGTTTTTTCAGTAATTGCTGTCGGTTTACCAAGGATAAGAAATTCGCTAACAATTTCGTTGATACGTTCTATTTCTTGCTCAATTATTGAAAAATAGAACTGATCTTGTTCATGGGTGTATTTTTCTTTTAATAGAGCAACGAGGCCCTTAATTCCAGTAAGGGGATTACGGATTTCGTGAGCAGTACTAGCTGCAAAAGTCCCAACCAATTCAATTTTTTGCAGTTCATTTTGTTGCCTTTCCAATTTAGTTTGACGTTTCAGTAGAATATACTGAACACGCAAAAATAAAATTGTCATTAAAAATAAAGTAACGAGACATTCTACTATGACCATTTGATATAAAGTCTGCTGATGAATAGGTAATGGAGAAACAGAAACTTCCCAATTTAGTTTTTGGAGTGGAGTAGAAACCATGTTAGTATGCTGCCCGCTTGGTTCATTGTTATCATCCGTTAGAAAGACTACACCGTACTGGTCGGTTACTTCGAAATGATATTGTGGTTTAATAGCATTTAAAGCAGACGATATATAATCAAAACGCAAACTGGCTAATAATAAACCGGAAATTTGCTTTTGTTTTGTAAAGATTGGTGTAGCAATCATAATAGCTTGATGTCCAAGAACACGATCTGTAATAACAGATGATACAGTTGTTTTTTTAGATTTAAATGCTTCTTGTATATAAGCTCGATCTGAGACGTCAATAGGTGTTGTTAGCCCTTCTGATGCGATTGTTATGAGCCCATCTTTATTTGTGTAATACAGTCCAGAAAAACGCTCGTCTTTTTCATCTGTATCATGAACAATTTGCTTGATGCCATCCATGTTTTCGGTACTGACGACCATAGCGAGCATTTCTAAGGCGGACATGGCTTCACCGATATGATGATCTAGGTAGTCCCTATATAAAAATAAAGCAGTATGAGCAGCTTGTTTATTTTCCTGTTGCATTTGATAGGAGTGATAAGAGTACAAAGTCGCACCAATCCCTAGCGTTGGTAATATAACAAGCAGTATATAAAAAGCTATGCTTCGTAAATTTCCGTTCAAAGTTGCTACTCCTTCTTTTTTGTTATCATTATATATAAACTATGTTAAAATTGTCATGTTTTTATTCAAAGCATGATTGCCAGCAAGTATTATTATATGCATAAAAAATGTGGAAAGAAAGTAGAGAGAACAGAATGATGAGTGAACAATCACTCGGAGACTGTAATGACGAGTAATGAATTATTTTGTTTTGTAGAATGTCTTTAATTTTTAAGAATTTAAGTGAAGGATTGAAATTGTATGATATCGAATGATGAGCGAGAAGATATTTCTCAATCTTTAAAAGTATTTATTGCATTATCACGTGTACACCGTTCCGTTATGGATACTACAAATAAATCTATACGAAGTAACGGACTAAATCCAACTGAGTTTGCTGTATTAGAATTGTTATATCATAAAGGGAGTCAACCGCTTCAACAAATTGGAGAGCGCATTTTAATTGCTAGCGGCAGTATTACATATGTTGTAGACAAGTTAGAAAAAAAGGGACTTGTGAAACGAATTCCATGTCCGAATGATCGACGTGTTATATATGCACAGTTAACTGAGGCAGGAGAAGCTCTCATCGATTCTATTTTTCCAAATCATGAAAAGGTTATACATCACGCCTTTGAGATGCTAACAAAAAAAGAGAAAAATGAATTGTTAACCTTGCTTAAAAAAATTGGAAAATATGAAAAATGAGAGGTATTCAAAAAAGCTTTCGACAGAAAATAATCTAAGGCTTTTTTTGTTTATCCCGCATGAACGGGCAGTCATACTCTCACTTCAAAATGCGGCGAAAGTATTGTCCAGCTCTAGCAGCTAGAATCTCCGGTCATTTTGCCCCCCTCGGACGAGGCAAAAGGCGTCTCTCTGCCATTGGCGTGGGCGTCCTGCGGTTCTGAGCGAGCCGCTTCCGCTTTTCTAAAGAAGTTAGGTGGGAGATAAACGATCTGTAAAAGTCCGATTGGTGAAGGTAATCATCAGTGGAGGATAAAAAACATTGATTAAAGTGTCACTTTATATTTCTGAAATTACATATAGAGAAAATATTAAAATTTCTGACGAATTTTGTTGAAGAATAAAAGGAGAATCGGAAATGAAAATGGAATTATAGTTAAGGATGCATATAATTTGAGAGGAGACACATTTATGTCATTTAAAGATTATGAATATAAACGCCCGAATACAGAAGAATTACAAGAAAAAATTACTACAGCTTTAGAACAATTTGAAAATGCGAAAGCAGTAGAAGAACAAAAGCAAGCGATTGGTTTTATTAATAAGATTCGCAATGATTTTGGGACGATGGGAACGCTTTGTTCTATTCGACATTCTGTTGATACGACAGATGCTTTTTATAAAGAAGAACAAGATTTCTTTGATGAAGCTTATCCAGTTGCACAAGGATACGTAATAAAATATTATAAAGCATTGCTAAGCTCTCCGTTTCGTGCTGAATTAGAAGCTTATTATGGAAATCAATTGTTCGCGTTAGCAGAATGTGAATTAAAAACATATTCAGAAGAAATTGTGAAAGATTTACAAATGGAAAATAAATTATCTTCACAATACACACAGCTATTAGCAGCTGCAAAGATTCCGTTTGAAGGAGAAGAAAGAACATTATCACAGCTTATTCCTTTCATGCAAGGGACAGAAAGGAATACACGTAAAGAAGCGAGCGAAGCATACTATGGCTTCTTGGCAGAAAATGAAGAAGAGCTAGATCGTATTTATGACGAGCTTGTTAAATTGAGAACGAAGATTGCGAAAACGCTTGGTTTTAAAAACTTTGTTGAACTTGGATATGCAAGAATGTATCGCACAGATTATAATGCGGAAATGGTTGCAAATTATCGTAAACAAGTATTAGATTACATTGTTCCCGTTGCAACGGAATTAAGAAATAGACAAAAAGCGCGCATCGGTGTAGAAAAACTAGCTTACTATGATGAAAACTTTGAATTTGCAACAGGTAATCCAACTCCAAAGGGAGATGCTGATTGGATTATCAATCATGGAAAGACGATGTATAAAGAATTATCAAAAGAAACAGATGAATTCTTCAACTTTATGTTAGATAATGATTTATTAGATTTAGTTGCGAAAAAGGGAAAAGCTGGCGGCGGTTATTGTACATATATTGAAAATTATAAAGCGCCGTTCATTTTTTCAAACTTTAACGGAACGTCTGGTGATATTGATGTGTTAACACATGAAGCTGGTCATGCTTTTCAAGTATACGAAAGTCGCAAGTACGAAATTCCAGAGTATAATTGGCCAACGTATGAAGCGTGTGAAATTCACTCTATGAGCATGGAGTTTTTCACATGGCCATGGATGAAATTATTTTTTGAAGAAGATACAGATAAATACTATTTCTCTCATTTAAGTTCAGCATTGTTATTCTTACCATATGGCGTATCTGTTGATGAATTCCAGCATTATGTATATGAAAATCCAGAGGCATCGCCAGCAGAGCGTAAAGCAGCATGGCGTAATATAGAGAGAAAGTATTTACCACATCGAGACTATGAGGATAATGATTATTTAGAACGTGGTGGATTCTGGCAACGTCAAGGTCATATTTATAACTCGCCTTTCTATTATATTGATTACACATTAGCTCAAATCTGTGCATTACAATTTTGGAAACGTGCACGGGACAATAGACAGGAAGCATGGGAAGATTATGTGAACCTTTGTAAACAGGGAGGAAGTCAATCCTTCCTACAATTAGTAGAAATTGCGAATTTGACATCTCCATTTACAGAGGGTTGTGTACAAGGAGTAATTACGGAGATTCAAGCATGGTTACGTGCGGTAGATGACACAAAATTGTAAAAAACATATACTGTTTTTTTAAGGTTTATCATCGACACATGTATCAAATAATGAGATAATAAAAGAAAATTCAGATTTATCTAAAAGAGGTGTTTCTAAATAAGAAGCACCTCTTTTCACCAAAAAGAGGAGGGAGAATTATGCTTCAATCTAATATGGATGTTAGTTTAAAAACTTTGCTGCAATCATTACAATCTACAAGAAGTACACTGCTATCAGAAATTGAGATGCTAAATGATACAGAAGTGAATGTGAAGCCTCGGCGTGATAAATGGAGTATTATTCAAATTTTGCATCATTTACATCTCATTGAACAATCTGTTACATCAGCTCTTGTATATGCTTTGCAAAAAAAGGAAAGAAAAGAAGCTCCATTCAAAGACCTCCAGCTTACTCTTGATCGGACACACAAACGAGAAGCTCCTCAACAAATGCAACCAACGGAAACACTAATGAAAAAACAGCAAGTGATTCAGTTACTTGATCATTCACGACAAGAATTATTGCATACGCTCCATGGTGTTATAGATGAAAAAGAATTACTTGAAAATTCATTAAAGCATCCTGTTTTTCATGAACTTAATTTATATCAATGGGTTCAATTTCTTGATTTACACGAACAGAGACATCTTACGCAATTGAAAGAAGCGAAATATGCTATTTTACAAAGATAGAGTGCGTATCATTTGGAATAAAAGAAGTGAGCCAATAGCTAGTTGGTTCACTTCTTTTATTTTATCTTGCTATTTGCATTCACCTCTAATTTCAGCGGAAATAAAAAAGCTAAGGATGAAGATGAGCATTTGTAAAAGCTCGGCTAGTGAGGACTAATAATTAGTGGGAGGAAGAGTAATTAGAAAATGAACGTTTTATCCCGCATTAACGGGCAGTAAGATCCCCGCCTCAAAATTCAGCAAAAGCAAAGAAGTTAGGTGGGGAATCAACTGCCCGTAAAAGCCCGATTCGTTCAACTAATAATCAGTGGGGGATGAAGAAAACCCCCACTGATTAAAGTTTCACTTTATATATTGGAGTAATGCATATTTTTTCTTCTTATTTTGGAATAATACATGAGGAAGGATAAGAAGGAGCTGAGAGTATGTCAAAGAAGAAAAAAGAAGAAGAACGTGCTTGGAAAGCGCGAAAAGAAAATCAAAAACCACATGGAAAAGTAAAGACTTTTGCTGAACTTGTGGATGAAACTGAAAAAACGTGATGATCATTTCATCACGTTTTTTGTATGAGTGGAAAAGTTAATAGGAAGGTTGTACCAATGCCTTTTTCACTTGTAATATCAATTTTTCCATCCATTGCTTTGACGACGCTGAATACGACCATCATCCCAAGTCCGGTTCCTTTCTCTTTCGTAGAATAGAAAGGAGAGCCAAGGCGTTTCATTTGTTCTGGATCCATACCGATTCCATTGTCTTTTATATACAATCGTATATGTTTATGATCAGGCACTAATGTGAGAATCAGGTCACCACCTTTAGGCATAGCTTCAATACAATTTTTAAGAATATTTAACAAGCATTGGTTGAATTTTTGTTTTTCGCCAGAAATAAGAAACGGGCTACTTTGTTTTATGTAATGTATACGAACATTTGCTAAATTAGCTAGTGGCGTAATAAGAGATAGTGCATGAAGTAATTCATCTTCTAGTTGTAACACTTGTTCTTTCTCAATACTTGGTTTTGCAAATGTTAAATAATCTGTAAGAACATGATTTGCTTGTTCAATCCCATGGATAGCTATTTCTGTATATAACTTTCGATCTTTTTCAGAGCAGTCGTCAGATTGTAGAAGTTGTAAAAAACCTTTTGTTGAAGTTAAAGGATTGCGAATTTCATGGGAAATGGAGGCAGCCATTTCCCCGATAAGATGAAACTTCTCAGCGTTAATAAGTTCTTCCTGTAAACGAATTTGCAATTGAAGTATGTTCAATAAATACAGAATAAGAATTGTACCAATTATTGCACATAGTTCATACGCAACAATATAAGGAAGATAGTATTCAGAATTAGGTACTTTGAGAAGAAAAGCAGGAACCCAAACGAATCCATATGTAAGACTATATAAAATGGCAAGTATAATTTTTATATGATTCGATCCTTTGTTGAAAAATTTATATGTGGAAAGTAGGACGACATATAAAAGAATAGAACCGACGGCGGATGGAAAGACTCCTATTCCTCCTATTAAGAAACGGTATATGTTTAATACAATTAAAATGGCCCCACCAGCAACAGGGCCTCCGGTTAAAGTACTGATAACTAATACGATATGACGCATATCAAATTGAAATCCGTTAGTTGTTTTTGCAGCAAAAGAAATACAAAGAATTGTGGCAACGCTGCAAAATAATATAAATATAGTTGAATTCAGTTTAGGCGAATGTTTCCCTTTTTGATTCCAAAACAAGTGATACATTAGCATCATAACGAGGATCGATAATATGTTTAAAAAGAGGTAAATAATAAAGTGTTTCAGATGCATGCCCGCCTTTCTATTTTTGTATATATACATCAATTAAAAAACCGACATAAACCCCCTCTTTTTAGGTGGGAGAGAGCATCTGGCCATGCATAGAAGCGGTCAGGGCCTTTTTCTGCCACATGCGAAGTAAAAACAGAACGAGCAAACGAGTGGAGCTTACTTTTTATTCTGCATCGCAGGGATTTAGATGTCGAAAAATGAAAATGGATTTATATTGAATGCCAATATAATCATACTATTAAAATTCAAAAAAATGAATATTAACCTTGAATGAAAGACAGAAAAATCAGATGTTTTTCTGGATATATACAGTATGTTACAATATGTGTTGGCAATGAAAGAAGAAATTCCATGTATGACATGGGAGAGGTTCGTGAACTCCCTCTATAAAAAACTATGGAAACAACAATATCCTTAGGTATTGTTTTGTTTTTTTATTGTGACAGTTCAAGAACGTTCTTTCTTCTTATTCGTAGTAGAGAAGGAGAATGAGTGAAATGAAAAAAGAAAAAGCGGTTGTTGTTTTTAGTGGTGGTCAAGATAGTACAACATGTTTATTCTGGGCTATACAACAGTTTGCAGAAGTAGAAGCTGTAACGTTTAATTATAATCAACGTCATAAGTTAGAAATTGATTGCGCAGCAGATATTGCAAAAGAACTAGGAATCAAACATACAGTACTAGATATGAGTTTATTAAATCAGCTTGCTCCGAACGCGTTGACTAGAACGGATATGGAAATCACACATGAGGAAGGGGAATTACCATCCACATTTGTAGATGGACGAAATTTACTATTCTTATCATTTGCGGCTGTATTAGCTAAACAAGTTGGAGCACGTCATATTGTAACTGGCGTATGTGAAACAGATTTTAGCGGTTATCCTGATTGCCGTGATGTGTTTGTGAAATCGTTAAACGTTACTTTAAACTTATCGATGGATTACCCGTTTGTTATTCATACACCACTTATGTGGATTGACAAAGCAGAGACATGGAAATTGTCAGATGAACTTGGTGCATTCGAGTTTGTTAGAGAAAAAACATTAACATGCTATAACGGAATAATTGGTGATGGCTGCGGTGAATGTCCAGCATGTAAACTTCGTAAAGCAGGATTAGATACGTATCTACAAGAACGCGAAGGGGCGAATGTATAATGGAACAAAACTTTTTTGGATTTCGCATTGTAGAAAATTTACAAAAAATGGACAAGGATATTCAGCGTGAGCAATTAAAATATCATAATAAACGAGTGATGGTTAGCAAGGAATTTACATTTGATGCAGCGCATCATTTGCACTGTTATGAAGGGAAATGTAAAAATTTACATGGTCACACATACAAAGTTGTTTTTGGTATTAGTGGATATGTAAATGAGATTGGACTTGCAATCGACTTTGGAGATATAAAAGAAATTTGGAAAAAAGAAATTGAAATTTATTTAGATCATCGTTACTTAAATGAAACATTACCAGCGATGAATACAACTGCTGAAAATGTGGTCGTTTGGATATATGAAAAGATGGCATCTGCACTTACAAAAGAGAATCGTGCAGATGAATATAAGGGAGCACGTGTTGAATTTGTTCGCTTATTTGAAACACCAACAAGTTATGCGGAAGTAAGACGGGAGTGGATGCTCGGTGAGTAAAATTCCTGTTTTAGAAATTTTTGGCCCGACAATTCAAGGAGAAGGAATGGTTGTGGGTCAAAAGACAATGTTCATTCGTACAGCAGGATGTGATTATAGTTGTGCTTGGTGTGATTCTGCTTTTACATGGGATGGATCAGCAAAAGAGCAAATTAGACAAATGACTCCAGACGAAATTTGGAGTGAACTTGTTGAACTTGGTGGAGAAAGCTTTTCACATGTAACAATTTCAGGTGGAAATCCAGTGTTACTGAAAAATATAGAGAGTTTGCTGGATGTATTAAAAGAAAAGCAGATTCGTACAGCTATTGAGACACAAGGAAGTAAATGGCAAGAATGGTTACTCCATATCGATGAAGTAACCATCTCACCAAAGCCACCAAGTTCACAGATGAAAACCGATTTTATCATGTTAGATTCTGTAATTGAAAGATTAGCAGGGAAAGATTTTAGTTTGAAAGTAGTCGTGTTTGATGATCATGACTTTGAATATGCAATAAAAGTACATGAACGCTATTCGCATGTACCATTTTTCTTACAAGTTGGAAATGATGATACAAAAACAGTGGACGATACAATGCTTGTTGGAAAACTACTACAGAAATATGAATGGCTTATTGAAAAAGCTGTTCATTGTAAAGAGATGAATGATGCGAAAGTATTACCTCAGCTCCATGCATTAGTATGGGGAAATAAGCGAGGCGTATAAGGAATTCTTATCAATCGAATTGAAGGGATGTATACACAATGGCAGGAAGATTAGATGAAGATTTAAAGGATGTAACGTTACTTGGAAATCAAAATACAAAATATTTATTTGAATATAGTCCAGAAATTTTAGAGACATTTGATAATAATCATCCAAACCGTGATTATTTTGTAAAATTTAATTGTCCTGAATTTACAAGTTTATGTCCAAAAACGGGACAACCAGATTTTGCGACGATTTATATTAGCTATATTCCAGAACAAAAAATGGTAGAGAGTAAATCTTTAAAATTATATTTATTTAGTTTCCGTAATCATGGCGATTTTCACGAGGATTGTATGAATGTTATTATGAATGATTTAATTAAATTAATGGATCCACGTTATATTGAAGTGTGGGGGAAATTCACACCACGTGGTGGTATCTCGATTGATCCGTATTGTAATTATGGTCGCCCTGGTACAAAATACGAGAAGATGGCAGAATATCGCATGATGAATCATGATCTATACCCTGAGACAGTTGATAATCGTTAATGAAAAAAGGATCTGTATATCGTATACGGATCCTTTTTTTCTATATATTATGTATGTTGATTGATAACTGTATAATTTTTGTGATTTACAACTGTAAGAGGTTCCATATCTAATTCTCTGTAATTTTCCATAATTGTTATATCGACAATAACGGAGTTTTTATTTACTTTTTGAACACGGCCTTGCATTCCACCTTTAAATTTGATAATATCTCCAGTTTCTGCGATTTCCATAAGCAACTCTCCTTGTTATAGTTTTTGCCAAAAAATAACAAATTTGGTCTTTTTTTATTTCCCTTTATTTTGAACTATATTTCCTAATTTGTAAATGTTTTCAAAGAAAAAAACGAAAAAATATTCACTTTTTATAAGAAATGTATAAAAGTATTTTCTAATTATAGAGGAAAAAAGTGGATAAAGCAGTGTTTATATTACTATATAGGAGTATAATAAAATAATACTGTGATTGTCAGGGGATACAGCATCTGTAATCATAAGTTGGACTAAATCAGGTATTTACGGGCATTTTATTTCCCATCAACTTGTTTTGCTTGTTGCTAAAATTTGAGGATAGGGTATTATGACCTGTTGATGCGGGAGAAATTAGGGGCGGTAACATGATGTTTGAAATTGTTGGAAGTTTTATAGCAATTCTTTTATTCCTATTCTCATATAAGCAATTAAAATTAATTCGTAACGAAGATACAAGTATGTATTTTGACGGATTAGATGGTGTACATGCTTCCATAAATCATGAGAGCGGTGCAGATATGTAAAGGAGTATGACTTTCTTTTTCTCCATGGTATGATGACGACAAGAAACAGTGCATAATAATATAGTTGATGAGCTGTGAATGGAGAGTGAAGAAAATGCGAATTTCTTTTATTCGTCACGGTCGCTTGAATAGTGTTACAAAGCCAATGACAGTTACTTCGTTTCATGAATGGATGGATCGATATGATTTAGATCATATGATCAAAGAGACAAAAATACCACTTGAGACAGTTGAGGCCATTGAATCAGCAAAGTTGATTGTAACGAGTGATCAAAAACGTGCTGTGCAGTCAGCGGCAGAATTAACGGACTCTTTATCTTTTATACAGAGTGCTCTTTTTCGAGAAGCAGAAGTACCCTCTGGATTTTTTGCTCCTAAGTGGGTGAAATGTAAACCAGAAGTATGGACAGTTATCGGACGTACATTATGGATAGTTGGATATTCTAAAGATGTGGAGTCTTACCGAAAAGCGCTAGAAAGAGCAAAACAAGCAGCTGATACACTGATTGGTTATGCTCTTGTACATGGACGTATTACACTTGTAGGTCATAGCTATTTTAATACAATGATTGGTGCTGAACTGCGTGCAAGGGGTTGGTCTGGACCGCCTATTTTCCATAGAAAGCCATGGGGATGTACAGAATACACATTTCATGAAGCAATGAATGGAACTGCCTTAAACACCAATTTAACATAGAAGCACACGATTCAAATAAAGAATCGTGTGCTTTTTTTAAGAAACAAAGGCTTTTTTATATAGTGGTTTTACTAAATGAGCGTATGGCTCTCCAACAAGCATAACCGTTTTATCTTCTTGATAACCAAGTTTTTTATATAAAGAGAAAGCTCGCGTGTTTTCTAAATTTACAAGTAAGGCAATTTTCTCGTAGCCTTTTTCAAAGGCATCATTTTCAGCGGTTTTAATTAATTTTGAGCCAATGCCACGTCCGCCATATGAGCTCGAAACAGATAATGTGTCAATGTAATATTCATCGAGTTCTGCTTCTTTCTCTAGTGTAATGGTTGAATCTTGTTGGCTTTTTCGTAAGTGTTTTACAATTGGAGTATCGAGTTGTTCGGCATGACTCCCGTGGTAGGCCACGATAATTCCAACTGCTTTACCATCTTGTTCTTCAACGAAACAGTTCTCATAGCTAAGTCGATTTCCTTTTTTTAAAAACCAAGTTTCAAGTCCTGTCAATACTTCTGTTTCTGTCTTCCCACCTGTGATCTTTTCAGCAATTTCATGCAGAGCGTTATACAATAAAGGAGATATTGCCTTCGCATCTGTCTTTTTTGCTTTCCGAATCATATTATCCCTCCTAGTTGTCATTCTTATTGTAACATAAAATAAAATTTCAACCAGTTATTCAAAATTTCGGTAAGGTGTATAAGGTGGACTTGGTTATCGATGAGACATGGTATAGAAGAACCACTATGTTAGTATATGGTTCTTACAGAAAATGTAATAAATTTACCATTGTCGGCCTGTAGAAGATGAGATAGAATATTGCAGAGAGGTGAAATACATGGATACACAATTAGCAAATACAATTTTAGATCAATTGAAAAATGGTGAGATAAAAGAGTATGTTGTAACAAAAGATGTATTTTATACGTTTCGTGAGGTTATAGTGAATCGAGAAGATTTTAAACATTTTAGTGGAAATGCACAACGCGGTGGACAGATTATTTATACATATACAGAAGTGCCACGTTCGTAATAGAAGATAAAGGAGAGGAGATTTATGGGAGAATTTAAACAGGGTATTTTGCCGCACTGGGATTATATGTGGAAAGACGGAACTGGAAGAAGGTTTGTAGGAATGGTTCTGTTTCCTGAGAAGCAAAAGTATGTAAGAGAAGTGGTTGAAAAAACAAAAGTAGCATACGAACAAGGAAAAAAAATTCGAGTAACTGTAAAGGTTCAACATACGTATCAAAATGTAGAGGGAACGGTTGTATATTTTGATGAAGAAGCGCCAGTATTTACTGTCCAAGATCACGAAGAGAATTTTCATCATTTATTTTTAAAGGATGTTTTACGTGTTGAGCATTGTGAATGAGTGACGCAAATTTTGTGTACAGCCTTTGTAAAATTCTCATCACACTAATAAATAAATTGGTGTGCCATAATAATTGTCCTTTTCATTGTAATGATATTTTATTTTTGTAACAAAAACAAAAAATATATGTATTTGATTTAATAGAATGAAGTGAAACTTTAATCCACAAGAGAGAATTCCTTACTTGTGTGATGTAAATGATGTGTAACCGGTTTCGAACAGATTACAGCTAACAGTCTGTTCTTTTTTTATGTTGCTGGAGAAATATATTTCTCCAGCATTTACCGTTTTTTTACAAAAATCATTGTTAACATTTTTATAAAAATGGTTAAATTCGTTGACAACTTTTTTGAAAAGCACTTTATTGACATGAGTTTTAGAATGTTGTTTCATAGTCTTTGTATTAAAAAAAACGACTTGTTATGTCGAAAAGTAAAATTTAAAAAAAGAAAGATTTTATACATATATCTTGTGTCTTATTTTGAAACGTAATACAATATATAGGGAAAACATGAATCGGCATCGAGATATTAAAGTAGGAAAGGGAGGGTCGGAGATGTTAATTGCATATGATTCTATGACAGGAAACGTGAAGCGTTTCATTCACAAATTAAATATGCCGGCCGTTCAAATTAACGAAGATCTAGTAATGGACGAAGATTTTGTTCTTATTACGTATACAACAGGTTTTGGAAATGTGCCGGAACGTGTTTTAGAATTTTTAGAGCGCAATAATGCAAATTTAAAAGGCGTATCTGCAAGCGGCAATCGCAACTGGGGAGATATGTTCGGAGCAAGTGCAGATAAAATCTCAACCAGATACGAAGTACCTATTGTATCAAAATTCGAGCTATCTGGAACAAATAAAGATGTAGAATATTTTAAAGAAAGGGTGCGGGAGATTGCGACACATTGAACTGAATAATGAAATCACGCAAATGCAAGACGGTTTCTATCAGCTTCATAAGGATAAAGAAGCATTAGAAGTCTTTATGGAAGAAGCGAGAGCGAATACCGTTCATTTTAATAGCGTGGCAGAGCGAATCAAGTATATGAATGAGCATGATTACTATTACAACGTTCTGGATGAGTATAAGTTGGAGGAAGTGGAGGAAGTATATAACATTGCATACGGTGAAAACTTCAAGTTCCAATCTTATATGGCAGCATCTAAGTTTTATAAGGATTATGCGTTAAAAACAAATGATCAAAAACAATACTTAGAAAGCTATGAAGATCGTGTATCAATTGTGTCATTATACTTAGGGCGCGGTGATGTTAAGAAAGCAAAACAGTTTGCAAGCATGATCGTAAAACAAAACTACCAACCAGCGACACCAACCTTTTTGAATGCGGGAAGAAGCAGAAGAGGAGAAATGGTGTCTTGTTTCTTGTTAGAGATGGATGATAGTTTAAATTCGATTGGATTTAATATTAATACGGCGATGCAGTTATCAAAAATTGGTGGCGGAGTTGCTTTAAACCTTTCTAAGCTACGCGCACGCGGTGAACAAATTAAAGGTATTGAAAATGCAGCAAGCGGTGTTGTGCCAGTTATGAAGCTGCTTGAAGATTCGTTTTCATATGCGAATCAGTTGGGTTAACTTATGGCTCAACTATAAAACCGGGTCAATTGCTGGAACGCCTGAGTATATCGAGGTAGGATACTATGGAGAAATGACGTAGCGCCCCCTAAAAATCCAAGATTGCAGGAAATCAGCAGCCGAGCTCCTAAGTCTATTAGATAAGGAGAAGGTTCAACGACCAAGTAGCTATGTAGGTGACTATATAGCTCGAACCTGGCTTCTCAAACCAAGGTTGTATAAGTTGAGAAGAAGATATGGTCTGAACTCTATAGCGATATAGAGAGGGTAGCAGAAATGACTATCCCCCATACGTTTTAAGGGTATGGAGTAACAATATGCAAAGAAAAGGTGCCGGTGCGGTATATTTAAATATTTTCCACTGGGATATTATTGAATTCCTCGATACAAAAAAAATAAATGCCGACGAGAAGAGCCGTATTCAGTCTCTATCGATCGGAATTATCGTTCCAAGTAAGTTCTTTGAGCTTGCTGAGAAAAATGAACCATTCCATGTTTTCGCACCTTATACAGTATATAAAGAGTACGGAAAACATTTAGATGATATAGACATTGATGAAATGTATGATGAACTGATGAGCAATCCGAATGTCAAGAAGAAGGCACTTGATATTAGTGCGCGTGACATGCTTATTAAAATTGCAATGATTCAGCTTGAGTCTGGTTATCCATACTTAATGTTTAAATCAAATGCGAACAAGCAACATCCATTAAAGGATATTGGAACCGTGAAGATGTCGAACCTCTGTACAGAAATTTTTCAACTGCAGGAAACATCCGAAATTAACGACTACGGTACAGATGATATTATCCGTCGTGATATTAACTGTAACTTAGGATCATTAAACATTGTAAACGTAATGGAGAATAAAGAAATTCGTGAAGCAGTCCATGCAGGAATGGAAGCTTTAACAGCTGTTTCTGATATGACTATCATTCCAAACGCGCCGACTGTGAAAAAAGCAAATGATGAGCTTCATTCAGTTGGACTTGGTGCCATGAACTTACACGGATATTTAGCGAAAAATAAAATCGCTTATGAAAGTGCAGAAGCGAAAGAATTTGTTCGTACATTCTTTATGATGTTAAACTACTACTCCATTGAAAAGAGTATGGGAATTGCGAAAGAAAAGGGCGAAACATTTAAAGACTTCGATAAGTCGGATTATGCAAAGGGCACATACTTTGAAAAGTATGAAACAACAGATTACAGTCCTGTAACAGAGAAAGTACAACAGCTATTTGAAGGAATCTATATTCCAACAAAAGAAGATTGGACAAGTCTAAAAGAAGAGGTGCAGAAGCACGGTTTATACAACTCATATAGATTGGCCATCGCTCCGACACAATCAATTAGTTACGTGCAAAATGCAACTTCAAGCGTAATGCCAATTGTAAGTCAAATCGAATCAAGAACGTACGCAAATGCGACAACATATTACCCAATGCCGTATTTATCAAAAGATACGTTCTGGTATTATAAATCTTCTTACGATATGAATCAGTTTAAACTAATTGATTTAATCGCAGAAATTCAAGAGCATATTGACCAGGGAATTAGTACAATTCTTTATGTAAATAGTGATATTTCTACGCGTGAACTAGCACGTTATTACATTTATGCGCATAAAAAAGGATTGAAGAGCCTGTATTATACAAGAACACGTAAGTTAAGCGTGGAAGAATGTGTAGCTTGTACGGTTTGATGAAACTATAAGTGACTAATATACAAAATTAAGAGTGAGACATCATGAGCAGGGTTTTCTGACCCTGCTCATGCTTAGTTATAAAATTTAAGATGTCTAACATGCGGTTAAGTTTTCATTACAAATTGAAAGCTTTACCGCATGTTAGAAGAGCTTATTGATAGAGAAGGGGCGATTCAATGCGCGCGGTAAACTGGAACAAAAAAGAAGACGATTTTAGTTTAATGTTTTGGAAGCAAAACATCGCTCAGTTTTGGACAGAAGAAGAAATCGCAGTATCTTCTGACAAAAATACTTGGGTGCAATTATCAAAAGAAGAGCAAATTGCGTATAAGCGTGTATTAGGTGGTTTGACACTTCTAGATACAAAACAAGGCGGCGAAGGGATGCCACTTGTACTTGTTCATCTTGAGAATTTGCAGGCGAAAAGTGTACTAGCTTTCATGGGAGCGATGGAAGAAGTACATGCAAAGAGTTATAGTCATATCTTTACGACACTCGCAACAGAAGAGGAAATTGATGAGATCTTTGAATGGGTAGATAGTCATCCGTTACTTGAGAAAAAAGCAGGAATTATTACAGGGTATTATCGCAAACTACTAAAGCCACAAGTAGCGAAAAAAGAATTATATATGGCTATGGTAGCTAGCGTTTTCTTAGAAAGTTACTTGTTCTATAGTGGATTCTTCTATCCACTATATTTAGCAGGACAGGGAAAGTTGACTGCAAGTGGCGAAATTATTAACTTAATAATTCGTGACGAGTCAATTCACGGCGTATTCGTCGGCCTTTTAGCACAACAAGCTTTCGCGGAACTTTCTGCAGAAGAGCAACAAGAGGTGCAAAAAGAAACACAAGAGTTATTAATGGAACTGTATGAAATTGAAACTGTATATACAGAAGAAATTTATACATCTATTGGACTTGTTGAAGAAGTAAATCGTTTTGTTCGTTACAATGCGAATAAAGGGCTTATGAACTTAGGATTAGAACCACAATTTGAAGAGGAAGAAATTAACCCAATCGTATTAAACGGTTTACGTACAGATACGAAAAACCATGATTTCTTCTCTGTAAAAGGAAATGGTTATGTAAAAGCAACAAATGTTGAAAAACTATCAGATGATGATTTCGTATTTGATTTTTAATAGATAGGATTGAAAAAAGCTGCCTTCATATGAAGGTAGCTTTTTTGTTATGTATATAAAAACGACATACCCCCCTCTTTTAGGTGGGAGAGAGCATCTGGCCATGCATAGAAGTGGTCAGGACCTTTTTCTGCCACATGCAAAGTAAAAACAGAAAGAGCAAACGAGTGGAGGTTACTTTTTATTCTGCATAGCAGGGGTTTAAATGTCGAAAAATGAAAATGGATTTATATAGTTTGCATAATGTTATTATTTTGTGATGAATTTGTTGTTTTTCGACTGATTAAAGTTTCACTTCGTGTGTATGTAGTGGTATGAGAAATTGAATACATTATGTCAAAATGAATAAAAAACCAACAAAAAATGTAAAGAAAATAATCTTACCTGTTCTATCTTTGAAGCGTGCAAATTGGCTTATCCTCTCAATTTTTTGAACAAGAAAATTTTGGCTCAAAAATTGCATGAATATTTAAAAAATAAAAGGGGGGTTTTGGAATGAGATATATAAAATACACGGTTCATTGAAAGCGTTTTCTGTTTAATTATCAAACTTTACATGGAAATTAGATAGAGAAAGTAGGAGGAATGATAGGTGGGAAAAGAAGTTGGTTTAAAACGTTCATTGGGACTTTGGTCAATTGTCATGCTAGGTGTCGGGTATATGACGCCGATGGTGGGGTTTGATACATTTGGAATCGTTTCTGAAAAAACGGACGGGCATGTTCCAGGAGCTTATCTTATTGCATTAGCAGGAATGTTATTTACAGCTGCAAGCTACGGCAAAATGGTAAAGGTTTTTCCTACTGCGGGATCTGCTTATACGTATACACAGAAGACAATTAGTGCAAGGCTTGGATTTCTTGTTGGCTGGTCAGCGTTATTGGATTATTTGTTTTTACCAATGGTGAACGCGCTATTAACGAGAATTTATATGTCCGCACTTTTTCCAAGTGTTCCTTCTTGGCTATGGGTCGTTGGATTTGTCCTATTGATTACACTGATAAATATTATTAGTGTAAATGTTACTGCTAATTTCAATACATTCTTAGTAGCGTTTCAAATATTAGTAATGGTTGTGTTTGTAGTCCTTGTTATAAAAGGATTGATAGCAGGAGAAGGAACTGGAGAAGTCTTTTCCATTCAGCCGTTTTTTCAATCAGATATACACATATCATCATTAGTTGCAGGGGCCACAATTCTTTGTTTTTCATTTTTAGGTTTTGATGCGGTAACTACATTTTCGGAAGAAACACCAAACGCGAAGAAGACAATTCCTCGGGCTATTTTTCTCACCGCTTTAATTGGCGGAATTTTATTTATTGTTACTACTTACTTCACACAATCTTTTTTCCCAGATGCATCCATATTTAAAGATCAAGAATCAGCGGCACCAGAAATTGCACTATACGTTGGCGGAAAATTATTTCAAACTTTCTTTTTAGTAGGGACATTTATGGGAACAATGGCATCAGGTTTAGCTTCTCATACAAGTGTATCGCGATTATTATACGTAATGGGGCGAGATAATGTAATCCCGCAGAAAATATTCGGATACATTCATCCTCGCTTGCGAACTCCGGTATATAACATTATTTTTGTGGGAATTATTTCACTTTCCGCTATGTTTATCGATTTAGAAACAGCAGCATCACTTATTAACTTCGGAGCGCTTATTGCATTTACATTTGTTAATTTATCTGTAATTGCTTACTATGTTGTAAAGCAAAAAAGATATAAAACAGTAAAAGATTTTTTAAATTTCTTAGTTCTACCTATTTTAGGAGCAGGTACAGTAACTGTGTTATGGTTTAACCTCAATATGAATTCACTTATTCTTGGGCTTAGCTGGGCTGCTGTTGGAATTGGTTACCTGTTATATATTACGAACATGTTTCGGTCAGCTCCGCCGCAAATGCATTTTGAAGAAGTACAGGAAATGTAAAATAACAAAAGACATCGGAATTTTTCCGGTGTTTTTTATTTTGGAGATTTTAAAATCATGCAATATTGCATAAGTCATTCAGCAATTCATAAGGAACAGGAGAACATTTGTAAATCAGTATCAGAGAGAAGGCTGAAAAAGGAGCATAAACATTATATTTTTATTTGGCACGATTATTGCTTTATAAAACTAGTAAAAATATATAAATGAGGTGTTATCGTGGCAATTCAATCAGAAAAAAATACAACTCAATCTGTACAGGGAAAAATTGAGGTTGAAAATCCTTTAGAGGAATTTCAGTCTATATTAAAAGAGGCACTCCAAGTCTTACGTTATCCAGAGGAAGTATTCGAATTTCTTAAAAGGCCGATGCGCTTTTTAGAAGTAAGTATTCCTGTTCGAATGGATGATGGAACAACAAAAGTATTTCAAGGGTACCGTGCCCAGCATAACGATGCAGCAGGGCCAACAAAAGGTGGCATTCGGTTTCATCCAGATGTTACAGCTGAGGAGGTAAAAGCGCTTGCTGGTTGGATGAGCTTGAAATGTGGAGTAACGGGACTTCCATATGGAGGGGCAAAGGGTGGGATTATTTGTAATCCACAGGAGATGAGTTTTAGAGAACTAGAGTTACTTAGTCGCGGTTATGTAAGAGCAGTGAGCCAAATTGTTGGGCCTACTAAAGATATTCCAGCTCCTGATATGTATACAAATGCTCAAATTATGGCTTGGATGCTAGATGAATATGATCATATTAGAGAATTTGATTCCCCAGGCTTTATAACTGGAAAACCATTGATGCTCGGAGGATCACAAGGGCGGGAAACAGCTACTTCTAAAGGAGTATTATATACACTTCAGTTAGTGAGTGAGCTGAAACATATTCCATTACAAAATATGCGAGTGATCATTCAAGGATTTGGAAACGTTGGAAGCCATTTAGCAAAATATTTATATGATATTGGTGTGAAAGTGGTAGGAGTATCTGATGCTTTAGGCGGCATTTACAACCCAGATGGTTTAGATGTTCCTTATTTGCTAGAAAATCGAGATTCGTTTGGAGTAGTATCGAACCTCTTTAGTAAAACAATCTCTAATCAAGAGTTGTTAGAAAAAGAATGTGATGTACTCATTCCAGCAGCAATTGGAGGAGTGATTACGAAACATAATGCAAAAAGGCTTGGATGTAAGATTGTAATTGAGGCAGCAAATGGTCCGACAACAAAAGAAGCGATCACAATGTTAGAAGAGAAAGACATTTTGGTTGTTCCAGATATTCTAGCAAACTCTGGAGGAGTTATTGTCTCTTATTTTGAATGGTGTCAAAATAACCAAGGGTATTATTGGACGGAGCAATATGTCGACCAATGCTTAAAGGAGAAAATCACATCTAGCTTTTCTGATGTATTCAATACTTCAAAACATTTTGGAGTAAATATGAAAATTGCTGCTTATATAGAGGGCGTTCGTAAAATTGTAGAGGCATCGCGCCTAAGAGGTTGGTTGCATTTTTAACCTTTTAACAAAGGGAGGAATAAAATGGAGCTTGATATTTTATTAGAAGAAATTGAAAGACAACCAATCGGTTATTATTGCATCGTGTCGAATTGTCATCGATATGATATATAAATCCATTTTCATTTTTCGACATCTAAATCCCTGCTATGCAGAATAAAAAGTAACCTACACTCGTTTACTCTTTCTGTTTTTTCTTCGCATGTGGCAGAGAAAGGCCCTGACCGTTTCTATGCATGGCCAGATCCTCTCTTCCACCTAAAAAGAGGGGTTCTATATGGTTTTTTTAATTGCTGTATATATAGAAAATTTTTAAAGTTTTTTCCATATGATTCTTCAGTCACAAATGTTGGCAGAACAATATTAATAGAATAAAAGAAGGGAATGATTCATTTTGTATTATGAGATCGTTACGAGCCCATGCTATGGAACAGTTGAAAAAGTGTCTATTGATAAGGACTCCCGAATTTACGAATGGGAACCACTGTTTGCGATTAAAAATATGAATGGTCAGTTGGAAGTAATCAAAACGGGATATAGTGGAGAAGTACAATCTTTAGAAGTAGAAGCAGGAGATAAGGTAATTCCAGGGATGGTATTAGCTTATATTCAAGAAGATCTTTTAATTGGTGGTAGTGATTAATTAGAGAACAAAAAGGAAGATGGAAGCATTCATCTTCCTTTTTTTATTAAATAAAGGAAAAAAGTTTTATTGTCAGATTAATTAAAAAAATCTGTTTTTAATGATACAATAAAAGTTAAGGAGTTCAAAGGAGGGTTAGCGGAATGTTTTCCATTGCTCATAAAAAAATTAGACCGATTGTTTCTCTACCTATTGATCAACTTGAAAAGGAATGGAATATAGATGTTAAAAATATAAAAGAACCTTTTCTGTTTTTAAAAAAGGAAGATCAATTATTTGCATATGTCCATGTGGAAGATCTGCTATCAAGAAATGAGGGGGTAACTGCCGGGGCGTTACTTTCAAATGCTGTTTCACTAGATACAATCTGTCACCTTAGCAAAAATATTTCCTTAACGGCTCTCTTTCAAATTATTGGGGCGCCTATTGCCATTGTGAAAAATGAAATAGGAGAGTTAAAAGGGTACATAAGAAGAGAGGATGTTTTTGCAGAATTATTTAAGCAAGAAAATAAAAGTGTGGATATACTAAAAATCATTTTAATGTCTATTCCAATGGGAATTTTTGTGGTAGACCGGGAAAAGAAAATTGTAAATTGTAATGAATCTGGTTTAAAGATGATTAAATCTACTTCTGAAAAAGTACTGAATGTACCGGCAGAGCAAATTTTTAATGGGGAACATATTAACAATGTATATGCAACGGGAAAAACGATTTTAAATCAGTTACAAATAACAAATGAGATGGGAGTATTAGTTGATTACAGTCCGATTCCTAGCTTCGATCAAAGTATTGAAGGAATAGTTATTATTGTACAAGATTTACCAATGGTTGAGGATATGGCCATGGAAATTGAATATATAAAGGATTTAAATAAAGATTTGCATGCAATCTTATCTAGTATTTATGATGAAATATTAGTAGTCAATCATAAAGGGGAATTAATTCGTTATAGTGAAACGATTATCAATGATTTTTGGGGAGGAGATTTAAAGGATCTGTTAGGAAAAAATCTTTTAGATTTAGAGCGAAAAGGTTTATTCAGTCCATCTGTTACTCGTTTGGTACTAGAACAAAAGAAAAAGGTATCGATTGTACAAGAAACAAAAAGTGGTCGAAAAATATTAGCGGTTGGAAACCCTGTGTTTAATGAAATGGGAGAACTGCATCGCATTATTATTGCATCAAGGGATATTACAGAGGCGACGAGATTAAAGACGGAATTGCATGAGATGAAAAAGATATCTGAACAATATAAGAAGGAATTGGACAACTTTAAAAATAAAGATCGTTTTCTTAAGAAACTGATTTATTGTAGTCCGAAAATGGAACAAATTATTAATCAAGCAAAAAAAATAGCTGATTTTTCTTCTAATGTTCTTATTTCTGGAGAGTCGGGTGTTGGAAAAGAAGTGATTGCCCAAGCCATTCATCAACTGGGAAATCGATCTTCAAAGCCGTTTTTAAAATTAAATTGCGGTGCAATTCCAGAAACATTATTGGAAAGTGAACTGTTCGGATATACGAAAGGCGCTTTTACCGGCGCTGATAAAAATGGAAAAGAAGGATATTTTAAGCGAGCGGATCAAGGAATTTTATTTTTGGATGAGATTGGAGAAATGCCTTTACATTTACAGGTGAAATTACTTCGGGTGTTGCAAGAGCAAGAAGTCATTCCAATCGGAAGCACGGTACCTACGAAAATAAACGTTCAAATTATTGCAGCCACAAATAAAAGTCTCGAGAAAATGGTGGAAGCTGGTACGTTCCGTGAGGATTTATTTTATCGCTTAAATGTAATTCCACTGCATGTTCCCCCGTTAAGGGAACGAATGGAAGATGTTCCAGTACTCGCATTTCATTTCTTACAACAGTTAAATGAAAAATATAATAAAAACTACCACTTAACTCCTGATGCACTAAATTTACTAGAATTTTATTCATGGCCGGGAAATGTACGAGAATTACAAAATATGATTGAACGTTTAGTAGTATCAGCAGATGAGCCAGTTATTGAAGCCGAATTTGTTAGCAAATTTTTAACTCCTGGTTATGATTTTAAAAAATCAAAGCCAGTTATTACAAGGGTCTTACCATTACAAGAAGCATTACATTCTGTAGAAGAGCAATTAATCTTACTTGCGATGAAGCAGTATAAAACAACGACGAAGGCCGCAAAAGCCCTTGGAATTAGTCAATCTTCGGTTAGTCGTAAATATCAAAAAATCATGAATGAAAAGGAAATACCAGTTGATGCAATTTCATATTTCTAAAAGAGAAAGGGGAAGTCTACATGGACTACTCCTTTCTCTTTGTTATTTTTGCTGTAATTATGCAAAATGTAATAACCTATGCAAAAATGCATAAGTTCGTATGTTTTATTTGAAGAAATAGTCAGTTTTTGTATGATTCTTTCGTATTTCAAATATTGGCACAATTATTGCTTATATAATATATGAACGATCGACAAAGGGGGATTATATACAATGCTAGATTTAAAAATGTATCTAAATGGTGAATGGAGAGAGTCTAGTAATCAAGAGAAACGACCTATTATTAACCCTGCGAATGGCAAGGTTATCGCATATGCGCCTGAAGGAACGACCCTGGATGCAAAAGAAGCGATAGAAGTAGCAAGAGCAACTTTTGATAGCGGAATTTGGTCAGAAACATCCGCTGCTGAAAGAGCATCTTATTTATTTAAAATAGCAGATGAAATTGATAAAAGTAAGGAAGAACTTACACGTCTTGAAACAATGGATAATGGAAAAACACATCGCGAGGCAGAAGGTGACATTGGAGATGCGGCAGCTTGCTTCCGTTATTATGCTGGACTTATTACAAAACCAGATGGACAAACATATCATGTAGCTGATCCAATGCAAGCTATGGTAGTCAGAGAACCAGTTGGTGTTTGTGGATTAATCGTTCCTTGGAATTATCCATTATTAATGAGTGTATGGAAAATTGCACCTGCTTTAGCGGCCGGAAATACGATTGTATTTAAACCGTCTGAGGTTACACCAATCACTGCAACAAAGTTATTTGAAATCTTTGAGAAAGTAGAGCTGCCAAAAGGTGTTGCGAATATGGTGATGGGTGCTGGCCCAACAGTAGGAAATGAGATTGCAGCAAGTGATAAAGTAGATATGATCTCCTTTACGGGAGGAACAAAAACAGGAAAACACATTATGAGAACAGCAGCAGATAACATGAAAAAGATTTCGTTAGAATTAGGCGGAAAATCACCTAATATTATTTTTGCAGATGCGGATTTTGAAACAGCTGTTGACTATGCACTGTTCGGTATTTATGCAGGTACTGGTCAAGTGTGTTCGGCAGGATCAAGAATCCTTGTTGAAGAAAGCGTTTATGATAAATTTGTTACTAGTTTCGTAGAACGTGCAAAGCAAATTAATGTTGGACCTGGTGATAACCCAGAATCAGAGATGGGACCACTTGTAAGTCAAGAGCATATGGAAAAAGTATTACGCTATATTGAGATTGGGAAAGACGAAGGAGCAGAAGTTGCTTGTGGAGGAAATCGTATACTGGCGGATGGAAAAGGTGATGGTTTCTTTATTGAACCAACAGTCTTTGTCAATGTAAAACCTGATATGCGTATTGTGCAGGAAGAAATTTTTGGTCCTGTTGTAGTTATCCAAAAGTTTAAGGATGAACAGGAAGCAATTGAGCTAGCAAACGGTACAGATTACGGTTTAGCTGGAGGAGTATTTACAGTTGATGGTGCAAAAGCGATGCGCGTAATCCGCAAGCTTCGCGCAGGGATTACGTGGATTAATAGTTATCATCCAACGTACAACGAGGCGCCTTGGGGTGGATATAAGCAAAGTGGTATCGGTCGTAGTTTAGGAACGTTTGGTTTAGAAGAATTCCAAGAAATTAAGCAGATTAATATAAATCTAGAAGTAGAACCAATTGGTTGGTTTGCAAATAAAAAGACTATAGGAGTGAAATAGATGGGGACAAATGTAAAAAGTAAATTCAATGAGCAGGATGTAAATAATTCAAATGTAACTGAGTATATTACGAAAGTACTGCAATTAATTGAAAAAGAAAAGGTCTCTGAAGAAGAGGCTAACTGGATCCAAAAAGAAACAGTGGATGGATTTAGAGAGCATGTCAATCCTGGTTTTCTTGCATATAGAAAAACAGTAACAAAAGATGGGCAATTTGCAGCAGTAGAATGGTCTGATGAAGGATCCTGCTTTATGGATATCAATGGTAAAAAATATATTGATTGTTTAGGTGGATTCGGGATTTATAATGTTGGACACCGTAATCCGAAAGTGGTAAAAGCTGTAACGGATCAATTAAAGCGTCAAGCATTGCATAGTCAGGATTTACTAGATCCACTTCGTGCGATTCTTGCAAAGATTTTAGCAGATATTACACCTGGTGATTTGAAATATGCTTTCTTTACAAATAGTGGGACAGAAAGTGTAGAGGCGGCATTAAAACTAGCAAAAATGTATAGTGAACGAACAACTTTCATTTCAACAACACGTGCCTTCCACGGTAAGAGTCTTGGCTCTTTATCTGGAACAGCAAAAGGAATGTTCCGCAAACCATTCTTACCATTAATTCCAGGTTTCCGTCACGTTCCATTTGGCGATATTGAGATGATGAGAAAAACATTTGAAACATGTGCATTAGTAGGGGAAGATGTTGCAGCTGTTATTTTAGAACCAATTCAAGGGGAAGGCGGTATTATTTTACCACCAGAAAATTATTTAAAACAAGTAAGAGAACTTTGTGATGAATTTGGATCACTACTTATTTTTGATGAAGTACAAACGGGAATGGGACGTACAGGGAAAATGTTTGCTGCAGAATTATATGATGTAGTACCAGATATTATTTGTCTTGCGAAGGCATTTGGCGGAGGCGTAATGCCAGCAGGTGCAATTGTTGCCAAAGAAAAAGTATTCCAAAGTTGGTTTGAGAACCCATTCATGCATACAACAACGTTTGGTGGAAATCCACTTGCATGTGCTGCTGCAATTGCAACAATCCAAGTATTATTGGAAGACAAATTACCAGAACGAGCTGCAGAAGTTGGGGAGTATTTCTTAAACGGATTGAAAAAAGCAGCAGAAGGACATGAAGACAAAGTATTTGAAATTCGTGGCCAAGGTTTAATGATTGGTATTGAATTCCATAAAGATGAAATTGGTTATGAAGTATCGAAAGCAATGTTTGATCAAGGCATCCTTGTTGCAGGAACGTTGATTAATTCAAAAACAATTCGTATTGAACCGTCTCTTACAATTAGTTATGAAGAAGTAGATACGGTAATCAATACTTTTAAATCAGTGTTAGCACAAGTAAAAGTACAATAATCATTCCATACAATAACGTGTAAAAACAAGCCAGTAAAACTACCATGTTTATGTTCGCTCTAATTGGTTTTACTGGTTTTTACTATAGGAGGAGAAGGGGTTGGAGGGAGCATTACACGGAATCAAAATTATTGATTTATCTCGGGTTCTTGCCGGTCCTTTTTGTACGATGATTCTTGGTGATTTAGGAGCCGAAGTAATAAAAATTGAGAATACGGGAAATGGCGATGATACAAGAGGATGGGGACCACCTTTCGTAGGGGGAGAAAGCGCTTATTTTCTTTGTGCAAATCGTAATAAAGAGTCGCTTACATTAAATTTAAAGTCAGAAATGGGAAAGGATGTTTTAAAAAAACTTGTTTCTCATGCTGATATCGTTGTACAAAATTTTAAGCCTGGAACACTTGAGAGAATGGGACTTGGTTATGAAGTGTTACAAGAGGTGAAGGAAGACATTATTTTAGCTTCTATTAGTGGCTTTGGTCAAAAGGGCCCTGCTTCACATCTTCCTGGTTATGATTATATGATTCAAGCGATGAGTGGGCTTATGAGTATAACAGGAGGAAAGGATGAAGAGCCTTCAAAAGTGGGAGTTGCGATTGCAGATGTGCTCACAGGCCTTTTTACGTGTATCGGGATTTTAGCCGCCTTGCAGCACCGAAATAGAACAGGAGAAGGGCAAGAAATTGATATTTCTTTATTTGATTCACAATTAGCGGCATTAGTAAATGTAGCAAGCAATTATTTGTGTACAGGAGAATTGCCAAAGAGACTTGGAAACCAGCATCCGAATATTGTTCCGTATCAAGTATTTCAGGCGGAGGATGGAGATCTTGTTGTTGCAGTTGGAAATGATGAACAGTTTCATAAGTTTTGTTTGTTACTTGGTAGACAAGATTTATCTCGTTTAGATCGCTATAAAACAAATGCAAATCGTCTTTTGCATAGGGAAGAACTTGTAGACATGATTGCAAAAGAAATGAAAAAGAAAAAGAAAGAGGACTGGAAACAACTTTTGGATGAAGCAGGGATTCCAAATGGACCAATTCTCAATGTGAAGGAAGCGCTAGAAACAGAGCAGGCAGTTTCGAGAGATATGACAATTCATATGGAACATCCAACCATTGAAAATCTTACACTTGTAGGTTCACCATTAAAACTTGCAAAGACACCAGTGCGGATGCAGAAACATCCGCCACTCCACGGGGAGCATACAGAACAGATTTTGAAAAAACTAGGATATTCGCAGGAAAGCATTACGGAAATGAAAAAAAACCAATGGATATAAGGAGGAAGTAAAAATGAATTTTAATTTAACAGAAGAACAACAAAGTGTCAGAAAAGTAGTGAGATCGTTTGTAGATAATGAAATTATTCCATATATTAAAGAATGGGATGAAAAAGGGCATTTTGAAGAAAAGGTCTTGAAGCGTTTAGCTGAGTTACAGTTTATGGGCGTTTGTATTCCAGAGCAATATGGCGGTGTTGGTATGGATTATAATACGCTTGCTATTGTTTGTGAAGAATTAGAACGTGGTGACACAGCTTTCCGTACAGCTGTATCTGTACATACGGGATTAAATAGCATGACACTTCTTCAATGGGGAACAGAAGAACAAAAACAAAAGTACCTTGTTCCACAAGCGAAAGGTGAAAAAATTGGGGCATTCGGTTTAACTGAACCAAATGCAGGATCAGATGTTGTTGCTATGCAAACAACAGCTGTAAAACAAGGCGATCACTACGTATTAAATGGATCCAAAACATGGATTTCTTTATGTGATGTTGCAGACCACTTCTTAATATTTGCAAAAACAAACCCAGAATTAAAGCACCGCGGTATTTCTTGTTTTATCGTAGAACGAACATTTCCTGGGGTATCAACAAAAGCGATAAAAGGAAAGCTTGGTATTAGAGCTGGCAATACAGGAGAAGTATTTCTAGATGATGTGAAAGTGCCGGTGGAAAATCTTCTTGGAGAAGAGGGAGAAGGATTTAAAATTGCAATGGCATCATTAGACAATGGCCGTTTTACGGTAGCGGCAGGAGCGTGTGGGCTCATTCAAGCAAGTTTAGAAGCGAGTGTAAAGTATTGTGAAGAGCGTAAAACATTTGGAAAAGAAATTGGAAAACATCAGCTTGTGCAGCAAATGATTGCGAAGATGTCTGCGAATCTTGAAATATCACGTTTATTGGTCTATAAAGCAGGATGGTTAAAAAATGAAGGGAAACGTAACACACAGGAAACATCTTTAGCAAAATGGATTGCTTGTGATGCTGCATTTGAAGCGGCAAATGATGCAGTACAGGTGCACGGTGCCTATGGATATTCGAATGAATTCCCAGTAGAACGATATTTACGAAATGCAAAGGCTCCAGTTATTTACGAAGGAACACGTGAAATTCATACGATTATGCAAGCGGAATACGCACTTGGATATCGTTCTGATAAAGAGCTTCGTAACATGTTACCGAAGTGGCCTTTTGAAGAAAATGAGGCAGAACTGGTAACGAAATAAAGTGAAACTTCCCTCAGTGGACGACCTACTGCCCGCGAATAGCGGGATAAAATAAGAGGAAAGGCAGTGCGAATATGCACTGTCTTTTTATTATATTTTAAATGAAAAAAGTATTTACACTCATTTCGTCTTAGTGTACTATTTAACTAGTACACTAAGACGAAAAAGGAGGGAAGAAATGAAGATTGAGTTTTCTCCTAACACACCGATCTATATTCAGGTGATGGAATACATAAAAAAAGAAATTGTAATAGGTCATTTATTACCTGGTGACAAAATTCCCTCTGTACGTGAATTAGCAAGTGAGTTACAAGTAAATCCAAATACGATTCAGCGTACATTTCAAGAGCTAGAGCGAGATGGGATTGTCGTGACACGTAGAGGAATGGGAAGGTATGTAACGAGCGAAGGAGAGAAAATTATGGAGCTGCGCAAAGATATGGCAAAAGAGTTGCTTCATTCTTTTATAAATGGAATGGACAATTTAGGGTTTTCAGAAGAGGAAATTCTCTCGATTCTTCGCTCTTCATTGGAAGAGAAAAGGGAGGAGAGTTGATGAAAGAGTTATTGAAAATAGAGAACTTATGGAAGAAGTATGGATTAAAGGCAGTGATTCGTGAGCTGAACTTAGAGATTACAGAAGGAAAGATTATTGGCCTTGTCGGAGATAACGGTAGTGGGAAAACGACATTATTAAAAATGATTGCAGGGTTGCAGCACCCTTCTGAAGGAGAGATTTTTATTGCAGGTAAGAAGACGGGGTTAGAAACGAGAAAAATTGTTTCGTTTATGTCTGACCGTCCTATGTTTGACGAATGGATGACTGTAAAAGATGCTTTGTTTTTCTATCGTGATTTTTATCAAGATTTTGATATACAAAAAGCGGTTGATACCCTAACAAAGTTTAAAATTCCGTTAGAAGAAAAAATTGATTCTTTATCAAAGGGAATGGTAGAAAAACTACAGCTTATTTTAACCTTTTCACGACAAGTAAAACTCTATGTATTAGATGAGCCGCTTGGTGGAATTGACCCAGTTTCACGAGAGCATGTACTAGATTTGATTCTTCAATTTTATCGTGAAGACAGTACGATTTTAATTTCTACTCATTTAATTGGTGAGATTGAAAACTTGTTTGATGAAGTGATCTTTTTAAAGGATGGAGAAATGGTTCTACATGAAAATGTAGAAGACATTCGTTTTCAAAGAGGGAAAGCAATACATGAGTTGTTCAAGGAGGTTTTTGGACAATGAGACAACTCCTTCATTACTTATATAATTGTAATAAAAAGAAAATATGGGTACTCTATACAGGATTTATTACAGTTTCGCTTATTCTCTTTTTTTACATGACTGGCTCTTCTAAGAGGACACTTTTGGATAAACAGGAAACGACACTCATTTTATTCACATTATTAATTGCGATAACTACGTTTTCTTTATTCCTGTTAACTATGTCTTCTTTCCGGAAAATTACAGTGAATTCCATAATTAGGTATACAGCTATTTCAGCTAAAAGGTATTTATATGCAAATGTAATCTTTTTTATACTCATGTTTAGCTTGATATTTGTAACAAGTATTATATTTCTATACTTTTTTTCTTTTTACATTAGTGAGGTTCAAAAAGTTGGTCTTATTCAGCAACTTATTAAAAATTTGTATAGTTACGGAATGATACATCATTTCTTTTCTATGTTTCTATGGCTTGTAGATTTAGTTAATCTGTTGGTTATGTTAATTTTTATAAGCGTAATTATTAAAGCATTTCGTGTAAAACCTGGGATAGGAAAAATATTATTTGTATTCGCTTTCCTTGTTTCCGCTGGAATATATGGATTTTCACTAGACATTGTAGAAAAAATGGGGAATTCTATCATTTTTATTAAATATGCAGGGGTAACAAATGAGCGAGGCTATTTTGATACATCTTTTTATCCGTATGACGGACTGAATGTGTTTAGTTTATGTTATGAATGTTTGTTAACTTTTGTATTAGTATCCATAACATCCTATATCATCGACAAAAAACTAGAAGTTTAAAGGAGGAATAACCATTGGGAAACGTAGTAGTAAAATTAGAAAACGTCCATAAAAAGATTGGCAGCACTGAAATTATCCGCGATCTTTCATTTGAAGTTGAAGAAGGAGAGGTATATGGGTTTCTTGGACCAAATGGGAGTGGGAAAACAACAACAATTCGAATGATGACAGGTCTTATTTCCCTAACAGAAGGGGATATTACGATTTGTGGTCATAGTATTCGTACAGAACGTGAAAAGGCGTTAGAACAAATTGGGGCGATTGTCGAAAATCCGGAATTATATGATTATATGACAGGTATGCAAAATTTAAAGCATTTTGCGAATATGGCAGTTACACCCATTAGCAAAGAACGTATTGCTGAAATTGTAAAACTTGTTGAACTAGATCATGCCATTCACAAAAAAGTGAAGACATATTCACTTGGAATGAAGCAACGTCTTGGGATTGCGCAAGCACTTCTTCACAACCCGAAAATTCTTATTTTAGATGAGCCGACTAACGGATTAGATCCAGCTGGTATTCGTCAAATTCGTGATTATTTACAACGATTAGCGAAAGAAGAAAATATAGCTGTCATTGTATCCAGCCATTTATTAAGCGAGATTGAACTGATGTGTGACCGTGTTGTTATCATTAAGAATGGTCAATTTGTACAAGCATATAACTTACATGAACAAGCGAAGAATGATGAAACGGTTGTCGTAACTTTTGAGGTAGATCAAATTCAGCGTGCAAATGAAGTGATTAAAGGTAAAGTGCAAGAAAATGTTGTTGTTGCCTCCGTAATGAAAGAAAAAATTCCGCAGATTGTAAAACAACTTGTGCATATGGATATTCTCGTATATGGCGTTACAGTGCAAAATAGGACGCTAGAAGATGAGTTCTTAGCGATTACTGGGGGAGTGAAAGCGTAATGTTAAAATTAATGCAAAATGAGTTTTTAAAGTTACATGCAAAAAAAGGTATGTATATTTTAATAGGAATATTAGTTGTATTAGAAATTGCAATGGCGATCATTATTAAAAAATGGGCACCAGCTGAGGTGCAATTTTCAGGATTTGTATCATTTTCAAAAACAATGCTTAATTTGATTATGGTATTTACTACAATTTTTGGTATTACTCTTGCAGCTCGTACAATTACTGAAGAATTTCAAAAGGGAACAATTAAACAATTACTGATTCGCCCTAGAAAACGAGTTACTGTCTTATTTTCAAAATATGTAACAGTTATATTGACTGTAATACTTATATCAATTGTTGCCTTAATCATTTCCATGATAATAGGACTAGTTAGTTTTGGTGGAGGAAAAGAAGAATTAACAGTTGTTATGTTAATGAAGATTTTAGTGTATAAGATGGTACCAGTTCTATTTTATATAACATTGTCCATGTTCTTAGCAAATATCTTTAGGAAGTCTGTATTACCATTAATTATTACCCTGTTTGTCTTTTTCGTAGAAGATACAATTAATATGTTACTTATGATGTTTGCGAAAGGTGCTGCGAAATTTGCTGTATTCGCTCATTTGAATTTAAATGTGTATGATAGTAACAAATTAATTAGCGGCGGGGCAGAACCACCATTTGCAGAATTTAATTTTACAACATCGCTATTACTTGTAATTGTGTATGTTGTAGTGTTGCTCGTTGCATCGAGTGCATTATTCCAAAAGCGTGATGTATTATAAAATCATTATATATTCAGTGATATATGTAAAGAACTAAATGAGCATAAAAAGAAAGGTTTTATTGAATCAAATTAATCTGTATTTTTAGTAATATGACTTTACATGTATATATGAAATAAAAAAGATCCCCGGCAATCGGGGATCTTTTTTAACTAATATGTGCTTTTAATGCTTCTTGTGTTAACTGAATACCATTTAAATCTGTTCCAGTATGAACGTCTGATAAAAGGATAATAAAAGCAGTACAACTGCATATTAATAATGTATCTGTAAAGACACCAAGTGTTTGAATGAAACCTTGTTTAACAGGGTGTGTTACGTTAGCAGTCACAGCTGCATTTGGTGTACTACCCATACCAGCTTCGTTGTTGTAATAAGCTTATGAATCGGAGTAATGACATTTTTAAAGAAATCCATGTGTATAATCCTATTTATTCTTATCGTGATAATGTGTTTTGCAACATTAAGTATAAAAAGCGACGTTTGATATTATAATAGAAAATCTTACAAAGAGGAAATTTCTCAAAATAGATTTGTTAGTACATATTTTAATAGATATCTTATTTAAAACGTGAACTGAGAAAAATAGGAAGAAATTTGAGGGTATTCATATTACAATGTATATAAATCTATTTTAATTTTTCAATATATAAGTCGCTGCTATGCAGAATAAAACATGACATGCACTCACCTTTTCCCTTTGTTTTGACCCGTGCATGTGGCAGGAAAAGGCCCTGACCGCTTCTATGCATGGCCAGATGCTCTCGTCCACCTAAAAAGAAAGAGGGTTTTATGTCGGTTTTTCAACTTGTATTTATGTAAATATATCATCATGGGGGTGTTTTTTATTCAGTACGCATTTTCACATATACGACTTCGCAGTTTTTTTGCATGGATGATTTTAGGTATGTTTGTAACGGTGATACCCCTAGTCTTTGCAGGGGCTTCAAACAGTGTCATGGATGTAGTATTACAAATTTCGGTATTTTTTGTATTTCCACTACTATGGTTATATGTAAAAACACGAAAAAACAATATTATATTTACTAGTTTCTTTGATAAGCCATCAAAATTAAATTGGAAGCTGATTGTAATCGCAACGGCAATGGGAATGGTTTTTTCGTTCGGTGTATCTCATATTCAATTTTACATATTAGCACATCTTTTTCCTGATTTCTTATTGGGTGTGTTGAGTGATAATAGTGTAATTGATATGAGCAGTATGAATACAAAGATATTCAGTTTCATTTCAGCATGTATTTTGGCACCGATTATGGAAGAAGTCATATTTCGTGGCTTTTTCTTACAGCGCATGGCGTTTAAGTGGGGAATAAAACGAGCTGTAATTGTGTCATCTCTCATTTTTGGTTTAGGGCATTTTGATGTTGTTGGTGCTTTTCTATTCGGTGTTGTGATGTGTCTCCTTTATATAAAAACGAAAAATATATGGACGAATATTGCTGTGCATGCTTTAAATAATTGTATTGCAACTAGCATTCAACTAATGGGTGGAGAAGGAACAGAAGATGCAATTTCAATTGCTCAATTACAAACGCAAAGCAGTTTATGGATTGGGCTTGTTGTGATTCTTATTAGTTTACTATGGTTGGTACCTTTTATTCGAAAAAATTGGAGCACTGTAAAAGAAGTGGGAGTACCACCCCTTCGTTTTATGAATGAAGATAAGGTAGCAATATCATTACCGAAAAATGAAACATATAGTCAAGTCATTTTAACTGATCGACTTATGGCTGTAGAATTACCAGATGAGGCTGTGAATCAGTTGAAATTAGAAGAAAATGATTATGTAACAGTTTCGATAGAAACTGATCAAATTATTATAAAAAAGGCAAAATGATAGTAAGTCCATAAGAAATAAAAGAACAGCTCTCCGGTAGTAATAAGGAGAGCTGTTCTTTTAATGAATAACGATTTCTACATGAAAGTTGTTTCCGTTTTTTACATATTTAATATCTGTAACAGTACGAACAGCCTTTAAAATTTCCACCTTTTCCCCGATTCGAGGGATGGTGGGGACATTGTCCCAAATACCAAGTAAATCATCTTCTTGAGCCGTTTTTTCGTAAAACCAGATTTTCAATGTAATACCCCTTTCTCGAACTTTTGTATTTTAATACATAATAAAACATTTTTATTCTTTTTGTAAGGGGTTTTTACGGTTATTTCGAATAAAAATTAATTTTTATTCTTCTGGGAAAATATGCTCAATATCAGGAGTAAGGGATACTTCCGATAAAACAATATGGGAAACAGTTGTTGCATAGGAAGAAACATCATTAATAAATTCTTCAAGTTCGACTAATGAAGGAACAGAAATTTTAACGATATAACATAAGCTTCCTGTTACACGATAACAAAAACTTGCAGATGGATAGGATTGAATGAATTGCTGCATACGTGTTGTATCGCCGTTCTTTAAGGTGATCTCCAAAATGCAGTCTAAAACAAGACCTGCCTTTTTGTAATCAATATCAATTGTATACTTCTGAATAACACCTTCACTTTCTAATTTACGAACGCGCTCTGCAGTAGAAGGCGCAGATAAATTTACTCGTTTTGATAACTCGCGCATAGAGAGGCGACTGTCATTATATAATTCATTTAAAATTTTACGATCTACACGATCTAATTGCATTTGTAAATATACCTCCAGGAAAATGATATTTTTTGAAAAGAAAACATATAAATTAAGATTCATATGAAATGTAAAGAGTACTTTATTTATTTTACAATAAATGAGAAAGGAATAGGAGGAGAAATGATGGAGAGAATTTCATTATCAAATATCGGGGAAACAAAGTTTCAAAAATTACTAGGGCATTGTCCCAATATACTACAATCATGGAGTTCGTTAGAAAATACATTGTATGAAACGGGAACTCTTTCTGAAGAGTTAAAGGAACAAGTACGAAGAACACTTGCATTTGGAAATGAATGTCCGTATTGTATGGCAAAGGGAAAACCAGATGATGTGCAGAAGGCAGAAGAAATTAGTACTGCTGTAACATTTGCACACTTATTTGTACATAACCGATCTGCAATAGATGATCGGATGTTTGATGTATTAAAAGGGTATTGGAGTGAGGCGGAGATCGTGGAACTCTGTGCATATATTTGTTTTATTACTGCCTCACAACAACTTGGATTTTTATTTCAATTACAGCCAGCATAGTAGGAGGTACATGATGTTGAATCAAACAGCACTTATCATGATTGATGTACAAAAAGCATTTGATCTACCGTATTGGGGAGTGCGAAATAATCCTTTTGCGGAAGAAAATATGAAGAGTTTATTAGAAGAGTGGAGGGGAAGAGGGCTACCAATTTTTCATATACAGCATGTGAACAAAGATAATATTGAATCAATGTTTCATCCGAATGCAGAAACAGTACATTTCAAAGAAGAAGTACAGCCATTACAAGATGAGATAATTATTCAAAAAAGTGTTAACAGCGCATTCATTGGAACAGATTTAGAACAGCAGTTGAAAGAGAAGAACTGTAACGCTGTTATTATTGTGGGATTAACGACGAATCATTGTGTGGAGACAACAACTCGAATGGCTGGAAATTTAGGCTTTTTAACGTATTTAGTGAGCGATGCCACAGCGACATTTAATCGAAAAGGACCGGACGGTGTACAACATTGTGCAGAAGAAATTCATAAGATGACGCTAGTGAATTTACATGAAGAGTTTGCTACTATTGTTACAACACCTGAAATATTAGAGAAGGTAAAGCTGAGTCATCGATAATTTGGAATAATTGATATTAATTTGCTATTCCAATAAAATAAATGAATAATTATGTAGAAAAGAAAAAGAATATTTCGTATAATCTAAGTATAATTATTTTGAAAATAGGGGTGGCAGCATATGGAACAAATTCCAGTAAAGAAAATAGAAAAAGTACTTGTTTTAGCAGAGGATGACAAACAAAAACAAAAGGAATTTTATGAATTGTTGCTAACAACTCAGTTTTATGTTGCTGGGTCTGTAGAGGCTGATGATTCTGCAGCAGAAGGAACTCTTCGTTTGCGTTATTTCCAAGGAGAAGGTAGATGGATTGTTCCGTTCTTTACACAATTGGAATTTGTAAAAGAAGTGTTGCCAGAAGGAACACCCCTTATTACAATACGTGGAAAAGAATTATTTGAAAGTCTTGACCAAGAGGCAACTGCTGTGTTGAATGTTGGTACGGAACTTAGTAAGACATTTATTCCGGAAGAAATTGCTGATATCGCATCTGGACAAATCTTTAATTATTATCAATAAAAATGGTTGTATGTATGGCTATCTAAAAGTAGTAAAAAGGAAAAGCGATTTATGCTTTTCCTTTTTGTATTTATCTTGCTATGCACCTTACACCAGAAGGAATAGAAACAGTATTTCTGTTTGTATTCATTATGACAGTAACTCCAAATGGGATTCCGATATTGGGCTGTATATGTCCAATGGGAAGACCAAATAATACCGGAATGTTGTATGGGGTGAGATAGTCATATAATATGTCTTGTAATGATAGAGATGGTTTTGTAGCAGTGCAGTCGTGACAGCTTGTAAAAATAACGCCTGTGCATGCATTAAATTTTCCGGATAAACGTAATTGATTGAACATGCGATCAATGCGGTACGGTTCTTCTCCAATATCCTCGAGCAATAAAATTTTATTTGCTGTATCTATTTCATATGGCGATCCAAGTGTACTTGTCAAAACAGTTAAATTTCCGCCAATTAATGGCCCGGAAACAATGCAGTTAGTTGAAGAGGTAATACATTCTGCTCCTGATAAAATAGTTGAATAAGGATGAAATAGTTGATTGAAGGAAGATAAAGAAAGAGAGGGAATTCCTTTTCCTATTTCTTCAATCATTGGTCCATGAAAAGTAATAAGTCCTACACACTGTGTAAATGCGATATGTAAAGCTGTAATGTCACTATATCCCCAAAAAATTTTTGGATTGGCTTGAATAAGCTCATACTGAATATGCGGAAGAAGACGACCACTGCCATATCCACCTCGTGCACAAAAAACAGCTTTTACTTCAGGGTTTGCAAATGATTCATGTATATCATGAAGGCGAATGGCATCAGTACCAGCTAAATATCCACATGTTTCATAAACACTTCTTCCGATGATTACGGATAGTCCCATCTCTTCTAATATTTTTGTTCCTGTAAGAACGTGTTCAATGATTGGTGGACCTGCTGGAGCGATAATCATCACAGTGTCTCCTTCTTTTAGAGCATTTGGCTGAATCATAGAATCTCCTCCTTCTCTTCCAATATATTCGTTTCATAAGAAGTTCAACCCTTTTGTAAAAGAAGGGAAAAGCTTGTAGAAAAAAGAAGATATTAAGGAGACTAGGAGGGAAAAGGATGTTTACAAGCCGAGTAACTGATGCACTACAAATAAAATATCCAATTATTCAAGCTGGCATGGCAGGTGCGATTACAACACCAGAACTTGTTGCCGCTGTAAGTAATAGCGGGGGATTAGGAACACTTGGGGCTGGCTATATGAGTCCTGAACAAATTCGTCAATCTATTTATGAGATAAGAGAGTTAACAGATAAGCCGTTTGCAGTCAATCTGTTACTCACGAAGGAAATACAAATTGAGAAAGAAAAAGTACAAGTCGCAAGAAATTTATTAGCGCCGATACGAAAAGAATTAGGTATAGATGAGTGTAATCAATCACTGCAACTTCCGAAAAATTATAAAGAGCAACTGCAAGTGCTACAGGAAGAAAAAGTACCAATTGTCAGCTTTGCGTTTCATACGTTAGAGCAAGAAGAAATTGCATCTTTGAGGAGAGAGGGGATAAAGGTTATTGGAACAGCTACTAATGTAGCAGAAGCAAAGGTGCTTGCTGAATTAAAGGTAGATGTAATTGTTGGACAAGGTAGTGAAGCTGGAGGACACCGTGGGACATTTATTGGTAAAGAACAAGATTCTATGATTGGTACGTTTGCTTTAATTCCTCAATTAGTAGCGGCAGTTCCGCAAGTTCCTATTGTAGCAGCGGGCGGGATTATGAACGGTCAAGGGGTTGTTGCTGCGTTTGCATTAGGCGGGGAAGGCGTGCAAATGGGATCAGCCTTTTTAGCAAGCGAAGAGAGTATGACACACGATGTACATAAAGAGGCAATATTACAAAGTACAGATACAAGTACAACTGTAACGAGAGCATTTTCTGGAAAATACGCACGAGGTATTCGGAATGTATTTATAGAGCAGCACGAGGGGAAAGAAGGTGGTTTACCTATGTATCCCGTTCAAAATGTATTAACCTCGAAAATACGTCAAGAAGCAGCAAGACAAAATAAAGGAGAGTATATGTCACTTTGGGCTGGACAAGCTTCTTCATTAGCAAAAAAAGAATCAGCTCAGCAAATTGTTGAACGTGTGATGATAGAAGTAAAGGTAACGGTAGAACAGTTACAAGATGCATACAAAAAGACCACTTGAATAATTCAAGCGGTCTTTTTGTTAGTTTGCTTTATAAAACTGTTGGATGGCCTCGTCGATATAAACCCAGCCTTTCCAACCTAAGTGCATATGATCTTTTAAGAAGTATTTATCATATTCATGATTTGAGAAGTCAGCAATTGGATAGCCAGCTTGCTGAATTTGCTCATGAACTTTCTTATAGTATAATTCGCGTCGTTCTTTTGGGAATCCTGCGTAATCATACCATGGGCCTTTTACAGGAACAGAAATGAAGAGTGGTTTAGCACCAGATTGTTTTAATAAATCAATTACAATTTGTAAATCTTCATATTCTGGAGATTGATCATAAGCATCATTTTTTAAGTAACCTTCACGTTGCTTCAATTTCTTTTTAATTTTGCTATTGAAGTAACCATCCTCGATACCATATTGATTTGATCCTGACTCTGATTCACCAACTTGATCAGCGTGCTTACGTGCTTCTTCCCAGTTCATTTTCTTCAATGAGGGATCAAGTGTTTCTGTATGCGGTTTAATATTAAACAGTATTGTAAATAAATCTTTACGATCTAAAATATTACGATAAAGATAAGCGAAAGGTTTTGCAGCCATTGCTTTTACTTTATGCTTTGTATCATCATAAACGATACCTTCTAAAGATATTTTTAATAATGTTTCTTTTTTTACAATCTCAAAGTTCAATAAACGCTCTGCAATTTGCTTTTTCATTTTAGGCTTTAGATCATTATTGAAAATGAAATGATAGCCTTGTTGTTTAGAAAAGTTAGGTGCAAAGTGCGTTTCATCAATTCCTTGTGGTACAAACCATTGTGGTGAAAGGACAAAGACTATTTTTTTATCTTTTAATTGATCCATTGTGGTTGCAAAGTTTAAGACGTGAATAAGATCTTGTGTTCCACCACGACCAAGAAGAAATGGTGTAAACCCTTCAGGGTTTACTTTAAAGTAATTGGATGGATGGAAAGCATCCATTCTTGCAAATTCCGATGACCCATACATCGGAAGGTATTTCGGGTCTTCTAACATTTTTTGCTGTAAAATCATACTTTGAATTTTTTCTTCCTTTAGAGAAGTTGCGGCTTCTTCTACTTTCTTATCACTTACAAGTGGAAGTAGGAAGCGTGTTGGGATAAGTAAGAATACAGCAAAAAGGGCCAATGCTAAGAGCATCGGACCAAAAGTTGCTTTTTTCATCGGATATCTTCCAACTTCTTAATAATCATATTTGGTGTTGCCCACTCATCGCGGTCAAAATCAGAGATAGATACTTCGATATCTAAACGTTCTTGGAATTCTACTAATAAAGATACTGTACCGAAAGAATCAAGGATACCTTCTTCAAATAATTGTACATCTGGATTTTCTTTTACAATATCGTTTTCACATACTTCTTCTAAAATATCTAATACTTGATCTTTGAATTCTGCCATTTTTAAAATCTCCTTTATATCCGAAATGTATTATGTGTAACTTCTTAAGTTATAAGAAGTTATTCCTTAAAAATATCTGTTTAGGTGACCAGAGAAAATTAGGAAACCGAAACATACGAAATGGAACGTGATTACAATTGCAAGGACATGCATGAATTTATTATTTGGCCAAAACTTATGCTTTTTGTTTTTTCGCTCGAAAATATCAAACAAAATAAACAGAGCAGCATGATATAGACCATAAATAATATACTGATAAATATGATTACCTGCAATGTGCCAAATTCCCATAATGAAAAAGTTTAAAAAGGCGCCGATATAGGAAATCGTATAGCGATTTTTAAGTAACTTTTTCTTTGTTGCGAAAAAGACAAAGCGCATGTAAATAAAGTCACGGAACCAAAATGATAAGCTCATGTGCCAGCGGTTCCAGAAATCTTTAATGTTACGACTGATGAACGGTTTATTAAAGTTTTCTGGTGTTTTAATGCCCATCATATAACTTACACCGATTACGAATGAGCTATAACCTGCAAAGTCAAAGAATAGATATAGACTATAGCCGTACATGTAAATAATGTTAGATGTAATGGTATCTGCATTTGCAAAAGCAGCATCCGTAACGTGTTGTTGAAGTAAATAAGCAATAATAAATTTGTATAGAAAACCTTGGAAAATACGGTTCATACCTGTATATAGTAGGTTTTGATATTCTTCAGCACTCGGTGGCTTTTGAATATCTTTTTGGAACCTGCGATAACGATCGATAGGTCCAGTTGAGATAGCAGGGAAGAACAGAACGAACTCCCAGAAATTAAAGAATGAGAGTTCTTTAATTAAGCCATCACGAACTTCAAATACCATTTGTACGGCCCTAAATGTTACGTAAGAGATACCGGCAAAAACAATAAATCTCAAATCATGTACAAATGGTGCGATTTTTGCCAAAATAAGCGGTAAAATCGACAAGATAACAGCCATGTAAAACATAACCGTATTATTATTTTGTTTTCGTAATAATAAATAGCCTTTAATAAGGATATATTGCCAAATGATAAATGCTGCTAGCATCATTGCTTGCTTTGGTTTATCAGAGAAGATAAGTGCAAGCATGATTAGTGTTAGGACAGCATTATATTTACGCAACATTTTACCCTTTAATCCAGCTATGATAGTAGGTATTAATAAAATGCCCACTATGGCGAAAAAATAAAATGATCCATATGCGGTCATGCTATAACCTCACTCAATAATTTTTTGCGATCTACCTTTCCATTTGGTGTCATTGGAATAGAAGATTGATACATGAATTTTCTTGGAATCATGTAATTTGGTAATCGCTCATTGAGTTCTTTTTTGATTGCAGATGTTAATTTGAATTCTTTTTCAAACGAATGCTCTCCTGGAACAATAACCGCTAATAAGTAATCGTATTTCTCACCTTTTTTAATTGGAATTACGACAGCTCCTTCTACATAAGAGCAACCGCGAAGGTGATGTTCGATTTCTTCCAATTCCATTCGATAACCATGTAATTTAATTTGGAAATCAAGACGACCATTATAGAAAAGAAGACCATTTTCTACATATCCAGCATCACCTGTTTTATAGGCACGTTCGCCATCAATAACTGTGAATGCTTTTTCTGTTAATTCAGGACTTCCTAAATATCCAACACTTACGCTTGGACCAACAATTACAATCTCACCTTTTTCACCATCTAGTGCGATTGTACCATCTTCTTTCATAATAAGAAGGCGGCAATCAGATTTACAGTAACCAACTGGAAGTGATTGATATGTCTCAACGACTTCTTGTGTAACATGAATGCCTGTTACAGCTACAGTTGCTTCTGTTGGACCGTACGTATTCATAATTGTTGCCTTCGGGAAGCGTTCAATTAATTTTCTTGCTACGTCATTTGATAATACTTCGCCGCAGAATAAGAATGTTTTCATATTTGGTAGCATACTTTCAGAGAAAGATGGCTCCATTAAACACATTTCTGCAAATGATGGTGTGGATGTCCATACTTGTATGTCTGATTGTTCTAAAGAAGCAAACAAGTCTTTTGGACGCGCAATCATATCTTTATCAATTGCCCAAAGTGTACCACCTGTTACTAACGATGGGTAAACATCCATCACAGATAAATCGAATGAAAAAGGTGCTTGGTTTAAGAACACTTGTCCAGTTTGTAAGTTGAAGTCTTCAACCGCCCATTTTGTAAAGCTGGCAAGACAATTGTACGTAATTTGTACACCTTTCGGATTCCCTGTGCTCCCTGATGTGTAAATAATGTAGAAGTTCTCATCATCTTTTACTGCATGCTCAGGGTTTGGAGTTTTCCCTTTATGAGTCAAGAGAATATCTTGTAAGTTGTTTTCAGATACGATGCGAACAGGTAAATCAGCTACTTTCACTTCTGTTGGTGATAAAAGTAGTTTCGCACCGGAACTTTCAGCAATACGTAGTACACGATCAGCTGGAATAGATAAATCTACTGGAATGTAAGCATGTCCAGCTTTGACACACCCTAAAAAGCTAATGATCATCTCTGGATGCATATGGCCATAAACCATAATTGGTGAGCGATCATCTGCATACTCAGAAGAAATCCAATGAGCTAATGCATCAGAGTCTTCTTTTAATTGTCTGTACGTAATTTTCGCATCTCGCCAAACGAAAGCGGTTTGATCAGGCGTTTCAGCCGCCCACTTTTCGATTTGTTCTAATAACTTCATAACGTTCCCACCCTAAAATTCATTGTAAATAAATGTACTTGTGTTTGTATCATGGAATCCATACAACCAAAGTAATGCAAACAAAATTGCAAGGTAATAAAAAGTTTTTGCAAACCATTGTATGAGTGGTCGAGACCATATCTCTTTTAATCTTTCCATGTCTTTTCCTCTCTTATGAAATAATAACTATATGTAGGTATCATGTCCTACATTATTGTGAAAAAAACAAAATTCCACATTTTAGGTAAAATTAAGACAAAAAGGCTCTTTTTTGATAGTAGCACTAAATACTAAAAAAGAAAATCCCTAACTTAGTAATTATATTACATTCAGCATGAAATTGTTATTGATTTGTCATGTCAAAAGATAAAAGGATGATAAGGACAATCATTTTGTGAAGCTGAAGTAAGAATATAAATACGAAAAAGGAGATTGTTAAGAATGGAACATGCGAAAAAGAAATGGAGGAAGCTTGTGTCAGAGGAAAAGATTATAGAGTGGCGACGGCATTTCCATAAATCCCCTGAATTATCATTCCATGAAGAACAAACTTCACAATTTATATATGACACATTGTGCTCATTTTCCACTTTTGAGGTAACAAGACCAACGAAGTATAGTGTGATGGCAAAGAAAAAAGGGAAGAAAACAGGGAAAATAGTCGCGATTCGCGCGGACATGGATGCTCTTCCGATTCAGGAAGAGACGTTAAAACTTTATACATCAGCTACTCCAGGTGTGATGCATGCATGTGGGCATGATGCACATACCGCTATTTTATTAGGAACAGCGGAAGCAATAGCGAAAATGAATGAGGAGTGGGAAGGAGAAATTCGTCTTTTCTTTCAACATGCAGAAGAAGTCTATCCTGGCGGCGGTCAGGAAATGGTGCGAGCTGGTGTAATGGACGGCGTAGATTACATTATCGGCTTACATGTTATGTCTGGGTTAGAGAGTGGCAAGATTGGGATTGTATACGGACCTATGATGGCAGCACCTGATGTATTTACAATTGAAGTCAAAGGAAGAGGAGGGCATGCTGCTAGGCCAGAAGAAACAATTGATCCAATAGCAATTGGCGCACAAATTGTTACCAACTTACAACATATTGTATCAAGAAATACAGGTGCCTTTATGCAAAGGGTTGTCTCAGTTACACAATTCCACGGGGGGACAGCGGATAATATTATTCCTAATACAGCTTCTTTAATGGGAACAGTTCGTTCCTTTGATCAAAAACTAAGAAAAGAAGCGGAAGAAAAGATTGAACAAATTGTTAAAGGGATTACAGAAGCACATGGTGCAACATATGAATATACATATCGCTATGGATATGATCCTGTCATTAATGATGCATTTATTACAAGAGCAGTCGAGGAAAGTGCAATAGAGCTTTTGGGAAAAGAAAAAATTGTACAGCTCGCTCCTTCTATGGGAGGGGAAGATTTCTCTGCATACTTGAGAAAAGCTCCAGGCTGCTTCTTTAAATTAGGAACTGGGAATGAAAAAATGGAGACCTGCTATCCGCATCATCATCCGAAATTTGATATAGATGAATCGGCGTTAGTTTATGGAGCAGAGTTATTTTTACAGGTGACAATGAAATTGTTAGAAACTTAAAAAAATCAATGTGAACAAAGAGATTAAGTGAGGGCAAACGGTTCATAAAATCTTGGCTGCTAAGAGGAAGATTGAAAGTTTTCTTCAGTATATAAAAAAAGGCAACTGCGACAACGCAGTTGCTTCTATTTCTTTCCGCTAGAGAGGGCTGAGAAAGAACTATGCTCATTTATAGTATATGAATCGTTAACGGACAAGCTTGTATCTTTTCATTATTTTCTTCAAAAAATTTATTGACTTTGATAATCATTTTCAATTAATCTAATTGTATAGTTGCGGTTGATAATTATTATCAATTGAATTAATGGATGAGGAAAGCATTTCGCCTTGGACAAAGAGAATTTAAAAATAAAGATAAACATATAGAATGGCAACGAAATGTAATTCTTGCTGAATATGTAGACGAGAAGAAAATAAATAAAACAGAAAAAGTAATACATAATCAAAGGAGAGATTCAATTGAGTAAGTTTGTAATGATTTTTGCAAGTATGAGTGGAAATACAGAAGAAATGGCTGATCATATTGCTGGAGCAATTCGTGAGACAGGAAATGAGATTGAAGTAATTGATATTATGACTGCACCAGAAGCTTCTATATTAGAGGAATATGACGGTATTATTTTAGGAGCTTATACTTGGGGAGATGGTGAGCTTCCAGATGATTTCTTAGATTTTTATGATGAAATGGAAGAGACTCATTTAGCAGGTAAAAAAGCGGCAGTGTTTGGCTCCTGTGATTCTGCTTATCCAAAATACGGCGCAGCTGTTGATATTTTAATCGAAAAGTTACAAGAGCGTGGTGCAGAGGTTGTACTAGAAGGGCTAAAAGTAGAATTAACGCCAGAGGATGAAGATGTAGAAAAATGTCTTCAATTTGGAGCTGAATTTGTAAAATATCTTTCTTAATGGTGAGTGGGAGATGAAGATGTTGTAACCGGTATGAATGATTTATTATGAGGAAAAAGAATATAGGGAAAGAATTCAATTCAATCCCTTTAATATTGTTTGCACGCTTTCCAAATTCTTGTTTATTTCTAGTTTATTATTTGTTTCAAAGCTGTAAATAAGGTTATGAAATAAAGGGCTGTACTGATAAAAAGAAGTGATACGCTGAGTGAATGATGAATCATGATGAGGGGTAAGAGCGCAATATTGTTTATAAATAGCTCCGGTAAATTCGTTACCAAAATCGTGATATAAACCAGCAAAATCAAAGGCAGGATCTCCAATTTGAGCATCACCAAAATCAATAATTCCTGAAATTTTTTTGTTTTTCCCATTGAATAAAATATGATGATGTGTAAAATCAGCATGAATGATTGTGTTTTGTAAATTAGGTTCATGCATATATTCAAAAAAGTTCTCAAATAAACAATCAAAGGATTTTCTTTCTATTGATGTAAATGTATGAGAAAGGTAATCACGTAATTTCGCTTGAATTTGTCGCCAGTATGTGAGAGGTTTCTCTACTTGAAATCCCCACTCTACAGCACGTTCTATTGGGATGGTATGTAAAGAAGAGAGAAAGGTAGCAAGCTGTGTAGCAATGATTTCTCGTTCTTTTACAGTTAATCCCGCGAGTGTTTGGGCTGTCAATGGTTTCCCATGAATGAGTGCATAATAGCTACCAAATGGAATGGAATCCGATTCATTTTTATATAAAACATGGTACTTTGGAACTTCTATTCCTTGTAAAGAATGAGAAAGTATTTCGCATACCTTTTTTTCCCGCGGGATTCTCCTTGCATACTGGGATTTACGTGGAAAACGAAAGAGCCATTCATTATTTACAATCACGGCTATATTATCCCAGCCATTATCATTTTGCTTATAAGAGCGTATAGTGGTATTTGGCATTGCTTGTTGTACATATTGCCTGTATTGTTGCATCTGATTTCCTCATTTCTCTCCTTGATAAAATAGTTTGTTTAACTTTATGATATCAGAATTTTCTTATTTTGTATTTCGGCTTATGTTTTGGGTATTGAAGATGGTAAGAGAAATGAGGATTGTAAAAGAAAATAATACGTTTAAGATTGCAGAGCAGCGACAACGTGTAGAATGGAAATGTCCCCAGAAGGCGGGGACATTTAAAGGTTTTCGTTTTGTTGCCCAATTTCTTTTTTTGCAATTTCTAAATTCCCTTGTTCGATTTGTTTAAGCGTGTTTACAGAATCACCAGCATAGCCCTTTTGCGTTTTTACAGGTCTTTTCGAAAAGGTTGAAGATTGCTTTGTCATATATAACACTCCTTTCATTAAAAATAGACGAAAATGATGAGTACAAGTAATATTGCTCCGAAAATACCAATTCCAACTAAAAAGGAAGTGTTTTTATATCGAGGTGGTTGATGAATATCTTGCCGATATCCAGGTGAGATTTCAGGAGCAAATTCTTCATCGAAGGATTGCTGTTTTTTCTTTTCATCCATAGGTTTTCACCTTTCTTTTTCATTATGTTACACGTTCTGGAGAGGAACTATACATATATGAAAAAGGCCGCTACAATTAGCGGCTCTTTTGCAATGCATATTTACGTTGTACTTGAAAGAGACGGATCAGCAAAAAGCTAGCGCCAAATGCGAGGCCTAAAATAAGGCCAATCCAATACCCTTTTGCAGCCCAAGAAGTATAAGTTGCTAATATGTAACCAAGTGGCAAACCAATCACCCAATAGGCAATAAGTGTTATGATTAAAGCGACATTTACATCTTTATAACCACGGAGTGCTCCTTGAACTGGTGTAGCAATTGCATCGGAAATTTGAAACAAAATAGCAAATATGAGAAACTCTTTGGCTAAATCATGAACCGCAGCATCTGTTGTATAAATAGATGCAATCTGATCGCCAAAGAAATAGAGTAGGATTGAATAGAATAGAGCAAAAGTAAGGGCTAGACCGATACCAATAAATCCATATTGTTTTGCATTTTCGTATCGATTTGCACCAACTTCAAATCCAACTGCGATTGTCAGAGTCATTGCTAAGCTTAATGGAGTCATATATAAGAGTGATGCAAAGTTCATGGCAACTTGATGTGCTGCAATTGTTGTTGTACTAAAATTACTCATCATAAGTGTAACAGCAGCGAAAATGCTCGTTTCAAAAAAGATAGCAAATCCAATAGGAACACCAAGTTTTAAAAGTTCTTTCCAGCGTGAAATGGAAATGCGATATAACTGCTTGAAGATACCAAAAGATGCAAACGGCTCTTTCGTACAGATAATAATAATAGTAATGATTAAAATGCACCAATACGTTGCTGTGGAAGCAATTGCGGCACCCACGCCTCCTAGTTGTGGAAAACCAAAATGACCAAAAATAAATACATAATTCAAAATCACATTAATTGGTAAGGAGAGTAAAGTAATAATCATCGTTGTCCGCGTCTTTCCTAGAGCGTCAATAAATCCACGTAACACAGTATAGACAAATAAAGGGATAATACCAATTGCAATAATGCTTAAAAATTGAGCGGCAATGCGCTCTACTGATTCTTCTAAATGCATGCCCTTTAAAATTGGTGAAACGGCAAAGTAGCCGATGAGAATAACAAGGAAACTAACACTAATCGCTAAATATACCGCTTGTATTACAACATGAGGAACGGCTTCTTTTTGTTTTGACCCAACAAGATGAGCGATAATGGGAGTAGTAGCCATTAAAATTCCTGTTAGTCCAGTACTAATGGGGATCCATATGCTAGTTCCAATTGCAACCCCCGCTAAATCAGTAGCACTTGCATGTCCTGACATTGTAGTATCAAAAAAGCTCATTGCAAATAAAGACAGCTGTGTTACAAAAATTGGAAAGAATAGTAATGTAAATTGTTTCATTTTTTGTGAGAGCGAGTTGGTTTCTTTCATAAAAGCTCCTTTCCGTGTAAGAACAAACTTCTACTATCATACAATTTCATCAATGAATAGAAAAGAAATATGCGTATGTGTACATGAAATAGATGAAAAAAAAGATGCACTTTGAAAAGGGATAAGGTATTATGATAAGGTATGAAAAAAGTACATATAAGGTATTAAGGAGGCACGATCAGTGGCTGATTGGTTAATTGGATTAATCATGGGTGCTGTTGAAGGATTAACGGAGTTTTTACCGGTATCATCAACAGGACATATGATTCTAACAGGGCATTTAATTGGATTTGAGGATGATAGAGCGAAAGTATTCGAGGTTGTCATCCAATTAGGATCAATTTTAGCGGTTGTCGTTGTATTTTGGAAACGTTTGTGGTCATTAGTTGGAATTGGAAAAGTAACGCAAGGGCCATCATTAAATTTATTACATATCATTATTGGTATGATTCCAGCAGGATTACTAGGTGTTTTATTTCATAGTAAAATTAAAGAAATTTTATTTGGACCAGGACCAGTTGTTATTAGTTTAGTTGCTGGTGGGATTTTAATGATTGTTGCTGAGAAGTTCTCAAGACCAAGTACAGCAAAAACATTAGATGAAATCACGTATAAACAAGCATTCACAATTGGAATGTTCCAATGTTTAGCATTGTGGCCAGGATTTTCACGTTCTGGATCTACAATAAGCGGTGGATTATTAGCTCGTGTATCTCATACAGCAGCAGCTGAATATACATTTATTTTAGCAGTACCGATGATGGTTGCTGCATCAGGTTTAGATTTAATTAAAAGCTGGAATTTACTAAGTGTGGCGGATTTACCTTTATTTGTAACTGGATTTGTGACAGCATTTGTTGTAGCGATGCTTGCGATTGTTTCATTCTTAAAATTATTGGCTCGTGTAAAGTTAACACCATTTGCATACTATCGTTTTATTTTAGCAGCGGTGTTTTACTTCTTCCTTATGTAATAAAAAAACTGCCATTTGGCAGTTTTTTTATTTTACTATTTTTTCAATCATATTTTCCATCACATGTTCCCAAAGGGACGTGTCCTCAGCTAATGTTGCACGGAAATTAGCGTACATTTCTTTTTGCTTTTCTTCAAATAGTGGGTCCTCTTTTTCTGGTAATGTAGCCCGCATAGAAGTTACTAACTCCTGTACTTTTGGAGCGCGTGGTCCCCAAACTGTTTGCTCGTTTCCTTCTCTATCAATAAAAATAAAGATTGGAATGGCACGTGCTGTTCCGTTCGTTAAGTATTGATCCATTAATTCTAGATTTTCATCCCGGATCAGTAATCGCATATCAATATTAGCAACTTCACAAATTCGTTTCATTACGGGTACACATAGGAGGGCATCACCGCACCAATCAGCTGATAATACAATAACACGCCATTCATCATTCTGACGCTCTTCCAAAACGGGAAGTAACTCGTTTGGAATTAAAAAATTATTATAAATGTGTAATAGTTCATATTGATTCACTTTCATTTCATTTACGTATGTATCAAAGGATATGCCTTTATCAGCCCATTGTTTTAATGTCATATGTAACACCTCTTTATTAATAGTTTGCTTTCATTGTATCAATTTTCGTCGAGAAAAGCTTGTAATCTTACTCTTTCTTTTTGTTATGACTGGATATAATCTATCTAAAAGAAAAAAGGGATAAGCAGTATGTGAAAAGTGAGTTCATAGAACTTAGAGTGTATGGAAAAATAAGGTGACAAAAAGTAAGATATAAGGTAAAATAATTAATAAAGTTTTTATTTAAGTAAATGAAATAAAAGGAGATGTAAATGGTGTCTCATAATCGTGAACAATTAATGGAGGACCTGTCTACAAACGTCTTTGCTATGTTTCGCTCATTGCGTAATGATATTGGAAAAATCTTTGGCGGTTATATACCATGGAATGAGTTTCTTGTACTTCGAATATTAAATCGTAATAATAAAGAGATGGTTTCACGCGTAGCTAATGAATTACATGTATCTAATAGCCATATTACAGCTGTTACGGAAAAGTTAATTAATAAAGGATTTGTGACACGTACACGCTCTACATCCGATCGACGTGTTGTATATTTAGAAATTACGGAGCAAGGAAAAGAGTTAGTTACAAAAATGGAAACTGCGAAAAAGCAGTATTTACAAGAAAGATTTTCGGCTCTATCTGAAGAAGATATGCACGTAATGATATCTATTTCGAAGAAGCTTATATAAAAAAGAAGATACTGAAAGAGAATTACCATTATTTGCTGTGATGTTACAGATAAGTATTTCCTGTAGATTCTATTTGTTCCTCTTAGAATCTTATGAACAGAAATGATGAAATAAATTACAGATACAAAAATCCTTCCCGAAATTGGGAAGGATTTTTGTATCTCGCTATTCGCAGATAGAAATCTCTTTACTTCACAATGCAGTGAAAAAAGTTAGGTGGAAGAGAAACTGTCTATAAAAGCTCAATTCAGTAAAGTGTCACTTCATCTTAAAAATGTGATGTGTATGATTAAAGCCAGAAAGACATACTATCAATAATGATCGATGAAAGGAGAGAGAAAAATGACAAATCGTAATGGTAGTCAAGGAAGTGGAAATCAAGGTTCACCGAAATCAGGACAATTCCAACAGGAATTTAGTTCAGAATTTGAAGCTGGTAATGATAATAAAGGAAAAGAATATCGTTCGAAAAAGGGAAGTAAATCAAAAAAGGAGTGAATATATTCACTCCTTTTTTATTAGCATTATATGTATGCGGGTCCCGTCTCCAATTTCGGTGAAAGCAAAGAAATGAGTTGGGAGATAATCTTGCTAAATTATATTTTAAAATAAGAAATAGACCATCTTGTCAGCACAAGATGGTCAGGGAAGGGGACAATTTATATCAATTTTAATTAGGGATGGAAAGCTGTTCAAGACACTGGGGAATGTCTCATTATTAGGGAGGAACAGCTTCGATAGATATAATATAAAAGATAGATGTGACTTCAATGTGAACTTGAAGTGAAAGGAAAGGGGATTTTAAAAAAGATGTTAAATTTTAGGAGAATGGTAGATAGAGAATAGAATAACAGTTATGATGAGAATATGCATGGGCTTTCCTGTATTGGAGAATCTGTAAAATGACATGGGAAGTGAAGAGATACTCGTTTTACTGCTCGTGAAAATAAAAGTTGAAATCTATAAAAAAAAGGATTATGCTCGACTATATTATGAGATTATAAAGATTTATTTGTTTTACTAGATTTTATCTTACATAATGAGGGATAGAAGCACTTTATTAAGGGAGTTAGTGATATGCAAGAAACAAAAAAACAAGGATTTTACAATCGTTTTATACGATTAAGTCCACCGCAAATTTTAGCAATGGGCTTTTTTTGTTTAATTGTTGTCGGAGGAGTGTTATTAAAACTACCGTTCGCAACAAAAGAATCGATTAGTTGGGTAGATGCCTTTTTTACGGCAACATCAGCAGCGACAGTGACTGGTTTAGGTGTTGTAGATACTTCAAGCACTTTTACAATGTTTGGTCAAATTGTTATTCTGTTTTTAATTCAAACAGGTGGTCTTGGATTAATGACAATTGCAATTTTAATTGTATGGGTACTAGGAAAAAAAATTGGTTTGCGTCATCGATTGCTAATTGGAGAAGCATTTAACCAAACGAATATTGGTGGTCTTGTAAAATTAGTGAAACGAGTTTTTATTTTTTCTATTTGTATTGAATTAGTAGGAATCGTTTTTTTATCCATTCGATTTATCCCGGAATTTGGTTTTGGTAAAGGTTTATATTATAGTATTTTTCATGTTATTGCCTCTTATAATAATGCAGGATTTGCACTATGGCCAGATAATTTAACAAGATATGTAGGAGATCCTATTATTAATATTGGGATTTGTTCTTTAATTGCTATAGGTGGTTTAGGTTTTACGGTGTTAATTGATATATGGTATAGCCGTAGTTTTAAGAAACTATCCCTTCATTCAAAAATTATGATTCTTGGAACAATCACACTTAATGTTATTGCAATGATTGTGATTTTTGTATTGGAGTATAATAATGTAAAAACATTAGGACCATTGTCTTTAGGTGACAAGTTATGGGCTTCGTTTTTTCAAGGAATTACACCGCGTACAGCAGGATTTAATACAATTGATTATGGAGGAATGGGAGAGCCAACCATATTGTTTACGATGATTTTAATGTTTATCGGTGCAGGAAGTGTTTCGACAGGTGGGGGAATTAAGTTAACCACATTTGTTATTTTAATTACATCGGTTCTTTCCTTTTTTAGAAAAAAGGAAGACTTTGTTTTATTTCATCGTACAATCAAAATGTCAACGGTAACAAGAGCATTAGCGATTGTGGTAGCTAGTCAAATTCTTATTTTTACAGCAGTATTTTTATTAATGCTTACAGAAAACTTTAGTTTTATTCAGCTATTATTTGAAACAATTTCAGCATTCGGTACGGTTGGATTGACGATGGGAATTACGGCTAAGTTATCAGCAATTGGAAAATGTATTATTATGTTTGTTATGTTTTGTGGACTAATCGGCCCGTTAACATTGGTGTTTTCTTTAGCGCGACCAGCAAAACAAAAAATTCGATATCCATCAGAAGATGTTTTCACAGGATAAGGTATCTCGCAAAAAGCGAGATACCTTTTTTCTTTAAAAAAGCGAGAAAAATAAACCGATGATTGCAGCGCGGAATATAATAGCAACAACTGCAGCAATGCCGCCTACAATAGCAGCGATGCTGCCAGTTACAGTAGCGCCACGATTATAAGCATAAATACCGAGTAAAACAGAAACAATGCCGAAGAGTGTCGGAAATGTAAAGAGTGATAATATAGCAAGTGCAAGAGCAATAAATCCTGCTGTGGATCCTGCTGTTTTTGATTTCACATCGTCCTTATCATCATAGTTGACTCGCTGAGGTGCAACTTCTGCTGCGTACTCTTCTTTATAATCGCCTTCGACTTTATGGTTGTCATCAAATTTATCAGTCAAGGTAATAGCTCCTTTCATAACAAGGTTCACTAAGTAGTATGTATATCTTTTTCTTTTTTATTCCGCCATTCATAGGTAGTAATATCCATAAAAAAGTGAGCTGAAGTAAAGAGTCTATAGAGAAACTGTTTGCAAAAGAAGAATGAAGGGAAATTCTTTTTAATGCCTAAGAGGAGAAGGTGGGGGATAAAAGTATTTCTTCTTGGATTGTAAAACTTGGTATGAGTTCCTCTATTTTGGAAAGTATAAAAAAGAATGATAAGGAAAGGGTGGTTGAAATGATGGAACATCCAATTGAAAATTTAATGAAAACGGCAATGACAAATTTAAAAGAAATGGTAGATGTAAACACAATTGTTGGAAGTCCGGTTTCGACAGCGGATGGAAATGTTGTTTTAACTGTTTCAAAAGTAGCTTTTGGTTTTGGCGCAGGGGGAAGTGATTTTATAGGAGAAATGTCTAACGGAAAAAACCATACAGGACAAGGCCAGCAAAAAGAAGTGAAACAAGAGCATCCGTTTGGAGGCGGAAGTGGTGCGGGAGTTTCAATCAACCCAGTAGCTTTTTTAGTAGTGGGATCTGGTGGTGTACAAGTGCTGCATTTACATAGTGGTACACATTTGATTGAAAAAGCTTTGAATATGGTACCAAATACTGTCGGTAAGTTTGTGAATGGCTATTAAAGAACCAACTTGCATTTTTTAGGAATTATGATATATTAGAAAAAGTGTGCTTAGGAACGATAAATATAATTGAAATGTAAATATATATGATTTATAAAATAAGGGAGAGGAAGTTATGATTAACATTAAGAATTTTGCGGTCGGCTTATGCATTTTAGTAAGCGGATTTGTTGTTTATGTAGTAAAAGAAAAAGCGCCATTTTAAAAACAGACAGATCATAATGTCTGTTTTTATTTTGTTAAAATACATATTGACGTATTTGTTATTACATGTTAAAATTTAATTTCGTGTCTCGGTTGCAGCTAGTATATATTGGATATTACTTATAAATACGACATGAAAAGTTTGCGGAAGATCGGGTAATTTTATCAACAACTTTTGTGAACAGACCCTAAAAATTGTATTTATAAGCTTATACACATACTAGTGTATCAAGGAGCGGTCAGAGGAACCGTATTGATGAGAGAGAGGTAGGGCTTTCATCCAGTATATGTTACTTTCCCGTTAAGTTAATATAAAAAAAGAGAAGTCTCCTTTTCATAAGGAGGCTTCTCTTTTTAGATAAGGCACACATAATAGACCCGTTATTTTTTACAGTCTGCTTTCAACTTTTTGACAAATTTCATCTGTTGTTAAGCCACTCGCCTTAATCACAGAACCTTTTGTAGATACATTGCTGATTCCCATTACATTAGAATCCTGCCCGGTTACGACGCAACAGTCGCATCCTTGTGCGTCATTTTCGGAGCGTAGTGTAATTACTTCATGTCCTTTTTGCTCTAAAGCTTGTTGAACATCTGTTAAAGAATCTTCCACACCAATTTTCGCCATAAATTTCACCTCCTACCATCTCTAGTAATATGCTCAAATTTTTAGCAGATATTTATATATTTGAGAAAAAGATGATAGGAAGATACAAATTCAAGGCAGGATTGCTGTTGTATTAGTCGTTATACACACCAGTGAGCATTTGACTTACAAATTGATCATTCAATTGATCTTGAGTAGAGTAATCACTGGATTGAACATCAATTGAGGCGATAAAGTTATTATGCTGTTTTTCATTGGGTTCTACCTCTACATAATTATTGAATTTACAGAATCCCTTTGTATCCATTAAGTCAAATAGTTGCAGCATCTCCACTACTTCTTGTCTCGTTCCTTTAATTTGTACACACGCCATATTATTTTCCTCCCTCATTTGACAAATTGTTTTTTAAAAATAGGATTATGACAACTACGTAAAAAATATGATTGTTATTTTTAGACAATATTGTTTTACTTATTTTCCCCCCTTTTCATCAAAAGTCGTTGTATATTCCCGAATATATGAAATGGGACGCTCGTTTATTGAATACAATAGATTCGCATTATTTGACAGAATTCCTTCTTTTAAACAAATATTTTTTAGAACGAAAAATGACGAAAAAAATTTTTTGACATTTTGTAAACGTTAACAATGTTGATAAATCAATACAATGAAAGATGTACGTATGATTAAAAATTATAAATTTTCTAAAAATTACCTTGATTTATTTGAAAAGGAGAGTAAACTAGGAAACAATAAAAAATTCATAGAACATAGGAGGCGCTTTTAAGTGAACGAGCAATGGATTTTCGTAAATGGAGAATTTGTGCCAAAAGATGAAGCTAAAGTTTCGGTATATGATCATGGTTACTTATATGGAGATGGGGTGTTTGAAGGAATTCGTGTTTATAGTGGAAATGTTTTCCGTCTCAAAGAACATCTTGTCCGTTTATATGAATCAGCAAAATCCATTATGTTAGAAATTCCATATACGTTAGAAGAAGTAACTAGTATTGTTGTTGAAACCATTCGTCAAAATAAGCTATCTAACGGATATATCCGTTTAGTCGTATCAAGAGGTGTAGGAAACCTTGGGTTGGACCCTGACTCTTGTTCGAAACCGAATGTAGTTGTAATCGCGGAACAGTTATCTCTATTTCCGGCGGAATATTATGAAAAAGGAATCCCGGTTGTAACAGTTGCGACACGTCGCAATCGACCAGATGTATTAACTCCGCAAGTGAAGTCCTTAAATTATTTAAATAATATTTTAGTTCGAATTGAAGCGAAACTTGCAGGTGTACAAGAAGCGCTTATGTTAAATGAACAAGGCTATGTAGCTGAAGGGTCTGGCGATAATGTGTTTATTGTAAAAGGAAATAAATTAATAACACCCCCAAGCTCTGCTGGGGCATTAGAAGGTATTACAAGAAATGCTATTTTAGAAATTGGCGAAAAACTTGGGTATGACGTAAGAGAAGAATTATTTACAAGACACGATGTATATGTAGCTGATGAGGTGTTTTTAACAGGAACTGCGGCTGAAGTAATTGCAGTAACAACAGTTGATGGAAGAACAATTGGTTCAGGAAAAACGGGCCTGCATACAAATCGCTTATTGGAAGAGTTTCGTAAGTTAGTTGTAGAAGATGGCGAGAAAATTTATGAAGAAAATAAAGTTGGATAATAAAAGTATAACGAACCATAAAGAATCGTTCGTTGCTATGAAATGATAAAGCGTTGATAGGGAGGAGTAGTTGATTGTGAAGCCTCACAGAGAGTCGGTGGTTGCTGGAAACCGATGGTTCACGTCGACGAACATCGCCCTTGAGTGCTAAGCTGAAGCGTTTGTCTAAGCTTAGACGGTAGCTCCGTTATTAGCTAGACTCATCCCTGAGTCATTGAGGCAAGATATATTCTTGCGAAGAAGGGTGGTACCACGAAATCTTTCGTCCCTTCAGCACATAGCTGGAGTGTGGACGTAGGATTTTTTTATTGTAAAAACAATTTTAAAGGAGGTCCGTAAGAGAAATGTCTTTAAAAACGGAGGAGAAAATGGCAACTGGTGCACAGCTGTTGTTAGAAGCGCTAGGAAGGGAAGAGGTTGAAGTTATTTTTGGTTATCCAGGTGGTGCAGTTCTGCCGCTTTATGATGCAATTTATGATTGTGAGATTCCACATATTTTAACAAGGCACGAACAAGGTGCAATTCACGCAGCTGAAGGATATGCACGAATTACAGGGAAACCGGGTGTTGTCATTGCAACAAGTGGTCCAGGTGCGACAAATGTTATCACTGGTCTTGCGGATGCGATGATCGATTCATTACCGCTTGTTGTTTTCACAGGGCAAGTCGCTACGACTTTAATCGGAAGTGATGCTTTTCAAGAAGCGGATATTATGGGGCTTACTATGCCGGTGACAAAACATAATTATCAGGTGCGACGGGCATCTGATTTACCACGGATTATTAAAGAAGCATTTCATATTGCAAAAACAGGGCGGCCGGGCCCAGTCGTTATTGATCTTCCAAAAAATATGGTAGTAGAACAAGGAGAGCGATGTAGCAACCCGCAAATGGATTTACCGGGGTATCAGCCAAATTATGAACCGAATCCATTACAAGTTAGCAAATTATTACAAGCAATTGCAAATGCAAACAAACCGCTCATTTTAGCTGGCGCTGGTGTATTACATGCGAAAGCTACACAAGAATTAACTGATTTTGCGCGAATGCACAGTATACCGGTTGTTCATACACTCCTTGGATTAGGAGGGTTTCCACCAGATGATGAATTGTTTCTAGGAATGGGAGGAATGCATGGTTCATATACAGCAAACATGGCTTTATATGAGTGTGATTTACTTATCAATATTGGTGCAAGATTTGATGACCGCCTTACAGGGAATTTAGCATATTTTGCGAAAGAGGCTGTTGTTGCACATATTGATATTGATCCAGCAGAAATTGGGAAAAATGTTCCGACAACAATTCCAATTGTAGCGAGTGCAAAGCAGGCACTAGAAGCGTTGTTAGATTCTAAAGAGAGAAAAGAAAATCATCAAGAATGGCTTTCACTTTTAAAAAGTAGAAAAGAACAATATCCGTTTTTTTATAAACAAGATTCAGAAAAAATTAAACCGCAAGCAGCAATTGATATGTTATATGAAATTACAAAAGGAAAAGCAATTATTACAACTGATGTTGGTCAGCATCAAATGTGGGCTGCGCAATACTATCCGCTGAAATCTCCAGATAAGTGGGTGACATCAGGAGGACTTGGTACGATGGGATTTGGGTTTCCAGCAGCAATCGGTGCGCAAATTGCTAAGCCAGAAGAATTGGTAGTAACAATTGTTGGGGATGCTGGTTTTCAAATGACATTACAAGAACTGAGTGTATTGAAGGAACACTCTTTACCAGTTAAAGTTTTGATTTTAAATAATGAAGCTTTAGGAATGGTAAGACAGTGGCAAGATGAGTTTTATAATCAAAGATATTCTCACTCATTACTTTCTTGTCAGCCAGACTTCGTAGCGCTTGCTCATGCATATGGCATAAAAGGGGTAAGAATTGAAGATCCGTTACTTGCAAAGAAGGAGTTACAAGCAGCAATTGAATTGCAAGAACCTGTAGTAATTGATTGCCGGGTACTTCAGTCTGAAAAAGTTATGCCGATGGTTGCTCCTGGAAAAGGGGTTCACCAAATGGAGGGGGTGGAAAAGAGATGAAAAGGATTGTTACAGCAACCGTTCGAAACCAGAGTGGCGTATTGAACCGAATTACAGGCGTCATGACGCGAAGACATTTTAATATTGAAAGTATCTCAGTTGGCCATACAGAATCATCTGATATTTCAAGGATGACATTTGTCGTACATGTTGAGAATGAACAGCAAGTTGAACAGCTAATTAAACAGCTTCATAAACAAATTGATGTACTCAAAGTGTCTGATATTACAGAAGAAGCTATGATCGCAAGAGAACTCGCTCTTATTAAAGTAGCAACATCAAGTGTATCAAGGGCGGAATTATACAGTTTAATCGAACCATTCCGAGCCACTGTAATAGATGTTGGTAAGGATTCCATAGTTGTGCAAGTAACAGGTACGCAAGAAAAAGTAGAGGCTTTAATTGAACTACTGCGACCATATGGTTTAAAAGAAATTGCAAGAACAGGTGTTACTGCTTTTACGCGTAGTATGAAAAAACAAGACAAACAAATTATGTTAATTCATTAATCATTTAAATATAGGGGGAAAAGAAAATGGCAAAAGTTTATTATGAAAAAGATGTGGCGGTAAATGTATTAAAGGGAAAGAAAGTAGCAATTGTTGGATATGGATCACAGGGGCATGCTCATGCACAAAACTTACGTGATAACGGTTTTGATGTGGTAGTTGGACTAAGGAGAGGAAAGTCATGGGAAAAAGCGAAAGAAGATGGTTTTTCCGTATATTCAGTGGCAGAGGCGACAAAGTTTGCTGATGTAGTCATGATTCTTCTACCTGATGAACTACAACCGGAAGTATATGAAGCAGAAATTGAACCGAATTTACAAGCTGGAAATTCACTGGTGTTTGCACATGGATTTAATGTTCATTTTAATCAAATTACACCACCTGAAGATGTAGATGTGTTTCTAGTAGCGCCGAAAGGACCAGGGCATTTAGTACGTCGTACTTTTGTCGAAGGCGGAGCAGTTCCAGCGTTATTTGCTGTATATCAAGACGCAACTGGAACGGCAACTGAAAAAGCGCTATCTTATGCAGATGGGATTGGAGCAACGAGGGCTGGAGTTTTAGAAACAACGTTTAAAGAAGAAACGGAAACGGATTTATTTGGGGAGCAAGCTGTTCTTTGCGGAGGAGTTACGGCACTTGTAAAAGCAGGATTTGAAACATTAGTCGATGCTGGCTATCAGCCGGAACTTGCCTATTTTGAATGTTTACATGAACTAAAGCTTATTGTTGATCTTATGTATGAAGGCGGACTTGAAAATATGAGATATTCCGTTTCTGATACAGCGCAGTGGGGAGATTTTGTATCCGGACCGCGTGTTGTAACAGAGCATACGAAGAAAGCAATGGCGGAAGTATTAAAGGAAATCCAAGATGGTACATTTGCAAGAGGATGGATTGCGGAGCATAAAGCAGGAAGACCACATTTCCATGCGACAAATGCACAGGAAAATGAACACCAAATTGAAGTTGTTGGACGTAAATTACGCGAGATGATGCCGTTTGTACAACCGAAAGTAAAAACGGGGGTTAAGTAATATGAAGCAGATTTTGTTCATGGATACGACGCTTCGTGACGGCGAACAATCACCCGGAGTCAATTTAAATGAACAAGAAAAGTTACAGATTGCTAGGCAGTTAGAAAAACTAGGAATAAATGTAATGGAAGCGGGGTTTGCAGCAGCTTCTGAAGGAGATTTTCGCTCTGTAAAACGCATCGCTGAAACCATTCAAAATGCTTCTATTATGAGTCTAGCCAGGGCAAAAGAAAGTGATATTCGTAAGGCATATGAAGCGGTAAAAGGTGCGGTGTCCCCACGTCTACATGTCTTCTTGGCAACGAGTGATATTCATATGAAATATAAGCTTTGTATGTCAAAAGAAGATGTATTAGATAATATTCGTCATTCTGTTATGTTAGGGAAATCGTTGTTTCCTACAGTGCAGTTTTCTGCAGAAGATGCAACGAGAACAGTAAAGCCTTTTTTAGCTGAAGCTGTAGAAGTTGCTATTCGTGCAGGAGCAGATGTCATTAATATTCCTGATACAGTGGGTTATACAAATCCAGAAGAATATTATTCTCTTTTTAAATATTTGCAAGAGTCTGTTCCTTCCTATGAAAAAGCAATTTTCTCTTGTCATTGTCACGACGATCTTGGCATGGCAGTGGCGAATTCATTAGCCGCTATTGAAGGCGGAGCACTGCAAGTAGAGGGGACGATTAATGGGATTGGAGAGCGTGCAGGGAATGCTGCTCTAGAAGAAGTAGCAGTAGCTTTGCATATTCGAAGAGATTATTACGAAGCGCAGTCTTCTATGACATTGAAAGAGATTAAAGCAACAAGTACATTAGTTAGTCGTTTAACTGGAATGGTCGTACCGAAAAATAAAGCGATTGTTGGAGCGAATGCATTTGCTCATGAATCGGGAATTCATCAAGATGGTGTTTTAAAAGAAGTAACAACATATGAAATCATTGAACCAGAACTTATCGGAGAATCACAAAATCTATTTGTTCTTGGAAAACATTCTGGTCGTCATGCATTTACTGAAAAAATGAAAGAACTAGGTTATGAATTTACTGAAGAAGAGCGGGATATAGCATTTAGGGCATTTAAAAGGCTGGCAGATCGTAAAAAAGAGATTACAGAAGAAGATTTACGTGCACTTATGCTTGGAGAAGCGGCATTCTCAACACAGCAGTATACGATTAAACAATTGCAGGTACATTTTGTATCAAACAGTACACAATGTGCAACAGTTGTACTAAAAGATGAGAAAGATAACGTGTATGAGGATGCAGCAACTGGTGCAGGTAGTATTGAAGCAATTTATAATGCAATTCAAAGAATCATAGGAATTGAGTGTGAGTTAGCTGATTATCGCATCCAATCTATTACGCAAGGTCAAGATGCACTTGCTCATGTTCATGTGGAACTAAAAGAAGGATCTCATCAAGTTTCGGGATTTGGTGTTGCGCAAGATGTATTAGAAGCATCAGCTAGAGCTTATGTACATGCTGCTGGAAAATTAAAGGGATTGTTAACGCTTGTAAAGTAACGATTTGATAAGTGAGGGAGGGAGGGATTCCCTTACTTATCAAATTTATATTCTGAAAATTCAAATAAATAAAAGGGGTGTTTATAACATGGAAAAACGTATCGTTTGTTTAGCAGGTGACGGTGTTGGACCGGAAATTATGGAGAGCGCTAAAGAAGTATTACACATGATCGAAAGGTTATATGGCCATCGCTTTTATTTACAAGATGAACAGTTTGGCGGGGCGGCCATTGATTCGTTTGGGCAACCGTTACCACCGAGAACACTTGCAGCATGTTTAGCGAGTGATGCAGTGTTACTCGGCTCAGTTGGTGGACCTAGGTGGGATGAAGCGAAAGAACGACCAGAAAAAGGATTACTTGCTCTTCGAAAAGGACTTGGGGTATTTGCAAATGTTCGTCCTGTTGCTGTAGATGCGGCAACTTCTCACTTATCTCCATTAAAGGCGGCAGATGAAGTTGATTTTGTTGTCGTTCGTGAACTAACAGGTGGGATTTATTTTTCTTTCCCAAAAGAAAGATCAGAAGAAGCAGCAACAGATACACTAACTTATCATCGTCATGAAATTGAACGTATTGTTTCTTATGCTTTTCAACTTGCAAGTAAACGGCGTAAAAAAGTCACTTCGATTGATAAAGCAAATGTTTTAGAGTCAAGTAAACTATGGAGATCTGTTACAGAAGAAGTAGCCATTCGTTATTCAGAGGTGGAGCTCGAGCATGTTTTAGTAGATGCAGCGGCGATGGAGTTGATTCGTAATCCAGGCCGGTTTGATGTCATTGTAACCGAAAATTTATTTGGTGATATTTTGAGTGATGAAGCTTCTGTATTAGCAGGATCATTAGGAATGCTTCCATCGGCAAGTCATGCGGAGAATGGTCCGTCATTGTATGAACCAATTCACGGATCAGCACCAGATATTGCAGGGAAAAATAAAGTAAATCCAATCGCAATGATGCGTTCGGTCGCGATGATGCTTGGACAGTCATTTGAATTAACAAGAGAAGGAGAGGCGATTGAAGCTGCGATTACTGCAGTTCTTCAATCAGGGAAATATACAGCTGATATAGGTGGAAATGAAACAACAACTTCGTTTACAAAGGCTGTACTTCAAGAAATGGAAGAACAAGCGCTAGTTGGGAGAGGGAGATAATGGGGAAAAGATTACTAGATAAGTTGTGGGAAAGACACGTTGTTGCGACAAATGAAAATGGATTAGATTTATTATATATTGATCTCCATCTCGTACATGAAGTAACATCACCGCAAGCCTTTGAAGGATTACGGCTTGCCAATCGAACTGTTAGAAGGGCGGATTTAACATTTGCAACAATGGATCATAATATTCCAACAAAGGATGTTTGGAATATTACAGATCGCATTGCGAAGCAACAATTAGATACACTTCGTAATAATTGTAAACAATTCAATGTTCCATTAGCGGATATTGGTGATGAAGCGCAAGGTATTGTTCACGTTATTGGTCCAGAGCTCGGACTGACGCAGCCAGGAAAGACAATTGTATGTGGTGATAGTCATACGGCAACTCACGGAGCGTTTGGAGCGTTAGCGTTTGGAATAGGTACAAGTGAGGTGGAACATGTACTAGCTTCTCAAACATTGTGGCAACGAAAACCAAAAGCAATGGGAATTGAATTAAAAGGGAAATTGCCAAAAGGAGTATATGCAAAAGACATTATTTTGCACCTTCTTGCTACATATGGGGTAGCGGTTGGAACCGGATATGTCATGGAGTTTTACGGAGAAGCAATTGCAGATATGGAAATGGAAGAACGGATGACACTTTGTAATATGGCAATTGAAGGTGGAGCAAAGGCAGGGATTATTGCACCGGATAAAAAAACATTTGCTTATGTAAAAGGACGCGTGCATGCGCCGAAAGAGTTTGAACTTGCAGTAGCAAAGTGGAGTGAACTTTATACAGATTCAGATGCAATTTATGATATGTGTTTTTCGATAGATGTTACAAAACTAGCACCTTATGTAACGTGGGGAACGAATCCGAGTATGGGGATTCGTATTGATGAACAGTTACCAGAACAAAATGATAAAAATGATGAAAGAGCGTTTGCATATATGGGACTTAAACCAAGACAAAGTGCATTTGAAATTCCAATTAGGCACGTTTTTATTGGTTCTTGTACCAATTCTCGTTTATCAGACTTAGAAATTGCCGCAGCTGTTGTAAAAGGAAAAAAAGTAAAAGAAGGGGTGCGAGCGCTTGTTGTACCAGGGTCAAGGCAAGTGAGGGAAGCAGCGATGAAAAAAGGTCTGCATCGTATATTTGAAGAAGCTGGATTTGAATGGAGAGAACCTGGATGTTCTATGTGTCTTGGAATGAATCCAGATCAAGTGCCTGAAGGAGAACATTGTGCATCCACTTCTAATCGTAACTTTGAAGGAAGACAAGGAAAAGGGGCCAGAACACATCTGGTAAGTCCAGCGATGGCAGCTGCAGCTGCATTATATGGTCATTTCGTTGATGTAAGAAAGGAGAGTTATGATGGAGCCATTTCGTATTCATAAAGGTACTGTTGCTGTATTAATGAATGATAATATTGACACAGATCAAATCATTCCAAAGCAATATTTAAAGAGGATAGAAAGAACAGGATTTGGACAGTTTTTATTTGATGAATGGCGCTATAACAATGAGCGTCAAGAAAATCTCGATTTTCCACTAAATGCACCAGAGCGAAAAGGAGCTAGCATACTGGTTACGGGGGATAATTTTGGTTGTGGCTCTTCAAGAGAACATGCGCCATGGGCACTTGCTGATTATGGTTTTCGGGTCATTATTGCAGGAGGGTTTGCGGATATTTTTTATATGAATTGTATGAAGAATGGTATGCTTCCAATTGTTATGGAAAAAGAAATGCGTGAAGAGCTTGCATCCATTGATCCGAGAACTGTAATAGAAGTTGATCTCGAGAACGAGATCATTACAACACCAGAGAATCGTTTTTATTTTACAATTGAGAATATGTGGAAAGAAAAATTATTAAAAGGTTTAGATGAGATTGGAATTACGATGCAATATGAACAACAAATTCAAGAATACGAACAAAAAATAGCTCACTATATTTTTTAGTGAGCTATAATTAAAAAAATGAATATAAAGTTAGAATTGTATTTACTTTCTGAATTTATTGTTATATACTATGTGAAAACAAGAGGAGAAAGGGAGTAAGGATAATGATTACAGTACAATCTATGAATATGCTTACACAACTACATCATCATACATAAAACCCTTGAACCTAGCGTGAACAACGTGTAGGTACAGGGGTTATTCCCGTTGTACCTACACTCTATGAAAGAGCCTTGTAGGTATTTTTTCTACAAGGCTCTTTTTATGTTGTTCCTGATTGCTATGGTGGGCATACATTAGAAAGGAAAGGGAGTGTGGAGTTGTATGACGAAATGGAAACGAGCAAATCCAAATGGAACAAGGGATTATGTATTTGAAGAATGTACATTGATTGAAGAAGCTGAACAAAGGTTAAGACGTACTTTTTTAGAAAGAGGATATGAGGAGATTAGAACACCTACGATTGAATTTTATGATGTGTTTTCGTTTCAAAACCGTCCGATAGATGAGGAGAAAATGTATAAATTTTTTGATCAGCAAGGACGTATTATCGTTTTGCGTCCGGATATGACGATTCCTTTAGCGAGGGTAATTGGAATGCATGGTGGAGATTCTCCTGTGAAAGTAACATATAGCGGGAATGTGTTTCGAGCAAATGAATCACTTTCTGGAAAATATAATGAGATCATTCAAACGGGGATTGAAATTATTGGAATTGATAATATACGGGCTGAAATAGAATGTGTTGTAAGTGTGATTCAAGCACTTCAAGGGGGAGGTGTACATTCTTTTACAATTGAAGTAGGTCAAGTTCAGTTATATAAGTGCATTGTCAAAAAACTTTCGCTTAAGGAAGAAGAAGAAATGTTATTACGCACGTATATCGAAAGTAAAAACTATGCAGCGTTATCAAGTTTTTTACAAGATAAAAATTTAGATCGAAGTGACGAAACAGTACGGTTACTTGAGAAGTTACCAAGATTATTTGGAAAGCTGGAGGTAATTGAGGAGGCAGAAAAACTTGCTTCTAATGATGAAATGAGGCAAGCAATTGCACGGGTAAAAGAAATCTATCAAACGATCGAGAAGTTAGGCTATGGATCATATATATCAATTGATTTAGGGATGATTCAACATTTGCATTATTATACAGGGGTTATTTTTAAGGGGTATATATATGAGGTTGGAGAAGAAATTGTTAGTGGGGGAAGATATGATGAATTAATTGGGAATTTTGGCGAGTCTAGGCCAGCTGTTGGATTAGCTATACAAGTAAATCAAATTGTTAGGGCACTGCAAGAACAACAAGAATCATTCAAGCGAAAGCATTTAGACGTGATGATCCATTATACATTGGAACGATTAGCAGAAGCGGAAAGACTATGTAATTTACTTCAAAAAGACGGGTGGAAAGTGGAATTATCTTTATTTGATAGTTTGCAAGACACCTTTCAATTTGCAAGAAAGAATGGAATTACAACCGTGATTGAAGTGGCAGGAGAATCATTAGTGGAATATGTTTGGAAAGAAAAATGGATGATGCAGAAAGAAGGGGAAACTTCATGCGTAACATTCAAATTGCGTTAACAAAGGGACGATTGGAGAAGCATGTCATTCCGCTTTTCGAGAAAATTGGGATTGATTGTTCGGAAATTATGGATAAAGGAAGAAAACTTGTGTTCCAAAGTGCGAATACCAATATTTCATTTATTCTAGTTAAAGCGGTTGATGTTGCAACTTACGTAGAACACGGTGTTGCAGATATAGGTGTTGTTGGAAAAGATATTTTAATGGAATATGAGAAAGATATATATGAAATGGTAGATTTGAGGGTAGGATGTTGTAAGTTTTGTATTGCATCAATTCCGACATATAATCGGGAAGGTTATCGGAAAAAGAGAATTGCTACAAAGTATCCGCATATTACTTCTAAGTATTTTCGTGATAGGGGTGAAGATGTAGAAATTATAAAAATAGAAGGTTCTGTAGAAATTGCCCCGCTCCTTGGGCTAGCAGATGCAATAGTTGATATTGTGGAAACTGGAAAAACATTGCAAGAAAATGGCTTAATTGTATTTGAAGAAATGTGCTCGATATCCGCTCGAATGATTGTAAATAAAGCTGCTTTAAAAACTAAAAAAGACGAAATATTCAGTATTATAAATAGAATGGAGTGTATCATTGCTGAAGGAAAATAAAGGAGGAGCATAATGGAGATTATGTATGAAGATTTTACAGAAGCATTATCTAGAATCAAGTTGCTAAGAGAGCACGCTAATATAATAGAAGAAACTGTTCAATTACGTGTAAGAGAAATTGTTCAAAAAGTGAGAGAAAGAAGAGATGAAGCACTATTTTCTTATACAAAATCATTCGATGGTATTGAGATAGAAGAGTTTCGTGTGACAAACGAAGAAATAGAAAATGCAAGTAAAGATGTATCGGTTGTATTTCTAGAGGCGTTACAAGAAGCAAAAAAAAATATCATATCATACCATGAAAAACAAACAAGGCAGTCTATTTTTGATTGTGAAAAAGAAGGAATTATTCGCGGGCAGCTCATTCGGCCGCTAGAAACAGTTGGTGTATATGTACCAGGAGGAACAGCATCATATCCCTCATCGGTACTCATGAATGTATTGCCAGCTAAAATTGCGGGTGTTCAGAAAGTGGTAATGGTAACACCACCAGGAAGGAGCGGGATAGATCCTCATATTTTAGTAGCTGCACAACTTGCTGGTGTCGATGAAATTTATACAGTAGGTGGCGCACAAGCAATTGCAGCTTTAGCATATGGAACAGAATCGATTCCTAAAGTGGATAAAATTGTTGGGCCGGGAAATGTATATGTTGCTCTTGCAAAGCGAGAAGTATACGGGGTAGTGAATATTGACATGATTGCTGGTCCATCAGAAATTGTGGTAATTGCAGATGAAACAGGGAATGCATCATTTATTGCAGCTGATTTATTATCACAAGCGGAACATGATATAAGAGCAACTGCGATTTGTATTACAACAAATGCAGCGCTGGCAAAAGAAATAGAAAGAGAAATAGAAGTACAGCTTGCTACATTGCCAAGGAGCGAAATTGCTCGTGAATCCATTAAACGAAATGGAGCAATCTTTGTTGTACCTTCGTTAGAAGATGCATTTCAATTATCGAATGAAATAGCACCGGAGCATTTAGAATTACATATAAATGATCCGATAAATGCCTTAGCGTATGTGCAGCATGCAGGTTCTATCTTCATTGGTCCATATGCACCAGAACCACTTGGAGATTATTTTGCAGGGCCGAATCATGTATTGCCGACGAGTGGAACAGCACGTTTCTTTTCACCGTTATCAGTGGATGATTTTGTGAAAAAATCAAGTTTTGTCTCCTATACGAAAGAAGCTTTAAAAAGTGTACAGCATCATATTATAAATCTTGCAGATAAAGAAGGATTACATGCGCATGCTAGAGCCATTCAAATTCGATTTGAGGAGGAAAAATAATGCGTCAGGCAAGTCAAGAGCGGGGAACGACAGAAACAAAAATTAAACTGAGTTTACAACTAGACGAAAGTGCAAATGTCTCTATTCAAACGGGCGTCGGATTTTTTGATCATATGCTAACTTTGTTTGCAAGACATGGTCGATTTGGATTGCAAATTGTAGCTGAGGGAGATGTATTTGTTGATGCTCATCATACTGTTGAAGATGTTGGAATTGTACTTGGAAATTGCTTGAAAGAAGCATTACAAAATAAAGAGGGGATTAACCGCTATGGTGCAGCATATGTACCAATGGATGAGTCATTAGGCTTTGTGGCAATTGATATAAGCGGGAGGTCTTATCTTGTATTTCAAGGTGAGCTGACAAATCCGAAATTAGGAGATTTTGATACGGAGTTAACAGAAGAGTTTTTTAGGGCGGTTGCTCATGCTGCAAATATTACCTTGCATGCACGTATCTTATATGGTAGTAATACACATCACAAAATTGAAGCGTTGTTTAAAGCGTTTGGACGTGCGCTTCGAGAAGCTGTAGATAAAAATGAAAACATTGTTGGGGTAAATTCCACGAAAGGAATGTTGTAATTGATTGCAATTATAGATTATGGGATGGGGAATATTCGCAGCGTGGAACAAGCATTAACATGTATCGGAGCAGAATATACTGTGACGGATAATGAAAAGAAAATATTGGAAAGTGACGGTGTGATTTTACCAGGAGTAGGCGCTTTCCCAAAAGCGATGGAAGCTTTAGAGGAAAAAAATCTCGTTTTCGTACTGCAAGAGTTTGGGAAATCAGGAAAGCCGTTGCTTGGTATATGTTTAGGAATGCAGCTTTTATTTGAGGAAAGCGAGGAAATCAGGAATTCGATAGGACTTGGTTTGTTGCCAGGTAGTATCCGAAAATTAAAAGTTCCTTATAAAATACCGCATATGGGCTGGAATCAATTAAAGAAAAAACGGGAAATCCCGTTGTGGAATGAAGTGGCAGACAATTCATTTGTATATTATGTTCACTCTTATTATGCAGATTGTCCAAGAGATCTTGTCTGCGGGAGTAGTAAATATGGAATTGAAATTCCAGGGTTTGTTGCAAAAGGGAATATATTCGGAGCGCAGTTTCATCCTGAAAAAAGTGGTGAAATTGGAATACAGATGCTAAGAAATTTTAAAGGAGTGGTAGAGTTATGGAAATCTTCCCAGCAATCGATTTAAAAGAAGGGCGATGTGTTCGGCTTTATCAAGGAGAGTTTAACAAAGAAACAGTGATGAATGAAAATCCAGTTGACCAGGCAGCACGATTTGAAAAACTAGGAGCAAGAATGTTACACATTGTCGATTTAGATGGGGCGATCGCTGGGCAGTCGGTAAACTTGTCTGTCATTGCAGATATATGTAAGACCGTTCGTATTCCAGTGCAAGTTGGAGGGGGAGTACGATCTCTTTCGGCAGTTGAAATGTTGTTGTCAGTAGGAGTAGAAAAAGTTATTTTAGGAACAGCTGCTTTGTATGACCGTTCATTTTTAGAAGAAGCAGTTCATTTATATAGAGAGAATATTATTGTTGGTATTGATGCAAAAAATGGCTATGTTGCAACGAGAGGCTGGCTTGATGTGTCTGAAATTTCTTACATTGAACTTGCGAAACAAATGGAGAGTGTAGGTGTACAAACGATTATCTTTACAGATATTTCGAAAGATGGGACACTTCTAGGACCGAATTTTGAACAATTACAGTTACTACAAGAAGCAGTGTCACTTCGTATTGTTGCTTCAGGCGGGGTGTCTTCACTGCAAGATGTGAAAAAGCTGAATGATATGAATGTATACGGTGTAATCATTGGGAAGGCGCTGTATGAAAAAGCAATTGATTTAGAAGAAGCGTTGCAGGTAACAAAGTTATGTTAGCAAAGCGAATTATTCCTTGTTTAGATGTAAAGGCTGGCCGGGTTGTAAAAGGTGTGAATTTTGTGGGGTTACAAGATGTCGGGGATCCTGTTGAAATAGCTGCTTTGTATAATCAAGCGGGGGCAGATGAAATTGTTTTTTTAGATATTACAGCGACGCATGAAGGCAGAAAAACGATTGTGAACGTTGTAGAGGAGACGGCATCAAAAGTATTTATTCCGCTTACAGTTGGGGGCGGTATTTCGACTGTTCAAGATATGTATAAATTGTTAAGAGCAGGTGCCGATAAAGTTTCGCTTAACTCAGCTGCGGTGCGAAATCCAAGGTTAATCGGGGAAGGTGCTGAACATTTTGGCTCACAATGTATTGTGGTAGCAATTGATGCAAGGAGAGTGAAAGAAAACAAGTGGAATGTATATGTAAATGGAGGTAGGGTTGATACAGGAATCGATGTGATAGAGTGGGCAAGGCGAGTTGTTCAGTTAGGCGCAGGTGAAATTTTGCTGACAAGCATGGATGCAGATGGAACGAAGGATGGTTATGATCTTCGTTTGACAGAAGTGATTTCCCAAAATGTCTCTGTACCAATCATTGCTTCGGGAGGATGTGGAAATGCTGAGCATATTGTAGAAGTGTTTCAAAAAACATCTGCAAATGCGGCCTTGGCAGCATCAATTTTTCATTACGGTGAATCTACTGTACAGGAAGTGAAGCAACAATTACGAAAGGCAAACATTGAGGTGAGATTATGAGACCTGATTTTTCCAAAGGATTGTTACCAGCTGTTGTGGTAGAAGAAGATACTAAAGTAATTTTAATGTTAGCTTATATGGATGAGGAAGCATATGAAAAGACGTTAGAAACAAAAAAGACATGGTTTTATTCCCGCTCAAGGCAATCGTTATGGAATAAAGGGGAAACATCTGGTCATGTTCAATACGTTCAATCTCTTTATTTAGATTGTGATCAAGATGCAATTGTAATTGTTGTAAAGCAAATAGGACCAGCGTGTCATACAGGTGAGAAAACGTGTTTTCATCACAAAATTATATAGGGGGATTAGATGATGGAAGATGTATTAAAATCTTTGTTTGAAACAATCGGTGAGCGGAAAGTAAGTCCAGTGCCTGAATCATATACAAATTATTTATTTACAAAAGGCGAGGATAAAATTTTGAAGAAAATAGGAGAGGAATGTACAGAGGTTGTAATCGCTGCAAAAAATGATAATAAAGAAGAACTTGTAAAAGAAATGGTCGATGTCTTCTATCACTGCTTTGTTTTACTAGCCGCAAAAAATATTTCGTTAGAAGATGTGTTAAAAGAAGTGAAAGAAAGAGAAGGTAAGCTATCGAGAACAGGAGAGCGTAAGGAAATTGATACATTATAAGGGGGAGAGATGATGAAAGTGGATTATCACCTTCATTTGGAAGAAGGTCCATATTCAATAGGTTGGCTAGGGAGAATAAATGAAGCGTTAGAATATTATCAACCGCTTAAAGAAGAAAAACATTCGATTAAATGGCTTATGAAAACACAAGAGCGTTTGCAAAAGCGAGTGCAGGAAGGGCCGTTTACAGTGGAATGGCTTGATTTATATTTAGAAGAAGCATTGCGAAAAGGAATAAAAGAAGTGGGGATTGTTGATCATCTCTATCGCTTCTATGAAGCAAAGAAGTATTACGAAAAATACGTAGACATTAGTGAGTCAAAGCTAGGTCGTTTGCAAAAAGAATGGTTAGATCAAGTGCGAGTCGCATCGATTTATGAATTTACAAAGGTAATTCAAGAAGCGAAGGCGCGTTGGAAAAAGCGTGGTGTAGCGCTGCGGCTCGGAATCGAAGCAGATTACTTTATTGGTGGGGAACGAGAATTAGAAGAATTATTAGCATTAGGGGATTGGGATTATGTCATTGGATCTGTTCACTTTATAGATGGCTGGGGATTTGATAATCCAGATACGAAAGAATATTTTGAGAATCACAGCCTGCATACATTGTATGATACATTTTTTGCAACCGTCGAAAAAGCTGTTCGTTCTAGCTTGTTTGATATTGTAGCACATCTCGATAATATAAAAGTATTTAATTATCGATTAGATGAAAATGAGCAGCTTCCATATTATAAAAAAATTGCAAGAGCGTTACTTGAAACAGATACAGCTACGGAAGTGAATGCAGGATTATATTATCGTTACCCTGTGCGTGAGATGTGTCCAAGTCCTCTTTATTTACAAGTTCTAGCGCAGCATCAAGTGCCGATTACTCTCTCGTCAGATGCTCACTATCCAAATGACTTAGGAAGATATATTGCGGAAAATGTGAAAGTATTACGTAATCATGGTATTTCTCATGTTGCTACATTTACGAAACGTGTAAGACAAATGCAGGTGCTTGAAGAGGAATCGGTAACTATTTCAAAGTAAAAGATGATTTTGTGATGAAAACCTTTCTTTTTGCTCAGAATAAGAAAGAATGATAAAGGAGGGTTTTAAATGGAAAAACAACAAAATAAGCAGAAAGCGAAAGTGACAACTCAAAGTTATGCTTCCCAAATGAACGAGGAAGTCGACTCTATTGTACAAGAGCAAATAAGTGATACAGTAGTAGAAGGTACAATTGATGCAAAACTTGAGAAACAATCGAATGAAGCGCCATAAATAAAGAGGAGAGAGATTTATCTCCTCTTTATTTATGGGAAGAAGTGTCGATTTTCAAAACTCTAATCAAATTACTTGGCTTTTTTGATATAGATTTTTTACAATAAAATATAAGGGAATTCTCATTTTTAAATAGAAGAGGTGCTTATAGTGGCGAAAATATTAGTAGCAGGAAAAATTCCAGAAATCGGATTACGATTATTACAAAATCATGATGTAGAAATGTATGACAAAGAAGAATTAATTTGTGTAGAAGAATTGATAGAACGTGTAAAGGGAAAAGATGCACTGCTAAGTTTACTTTCTACTAAGGTAACAAAAGAGGTCATTGATGCAGCACCAGATTTAAAAATCGTTGCTAACTATGGTGCAGGCTACGATAACATTGATTACACATATGCAACAGAGAAGGGAATTGCTGTTACAAATACACCAAAAGTGTCCACAGAAGCAACAGCAGAATTAACATTTGCTCTTCTTTTAGCAGCGGCAAGAAGAATTCCAGAAGGGGATATTGTATGTCGGACGACCGGATTTAATGGGTGGGCACCGTTATTTTTCCTTGGACGAGAAGTATATGGGAAAACAATCGGAGTAATTGGCCTTGGAGAAATTGGAAAAGCAGTTACAAAACGTGCAAAGGCATTTGGTATGAATATTATTTATACAGGGCCAAATCGCAAACGAGAAGCAGAGCAGGAGTTAGGAGTAACGTACGTAACGTTAGAAGAACTATTGCAAACAGCGGACTTTATTACAATTAACTGTGCATATAGCCCAAGTTTACATCATATGATTGATGAAGAACAATTTAAAATGATGAAGAAAACAGCTTATATCGTAAATGCAGCACGCGGTCCAATTATGAATGAGTTAGCGCTTGCTCATGCGTTAGAAACCAATGAAATTGAAGGTGCAGCCCTCGATGTATTTGAATTTGAGCCGAAAATTACAGAGCAATTAAAAGGATTGAAAAACGTTGTTCTTACTCCTCATGTTGGTAATGCGACGTTTGAAACACGTGATGCGATGGCTGAAATGGCAGTGCGAAACATTTTAGCGGCACTAGAAGGAGAAGAACCGTTAACACCTGTAAATCCAAAAGTATTGGTAACAAAATAAGAAGAAGCCTTCCCTGCTTGGAAGGCTTCTTCTTATTTTTCTTTATTTGCTCGGTTTTTATGAGCCGGTCTTTGTCTAAGAAATTGAGAGAGCATATACAAAATATAAAGAGGAATGGCAATGAATAGAAATACAGACATGTTACCAAAACTTGTTTTATACATTGTATAAATAATGCCAATTAAAAATAATGTAATAATGATACTATATCGTGGAATTGGCACATCTTTTAAACTTGGAATGCGAATGCGACTTACCATTAAAAATGCAAACGTTACAAATACTGTAATGAGAACAATTTTTGGGATGGTATGTGAGAACAATGTTAAGAAAGCAACAAGTCCTCCCGCTGCAGTAATAGGGACACCAGTGAAATACTTCATAGAAGTAGACGAAGGTGTAACATTAAATCGTGCTAAGCGATATGCCCCAAAAAGAGGGAATAGTCCTGCTATGTATAGTCCGATAATCCCATAATTTGAAAAAGATGTGTAGTACATTAAAACAGCCGGTGCAGCTCCAAATGTTACAACATCTGCTAGTGAATCAAGCTCTTTCCCCATTTGGGAATCAACACGTAGTAAACGAGCAACTCGACCATCAAGACTATCTAACATCATCCCGATTAGTACTAAAATAGCAGCTGATTTATAATATCCTAAAGATGCATAGCCGATTGACAAAAATCCGCTATATAAATTTCCGAGCGTAAATAAGTTTGGAATTGCTGCCCTATACAAATTCTGATCCCTTGCTTTCTGTAATAAATTCTTAATTAGTTTATGAAAGTTTACTTATTTTATCATACCATAAATTTCTTTCTCGTACGAAAAAAGTTCCCAATTTATGAAAGATTTCATGGAAGGCACCATTGAGGATGAAATCACTGGATAAAATAATAAAAAAGGAGCAACTCCAAGTTGTTATCATGTGAAGTTGCTCCTTATATTATTCAAATTTGGTCATCATTGTTCCGGTTTTGTATTGATTGTTAGGATCGAATCGTAATAAATCTCCATAGATAAGCTTATCGGAGTAGTTCAATTCGGTCTTTGCTTTTTCAATATATGGCTGACATATCGCGGAATCAATCGGTTCACCTGTACTTTTTTGGTAACACATATTTTTTGTATAAATATACTCATTTGTTACGAAGCTACCGTCACGCATAACGATAAGTGGATCTTTTTCTTTTATAAATAAGTCAGTCCCAAACTCGATTGATTGATTCGTTTTAATACCAAGTAAATGAAGCAATGTCGGTTTAAGATCAATTTGTCCAGATACTTTAGAAATGACTTTCTCTTCTTGACCAGGCACATGAATAATAAGAGGGACGCGTTGCAGTTGCATAGAATCAAACGGTGTAATAGATTCTTTCCCAAGGAATTGAGCCATAGCTGCATTATGATTTTCAGAAATTCCGTAATGATCTCCATAAATGACGATAACTGAATTATCGTATAACCCTTCTTCTTTTAATCGATTAATAAACAATTTAAGAGCTTCATCTGTGTAGCGGACTGTCGGGAAATAGCGATTTAAAACGCCGCTTTCAGAATTAAACTCGTCAATATCTCGGTCCTCTGGGTTTAGAAGAAATGGGAAATGATTTGTTAATGTAATGAATTTTGTATAAAACGGTTGTGGTAAAGATTTTAATTTTGAAATAGATTGTTCAAAGAATTCTTTGTCTTTTAATCCCCAACCAACAGACATTTGTTCAGTACCTACATAATCGTTTAAATTAAAGTAACGATCATATCCAAGTGCTGGATACATTACATCGCGATTCCAAAATTTCTTATCATTTGAATGGAAGACAGCAGAATAATATCCATATTTTTTTAATTGCTCAGGTGTTGCAGTGTACTCATTCTTTGCATGAGTAAAGAACACAGAACCACGATCTAATGGATAGAGTGAATTTTCAACAATAAATTCAGCATCAGATGTTTTACCTTGTCCAGTTTGATGATAAAAGTTATCAAAGTAGTAACTATCTTTTATAAATTGGTTTAAAAATGGAGTGATTTCTTTTCCATTTATTGTTTTGTTAATGACAAAACTTTGTGTGGATTCCATTGAAATTAAAATTACATTTTTTCCTTTTGCAGCTCCAAATAAGTTTTTGTCAACTTGTTTATCTTTTGAATTCACGTAGTTTTTAATTTCCGAAAACTCATCTCCACTTGCGAATACACGCTCTGTAGAAGATTTAGACTGAAGTGCGATATCAAATAGATGATACGTGTATAAACCGAGATTTTTCACTACAGTTTGACGATCAAAAGAACGTGAAAACAGCTGCGGTTTATAAACAACAGAAATAATAATTTGTAGTGCTAATAGAGCGGTGACACCACTAAAAAAGCTTCTTTTTTCAGATTTAGATAATGGTGTTGTATCACAAAAGTTTGGAAACTTACGTGAAATGAATATTAAGATAATGGCGTCTGCAAATAGAAGCAATGTTTTATACGTAAATAGTTCTTTAATACTTGTTCCTAAATCAGCCATGTTATTTGTTTGGAATAAAACAGGAAATGTGACAAAGTCATTATAAAACCCGTAAAACATTGCGTTCCCAAATAAAATAAATGACAGTATAAAGCTGATTCCAATAATAATTCGATTTCGATATTTTGATGCTAACAATGCTAGACCAAAAAATAAAAGCAAGGAAGCTAGCGGATTAAATAGCAACATAATTTCTTCGGAAAAGTTATCAATTTTAATATCGAAAGCTAGCTTGTATACAATATATGTTTTGATCCATAATAAAACGACTGCAACAAGTGCAAATCGTAATTTTGGAAATAAATGTTGTAGCATAATATACTCCTTTCCTACTATTATGACAGTTCTAGTGATTGCATTTTTATGAATAGAGGTTTCACTTTATATATACGAACAGCCGTATGTGATTATTATACTATGTGTACCATTATACGAGAACAAAACAGAATTGTGGACGCTTTTTGTAATAATCGAGTAGAAAAAGAGAAGTAGGAGACAATAAAGTGAAACTTGAATGAGCGGGGGGCATCATCCACTCATTATTAGTCTTCACTAGTCGAGCTTTTGCGGGCAGTTTATTTTTTATCTATATATACATCAATTAAAAAACCGACATAAAACCCCTTTTTTAGGTGGGAGGGAGCATCTATTCATGCATAGAAACGGTCAGGTCCTTTTTCTATACATGCGAAGTAAAAACAGAAAGAGTAAACGAGTGTAGGTTGCTTTTTATTCTGCATAGCAGGGATTTAGATGTCGAAAAATTAAAATGAATTTATATAACTTCTTTGCCTTCGTTAAATTTTGAAGTGAAGTGTTGCTGTCCGCCAATAGTGGGAAAAACATCGCATAAGGATACGGAGGTCATGATGAAAAAGTTACTGTGTTTCGTACTATGTAGTGGTCTTATAATGTTTTCTTCTCCAGTGGTGATTACGGCACAATACGATTTACCGTTAATGGAGGATGCTCTCTATTCTGTATTATTTCCACAAATAAATGCAGCGATTGAAAAACATTATGGAAAACTAAAGCCATATGATTGTCCAAAAATAGTTAGCATAAAAAAAATTTATAGTGGTACATATTTATTTCAAGCAGTAATTGAAGTGACGAAGTATGAATCAGGGATAGGAGGGAAAGTGCTTCCGCCATTTGAAAAAATAAGTATTACGTTTAATAATGAAGAGGGAGAATGGACTGTGACGAAGGTGACTATAAAGCGTTTACCAAATGATACAAAGCTAAATTGCAAAAAACCAATATAAAAAATTGTTTGACAAATAATTTATTCCTTTGGTATTGTTAATAGCAATATAAGATGTTTGAAAATTGAATAGATTTACCTCATCTACTCTCAAAGGTAGAGGCCGCAATAGGAAAGAGTAAGCTATGGGAGATTTAGTGGAATCTGTGATCATAGATTGAAAGGGACTATTGCCGAAATATAAGAATGACCACATTATTCATATATTGGGACTGCATTGAATAAATGTAGTACTGTCATAAGATTTATTTTTATGGAGAGCTATTTGGAGATGTTGATGCGGTTTCTTATTTGAGAAGATAACAACTAGTTTATTTTTTCAATATACATTATTCCTAATAAGAAACGCGTGTGAACATTGTTCCGCGCGTTTTTTGTTTATCTAAAAGCGTGCTGCAATGAATAGAAGATTGGGGTTATGAGTTTTAGAGGAAATAAGGGAGGAATTGAAATGTATTTACACGGCACAAGTCGGATCAATGAGCAAGGACACTTAGAAATTGGAGGGTGCGATACAACGCAATTAGCAAAAGCATATGGAACACCACTTTATGTGTACGATGAGGTTACTATTCGGGAAAAATGTCGCGCATTCCATCGTGCGTTCCAGGAAAGTGGATTCTCTTACCAAGTAGCATATGCAAGTAAGGCGTTCTTGTGCATGGAGATGTGCCGAGTAGCTCGTGAAGAAAATATGTCTTTAGATGTTGTTTCTGGAGGAGAGCTATATACAGCTTTGCAAGCGGGTTTTCCAGCATCTCGTATTCATTTTCACGGAAATAATAAAACGGAAGAAGAGATGATAATGGCCCTGCAAGCAGGCATTGGTTGTTTTGTAGTGGATAATTTCTTTGAGCTAGAAGTATTGCACGATTTAGCAGTGCAGTATGGAAAAATTGTCAGCATATTAATTCGTGTGACACCTGGGGTAGAGGCGCATACACATGAATATATAACAACAGGGCAAGATGATTCGAAATTTGGTTTTGGGGTTTCTACTGGTCAGGCGATACAGGCGATTCAAATGGCATTAGAGAAGTCAAATTATAACGTGTTAGGTATTCACTCGCACATTGGCTCACAAATTTTCGAGACAGCAGGGTTCGTTCGAGCAATTGAAGTGTTACGTAACTTTTTAGAAGAAATAAGAGAACAAACAGGGTATATAGTAACAGTGTTAAATGTTGGCGGAGGGTTTGGAATTCGCTATACGGAATCTGATACACCCCTTACACTTGAAGCGTATGTGCTTGCGGTAACGAATGCGGTGAGGGAACAATTTACAACATGTGAGTATCCACTTCCTGAAATATGGGTTGAGCCTGGGCGAAGTATTGTTGGCGATGCAGGAACAACGCTTTATACAGTAGGAGCGGTAAAAAATATCCCAGGTATTCGTAAATATGTTTCAGTTGATGGTGGAATGACAGATAATTTAAGACCGGCATTATATGGAGCGCGTTATGAGGCGATGCTAGCAAATCGGGGAAATGAAGAAAATGAAGAAGTTGTTTCGATTGCAGGAAAATGTTGTGAGAGCGGAGATATGCTTATTTGGGACATAAATCTTCCGCAAGTTGTATCCTCTGATTTACTGGCAATCTCTTGTACTGGAGCATATGGGTATTCTATGGCGAATAATTATAATCGTATTCGCAGACCAGCTGTAGTATTTGCAAAAGGTGGAACATCACAAATTGTTGTGGAACGTGAAACATATGAAAATATAATTGGAAACGATCGCATACGTATTAAAGAGCTTGTTTAAATGATAAAAGGAGTTGTTCGAATGGAGCAACTCCTTTTAAAATATATATTGGAAAACTAGGGATGAGAAAATCAGAATTGTGATAAAATACAAATCTTATCAAGAGAAGCAGAGGGAATTGGCCCTACGAAGATTAGCAACCTGCTTATAGTAGCAAGGTGCTAAGTCCAGCAAAATGGCATCCATTTTTAAAAGAGCTAGATAGAAAGGTGCATGTGGGATATATAAATCCATTTTAATTTTTCGGCATCTAAATTCCCTGCTATGCAGAATAAAACGTAACTTACACTCGTTTGCTCTTTCTGTTTTTACTTCGCATGTGGCAGAAAAAGACCCTAACCGCTTCTATGCATGGTCAGATGCTCTTTTCCATCTAAAAAGAGTGAGTTTATGTCGGTTTTTTAATTGATGTATATATAGATTTCATAAGTATGAAAATGTAAAATAAATTCTCCTTTACAAGTATAGTAATATATTCTATAATCACAAGTAACTTCAATATATGAAATCGATGAGCAAGAAGAGTACGTATATTTGATGCGTTCAGAGAGCTGGGATAAGGTGTGAGCCCGGTACGATAAAATATACAGAATGGGCTTGCGAGAGGTATGCTGAACATTTTAGTAGGCAACCCGGGTTCTGCCGTTAAAAGGATAGGGTATCGGAGTTTTCCTGTACCTGAACAAGTGGGGTTTTTGATCCAATTGAGGTGGTACCACGGTATTCTATTACATATATCGTCCTCTACATGCAGCGTAGCATGTAGAGGACTTTTTTATTTTCTAAAGGAGGTGTGCGAGTATGAAGTGAAAGTGTATAATTAAGAAAAGTGCAAATATTCAAAAAGGAGAAATTATTTATGAAAGAAACACAGCAATGGACGTCGAAAATTGGTTTTGTACTCGCGGCAGCCGGGGCCGCAGTAGGACTCGGGGCGATATGGAAGTTTCCGTATGTTGCAGGTAATGGCGGAGGGGGAGCATTTTTTCTAGTCTTTTTATTATTAACTATATTTATTGGTATGCCCCTTCTTTTGGCTGAATTTGTTATTGGGCGTAGTACACAAAAAGAAGCGGTTACTGCATACAAAGTACTCGTGCCGAATAGTAAACTATATCCATGGATTGGTCGCATGGGAGTTGTCACTTGTTTTAGCGTATTATCTTTTTATAGTGTAGTAGGTGGCTGGATTTTATTATATTTATATTATAGTGTGACAGGTCACTTTTGGAGTGGGTCAGTGGAATATGGAAAATTGTTTGAACAAACAATTTCCAATCCAGCTAGTGCAGTTGGAGCTCAGTTGATTTTTATGCTTTGCACAATTTTTGTTGTAAGTAAAGGTGTAGAGAAAGGGATAGAAAAGGCAAGTAAGTATATGATGCCGCTATTATTTATTTTATTTATTGCCATTATTATTCGTGCTCTTACACTTGATGGTGCATGGGCTGGTGTTGAGTTCTTCTTAAAACCAGATTTTTCAAAGTTAACAGCAGATACTGTTTTGTACGCGATGGGACAATCCTTCTTTTCATTAACAGTAGGGGCTTCGGTAATGGTAACATATAGTTCATATTTAAAGAAGGAAGAGCATTTAGCAAAATCAGCGACATCGATTGTGAGTTTAACGGTATTTATTACAATCCTTGCGGGGCTTGCGATATTTCCAGCAATCTTTGCGTTAGGGGTTAAGCCGACAGAAGGGCCAGGTTTATTATTCATCATCCTTCCGGCTGTATTTGCTAAAATACCATTTGGACAATTTTTCTTTATTATGTTTTTGATTTTATTCTTCTTTGCAACATTAACTTCTGCCATTTCAATGCTCGAAATTGTTGTTGCTTCCGTAGCGAAGGATAATGCGAAAAAACGTCCTTCTGCATCATTGATCATTGGATTACTCATTTTTGCATTTGGAATTCCAGCGGCATTGTCATTTGGAATTATGAGTGATGTAAAGATATTTGGAAAAACATGTTTTGATTTAGTGGATTTTGTGGTAAGTAATGTCTTGCTTCCGTTAGGAGTACTAGCAATTTCATTGTTCGTACCGAATAAAATGAGTAAGGATTTATTAATGAAAGAATTAGAAGTTACAGAAACAAAAGGGAAAACATTATTTAACGTTTGGTTCTTCTTACTGCGTTATATTATTCCAATAACAGTTGTGGTTGTATTTTTAAATGCAATTGGTATATTTAAGATTTTCACAAAGTAAAAAGGCAGGGGATAAACCCCCGCCTTTTTATTTTATAATCCGATATAAGGAGAAGGATCTACTGCGTTTGTTTTACCTACATTCCATTCTCCAATATGAAGTTCGAAATGTAAATGCTGTCCGTAAGATTGACCTGTATTCCCCATGAATCCTAATTGTTGACCTTGTTTCACAGTTTGTCCATTAGATACAGAGCGGCTGCTCATATGAGCGTATACAGTTGTGTAAGTTTTACCATTTATACGATGTGATAAGTATACAACATTTCCGTAACTAGAGGATAATTCAGATCGAATGACAACACCATCGGCAGCAGCTATAATCGGAACTGTTCCAGAAGCGGCAATATCAATGCCTTTATGATTATCTATAGAGCGAGCACCAAATCCAGAAGTTTTTGAGCCAGCAGCTGGTTTAATGAATCCGCTTTTATTTGTATCTTGTGGTGTTGGAGCGGCTTGTCCGCTTTCTTTAGCGGAAGCAGTAGCTTGCTTTTTGGCTTCTTCTGCTTTACGTGCTTCCTCCACACGTTTTTCTTCTTCAATTGCTTTTTGAACTGCTTGTCGCTGGTTCTCTAAAATGCTTTTTGATTCTTCTAAGCCTTCAATCTCTGAATCTACTTTTGATACTTTAACGTGTAAATCGTTAATGAGAGCTTGTTGCTGCTGCTGATTTGCTTGTAATTCTTGTTGTTTTTGTTCTAGCTTGTGCTCAGATTCTTTCAATTGTTGTTCTTTTTTTTCAACAGCTTCTTTCTCAGATTTTACAGTTTCTTGATCTTGTGTCTGTTTTTTTACGATGTCTGTATCGTTATTTAAAATCAAACTAACGGAATACATATTATCAACAAGGTCTACGAGGTTGTTTGAATTCGTTAATACTTCAGTTATGATATTTGTTCGCGGTTTTTCTTGCATAGATTGTAATCGTTTTTTAATAACTTCTTGACGTGTGTCAATATTCTTTTGTAATTGTTCAATGTGTTTCTTTTTCTCAGTAATGATTTGCTGTGTTTTGCTAATTTCTTTTTTTGTATCGTTTAAATCAGCTTCATTTTTATTAATGGAAGTTGTTAATTCATCGATTTTCTTCTGTAACTCTTGTATTTCTTTCTCCATCTGTTCTTTTTCTGCCGATTTATTATGTAATTCTTGTTGTTTTCCTTCTAATTCTGATTGTATTGTAGATAATTTATCTTGACTTGTTTCTGCGTGTACTGGTGAAAGCAACGGAGAAACAAAAAGAGTTCCTGCTGCTAAAACGCTAAAAGCTGCAAATTTCTTATTCATTGGTGTCTAGCTCCTTTCCCTATGATTGTATATATCATAATAAGAAGAATGCTGTCTATTATTGTAATCATAATGTAAAGAAAAATTTATAAAATTGCTGATTTTTGTCGGAATTAAGGGAATTTTTTGCCTATATTGGTATGTTCTGTTGTGAAAATAATTAGAAGAAATGTTGATATACCTTGTAGGGAATCGTTCTCATGTTAGGTTTTCTTACATCAGGTCGTTTTTTGTCAAGAAAATTATTTATATTCACGCAAACTTATTTTGTTGTCAGATTTCATTTTTTGCTTTATCATTTTTAACAGGGGCAAATGTAGTGAATTGTCGAATAATATGTAATACTCTTAATTTCTTGGTTTATAGAAATAGAGAAAGGTAGAGTTATAGCATCTTTAGAAGGGGGTTACAGCAAGTATGAAAAGAATTGGACTTGCATGGCAAATTTTAATAGGGCTTGCGCTTGGTATTGCAGTTGGGGCAATTTTTTATGGCAATGCAGAAGTAGCAAAGTTTTTACAACCAATTGGTGATATTTTCATTCGATTAATTAAAATGATTGTTGTGCCGATTGTCGTAGCGAGCATTGTTGTTGGGGTTGCTGGTGTTGGTGATGTGAAGAAGCTAGGGCGATTAGGCGGAAAGACAATTCTTTATTTTGAAATCATTACAACAATTGCAATTGTTCTTGGCCTACTGGTGGCGAATATTTTCCAACCAGGAAAAGGCGTGAATATGGATCAGTTAACAAAGACGGATATTTCAAAATATACATCTACAACAGAGCAAGTACAGAGCCATTCGTTTGCGGATACATTTGTAAATATTGTTCCGACAAATATTATGAAGTCGTTAGCTGATGGTGATATGCTTGCCATTATTTTCTTCTCTGTATTATTTGGTTTAGGGATTGCAGCAATTGGGGAAAGAGGAAGACCCGTTCTTCAATTTTTCCAAGGTGTAGCAGATGCAATGTTTTACGTGACAAACCAAGTAATGAAATTCGCACCGTTTGGAGTATTTGCATTAATTGGTGTAACAGTTTCTAAATTTGGTCTTTCGTCATTAATTCCATTAGGAAAATTAGTTATTGTCGTTTATGGATCTATGATATTCTTCGTTGTAGTTGTATTAGGGCTTACGGCGAAATTATTTGGAATTAACATATTCCAGTTCTTTAAGATTTTAAAAGAGGAGCTTATTTTAGCTTACTCTACAGCAAGTTCGGAGACGGTTTTACCAAAAATCATGGAGAAGATGGAGAAGTTCGGTTGTCCGAAAGCGATTTCATCTTTCGTTATTCCGACTGGTTACTCATTTAACTTAGATGGCTCTACATTATATCAAGCAATTGCGGCAATTTTCTTAGCACAAATGTATGGTATTCATTTATCAATCACAGAGCAAATTACATTAATGCTTGTATTAATGGTTACATCTAAAGGGATTGCAGGTGTACCTGGTGTATCATTCGTTGTATTATTAGCAACACTTGGTACGGTAGGCATTCCAGCAGAAGGTTTGGCATTTATCGCAGGTATTGACCGTATTTTAGATATGGCACGTACAGCAGTTAACGTAGTAGGTAACTCTTTAGCAGCTGTTGTTATGTCTAAGTGGGAAGGTCAATATGATGAAGAAAAAGGACAAGCCTATTTAAAAGAGATTTCAGAAAAGCAAGTAGCGTAATAATTATTGTAAAAGCCCTCGCATAAAATGTGAGGGCTTTTTTGCATAGAAAAGAGGAGAGAATAATGAAACGGAAATACGGAGACGGTTCTTCATGGAAACGGTTAATAGAGAAAAGATATGAAGTGAAGACAATAGAGCAAGGCATGTTAGGGATACTGCATATGAAAAAAGTGAAAGAGCCTAGTTACAAGCAATATAATAATCAAAAACTTTGCATTGTCAATGATGGATACACATGGGTGCAGTACTTCATAAACGGTAAAAATTTTGCAATTACAGCTATGCTAAATGAAGAACAGAAATTAGTACAATATTATATTGATGTAGCAAAAGAGTTTGAAATAGATGAGAGAGGTATGCCATATTTCGATGATTTATATTTGGACGTAGTGTTATTACCTAATGGTGATGTATATTTGCTGGACGAAGATGAATTAGAAGAGGCCTATATAGATGGAGATATTTCTAAAGAAGAATATAACGTAGCGTGGGATACGGTAAAATGGCTTCTCGAAGTAATTGAAAAAGAAAATTTTCCTTGGATTACAATTCTAGAAAAAGAAATTCGAAAATTAAAGTGACCATTTTCTTTTCAAGATGCTCATGTATTCGTGTTTTTGTAAATATCAAAAAATACCAATTATTTTTATGCAAATAATAATTGACTTTTGATTTGTAAGCGAGTAAAGTTAGGGAAGAAATGATTATCAAAAATAAAATATGAAACCTTCTTATAAAGAGAGGCGGAGGGACTGGCCCTACGATGCCTCGGCAGCGGACTCAAGATGAGTGCTGTGCCAAATCCAGCAAGCATGTGCTTGAAAGATGAGAAGAGTGTTTCTTATAGATGTATAAGACCTCTTCTTTTCGGAAGAGGTCTTTTGTTATTGATTAGAAAAGGTTTAAAACTAGGGAGAGATGATACTTTGAAAGAAACGAGAGGAAATGGTTTAGCTTTATTGCCGCTTGGAATATTTTTGGCACTATTTATTGGTTCTGGAATTATTACAGGTGATTTCTATAAATTACCGATACTCGTAGCGATTTTAATTGCTGTAGGGGTTGCTTTGGCAATGAATCGTAAAGAAAGCTTTACAGCAAAAGTTGAACGGTTTGCCAAGGGCGCTGGTAATCCGGATATTATGATTATGGTGTTAATTTTTGTACTTGCAGGTGCATTTTCTGAAACAGCAAAAGGAATGGGTGGAGTTGACTCTACAGTAAATTTAGCGCTGTCTATTTTGCCGCAAGGGTTTATCGTTGCAGGAATTTTTGTTATAGGGGCCTTTATTTCATTAGCAATGGGAACTTCGATGGGAACGATTGCCGCGTTAGCACCAATTGCAGTAGGGATTAGTCAGCAAACCGATATTTCTATTGCATTAACAATGGGAACAGTTGTTGGCGGTGCGATGTTTGGTGACAATCTATCATTTATTTCTGATACGACAATTGCAGCGGTTCGTTCACAAGGAACTGAAATGAAAGATAAATTTAAAACAAACTTTTTAATTGTGTTACCAGCTGCAGTTATTACGATTATATTATTAGTTTTCCTTACATTAGGAAACCATACGGAAATGAAAGCTCATACGTTTGATTGGGTGAAAATCTTGCCATATGCAGGTGTGCTTATTACAGCGTTACTTGGGTGTAATGTTCTTGTTGTATTAACAGGTGGAACGGTTTTATCAGGAATGATCGGTTTGATAGATGGAAGCTATACATTGGCAAGTTTCTTTAAAAGTGTAACAACGGGAATCGGTGGCATGATGGAGTTAGTACTATTAGCAATTTTAATTGGCGGAATGGTTGAAATCATTCAATATAATGGTGGTATTCAATATTTGATGAATATATTAACATGTAATATTCGCTCGAAAAAGGGTGCAGAGTTTGGGATTGCTGGCTTAGTTAGTATGACGAATATGTGCACAGCAAATAATACAATCTCTATTATTTTCACTGGACCACTTGCGAAAAATATTGCAGATCAATACGAAATTGATCCACGAAAATCAGCAAGTGTATTGGATCTTTTCTCATGTTGTGTACAAGGATTAATTCCATATGGAGCACAAATGTTGACGGCAGCAGGATTTGCTGCAGTATCTCCAATTGAATTGTTACCATACGCATTTTATCCAATTTTAGTTGGGGTATGTGGTATAGTTTCTATTCTAATTGGTTTTCCTCGATTTTCAAAAGTAGCGGAAAAAAAGCAATATCATAAAACAGCATAGCTTTCATGTAAATAGTGTAGAATAAAAAACGCTCAGACAATAAATACTGGGCGTTTTTTTGTTACTTATAAATCTTTCTTTAAATAGTAATGTTTATAATCTCTTCCTACATTATCAAGGACACCAAACTCCTGATAACCGTGTTTTTTATAAAAATCTAATGCCTGAAAACTTAAAGTATCTACTTTTATGAAGTCACAATTTTTCTCTAAAGCGATTTTTTCTACTTCTAACAATAATTGAGATCCGTATCCTAATTTACGGATGTCTTCATCAATCATAAGAGTATGAATCTCTAACCAATTCCAGCAAACCTCACCTAATAGTCCTCCGTGAACTTTGTCATTTTCATCTTTAAGAAATAAATGAATTTCTGAGTATCTTCCTCTTAAATCTGGTGGGAAATGTTTTAAATTATATTCGTAAAGTGCATTGTTTATATAGTTTTTATCGGTAGTATTCATTTCTTTTGTAATATGTAAATTCATGATATATGTCTCCCTTTATTTGGATATAGAGTAGATTTGAAATAAAATCGGACTATGCAATGTTGGTTTAATTGAACTATCTCCTTAATTTGCTATTTAGTCAAAATGAATTAAGGAGAATTTACACTGGAAGATACATAGCTTTTATTATTTGTTGTTTTAAAAATTTGGATTATTTCGTTTCTTTACATGCCCAAGCATCAATCTCAACTTTGAAGACAGGTGCAGCTAATGCGACTACATAAATCATTGTCGTACAAGGAAGGTGACCATCAAGAAAGTCACTGATTGCTTTTTTTCTTTGATCAGAGTCAATTTCTTCTACTAAATAAAATACTAGCTTTGTTAAATCTTGAACACCCATGTTAGCAGATTCAAGATTTTTTAAGATATTGTCTAGTGCTAACTTCATTTGTTCTAATGGATCTTCAGGTACAGTTCCGTCAACTTTCATACCTAATTGTCCAGATAATGTTAACCATCTATTAGGTCCAGTCACTTCAATTTGGTGTACATAAGGGGCTACTGGTGAGTGAATTTCTTTTGGATTTCTAGAGACTTTCACATAATCAATCCTTTTCTATTTTATTTTGATTAAACTTTAGAGCTACATATAGCCTTTCGTTTATTTTAACATAATTTTCTAAAAAATTTTTAGAGTTGTAATTTAATGAAGACTCGCACATATAGATGATTTATTGTCTTTTTCAATTTTATTGAATTTTAAACCAAACATAATCATTCGAAGTGGTAGAAAAGTCTTTGTTTCCATATAGTGTCGTTACGCATGTATACGGAATTTGCAAAGGGCTGAATGATACTCGGTCTTAAGTCTGAGATGAAAACGGTTCTTAAGCTCGTTATGGAAAAAAGAAAAAATAGTTAAGATAAGAGTATCAAATCGAAGGGAGGCAAGCACAAGATGAAACAATTTCTAGCGTTTATCGCGGCTGGTATTTTGGCCTTAATTGCTCTTGGTAGTCTTGCTGGTATTGTAGGATTCGCAATTGGAGCAGGGATTGTGTACTGGAGCTATAAATCATTTGTGCGAGCACAATCATTTTTTGGAAAGTTAGCTTGGGGTATTGTCGGTTTAATCGGCTTGTCAATCGCCCTTTCTAATTCCCCAGCATTAATCGGTATCGCAGCACTGGTAGTTCTATACTACGGATACCGTGAATGGAAAAAAGAAAAAGATGTAGTAGTAAATTCTGCTTCAGAAGGTTCTAAACCATATAGCAACTTTGAAGATGAGTGGAACAAGTTAATGAAAAACTAATATAAAACAAATTAAATCATAAAGTAGAAGAGAGGAAGATTATAATGAAACAATCTTTATTTGGACGTGTACGCGATGCAATTTTAGCAGATTTTCATAATGTTTTAGATGAGAAAGAAAGAAAAAATCCAATCGCTATGTTAAACCAATATTTACGTGATAGCGAGCGTGAAGTAACAAAAATTGAAAAGCTAATTCAGCGACATAAAACATTAAAAGCTAACTTTGCTCGTGAACTTGAGCAGGCTCGTTATTTCATAAATAAGAGATCTAAGCAGGCAATAATTGCAAAAGAAGCAGGGGAAATGCAGTTGCATGAACGTGCATTAGAAGAAGTAGCATACTATGAAGGGCAAGTAGCTCGCTTAGAAGAAATGTATGCAGGTGTAGTGGAACAAATTGATGAGTTAGAACGTCGTCTTTCTGAAATGAAAAACAAGCTAAAAGAAATGAATGCAAAACGCATGGAATTAATGGCACGCGAAAATATGGCACATGCAAATCGTCGTATGAATACGGCTCTTCATAAAATGGATGAGAATAATCCATTCTTACGATTTGAAGAAATTGAAGATCATATTCGTGATTTAGAGCTTCGCGTGAATGAAGATCATGAACGTGATACATTTGATATGAAAATTGCAAAGCTTGAGCGTGAAATGAAAGAAAAAAATGAAGTATCTTTAAACAAAGAAGTAATAAAATAATTGTAGTATATTATAAAATGAGCTTATGATATAGTGATAGAAGAAAAGGGGTTGGAAAGCAATGCCTTTTTCTTCTATTTATATGTAACAAGAAGGGGGGAGCTGAAATGAAGCAACAATTTTCAAAAACACAATTCGTGGGGATGCTCCTCATCATATTTGGATTCGGTCTTTTTCTTGACATGATTTTGGGGCGTTTTGAACCTGGGGGCCTTATTTTTGCAGTTATTATGATTGTGTTCGGAAGGCATTATCGAAAAAAGAATCGTTATGTGAGAGGGAACGTGTTTTTATTTATCGGAGGTCTCATTTTTTTATTCTTCCTATTTTCATCAGCGGCTTTTGTGCTCGTTGTATTTGCTTGCTTAGCTTTTATCGGTTATCAACTTATTCAAGGACAGCAGAAGCAAAAAGTTATCCAAGTGGAAATTAAGGAAAAAGGATATATAGATGAAGATAAACAAATTTATCGCACAGAACCATACCTGAAAAATATGATGGTAGGTAACGTACGAATGATGGATCATATTTATGAGTTAGAGGATATTAATGTTCAGTATGGGGTTTGTGACATTGAAATTGATTTGACGACAGCAATGATTCCCGAAGGAGAAACAGTCATTGTTATTCGTGGTGTTATTGGAAATATTCGGTTGTATGTTCCGTACGATATTGAATTATCTTTAAATCACTCTGTTATTGTTGGTAGAGTACTGCTGCCAGGACATGAAGAAACAGGATTTAATCGAAATGTTACATTTAAAACAGAACAGTATAGAGAAGCTCCTCGGCGTATTAAAATTATTTCTTCGCTTGTCGTAGGCGATACGGAAGTGAGGAAAGTATAATGAAAAAGCAAAGAAATATTTCATGGATGTACATTCGTTATTCTATGTTATCTTCTGTAAGTATTGCACTTATTTGTACGGTTGTATATGTATGGAAAAGTAAACAAGATGTATATGATTTGTTATGGAAAGAATCCATTGCTTCTGTTCCAATTGGCTTGTTAATCATGAGTACAAGTCTTCTTATTGGAGGAATTGTAGGATATGCCATTGGTTACTATATGCAGCAGCGCATTCAAGGCTTAAATACTTTTTTGTTTGAAGTAGAACGTGGGAATTTTCCAAAGGACGTTTCGTTTACTGCGGAAGATGAATTCCATGAAGTAGAGCGAAAAGTTATTGCGCTGGCCCGAAGATTAGAGGAACAGGCCGGTTTATTTCAAAAGGTAACGAATGAACGAGCTCATTGGAATGAAGAGATGAGACAGGAAGCTATTTCTCAAGAAAGGCATCGATTAGCAAGAGAACTGCATGATTCAGTGAGTCAGCAGCTGTTTGCAATGTCTATGATGATGTCAGCAATTAATGAACAGGTAACTCAAATTCCAGAAACAACAAGAAAGCAATTGCAACTTGTTGAAAATATGGTGGTAAATGCGCAATCGGAAATGAGAGCATTGCTTCTTCATTTACGTCCTGTACAATTAGAAGGGAAAAAATTAACAGAAGGTATAGAAGAGCTGTTAACAGAACTTTCTAGAAAACAACATATGAAAATTGAATGGTTGATTGAGCCCATCCAATTAAAAAAGGGTGTGGAAGATCATTTGTTCCGTATTGTACAAGAAGCGTTGTCTAACACGTTACGACATGCGAAAGCAAAGAAAACAGAAGTACGTCTTCGTCAAATCGATCAATATGCTATTTTAAAAATAATTGATGATGGTGTTGGGTTTGAAGTAGGTGTTAATAAGGCTGGATCATATGGCTTAAGGTCTATTCAAGAGCGTGTCCATGAAATTGGTGGAACATTAAAAGTGCTTAGTTTTCCGAATAAAGGTACACAAATTGAAGTAAAAGTACCAATTATGATAGAGAGAGAGGGGGAGCAGCATGATTAAAGTATTGCTTGTTGATGATCATGAAATGGTTCGAATGGGTGTATCCGCATATTTATCGACTCAACCAGATATCGAAGTAGTTGGGGAAGCTGAAAATGGAAGAAAAGGTTCAGAATTAGCGCTAGAATTAAGACCGGATATTATTTTAATGGATCTTGTTATGGATGAAATGGATGGCGTTGAGGCAACGCGTGCGATTATTCAAGAATGGCCTGAGGCTAAAATTGTAGTCGTAACAAGCTTTCTAGATGATGAAAAGTTATATCCTGTTATTGAGGCAGGGGCGACAAGTTATTTGCTAAAAACGTCAAGAGCAAGTGATATTGCAGATGCAGTACGAGCGACTTATGATGGAGAAACAGTGTTAGAACCAAAAGTTACTGGGAAGATGATGTCCCGAATGCGTCAAAAAAAAGAACAACCTTTGCATGAAGATTTAACAGAAAGAGAGTTTGAAATCTTATTATTAATTGCAGAGGGTAAGAGTAATCAAGAAATTGCAGATGAGCTATTTATTGCACTCAAAACAGTAAAGACGCATGTGAGTAATATTTTAAATAAATTAAATGTAAGTGATCGTACACAGGCGGTTATTTATGCGTTTAGACATCAATTAACAAAATAAGTTGGAACTTCCACTATACACATATAGGAGCTATTGGAGTGGTGGAAGTTTTCTTTATTGATGTGATTTATTGAAAGCGCTATCATTTAAGCGAAAATAATACATACAAAGGGGGAGTGTGTGTATGTTAGTTCAAACAATATTTGAAATGAGCAAGAACGAAAAGTTAGGGAATTACGTGAATGCATTACAGGCACTTCATACGCAATATGATATTGAGACAGATTGTATTGCGATAATTGAAGCTACAGAAGAATATTATCTATATATCAATTAAAAAACCGGCATAAACCCCCATCTTTTTAGGTGGGAGAGATCATCTGGCCATGCATAGAAGCGGTCATCAGGGCCTTTTTCTGCCACATGCGAAGTAAAAACAGAAAGAGCAAATGAGTGTAGGTTACTTTTTATTCCGCATAGCAGAGATTTAGATGTCGAAAAATTAAAATGGATTTATCTATTTCTAGTAAAACAAAAAGATTGTTATGGTGTGGTAAAAGTAGAAACGGTTGATATGAATCTTGAGTATGATACGAAAGCATATAGAGTAAGTAGTTTTAATCATGATTCCTATCAAATATCAAAAACTCCCTTAATGGGAGTTTTTGATTAAGATGCTTTAAGTTCAGAGGAGTTTTCCATTAGTGGTACTGGTTTTGTCCCCTTTAACTTGGCGATTATAAGACCGATTATTGCTCCTGTTAGTGCTGGTAAGAGCCAGCCAATTCCTTCAGTATATAAAGGGATCAATTCAAAGTAAGAAGTAAGGAATGTGACTGTTATATTTCCTTGTTTGAATCCATCGAATACACTCACAATTGCAGCGCCGATTAAAGCACCGACATAAACAGAGCGGTAACCACCGAAGTATTTATGAAGTAGTGATAATAGTACGAGTACGATAGCGATTGGATATACAACAAGTAATACTGGAACAGAGATCGCAATGATTTTTGTTAAACCTAGATTTGCTACTAGAAGTCCTAATGCGCAAATGATACCTGCTAGACTTTTGTATGAAAATTTTGTAAATAATGTTGAGAAATATTGGCTACATGCCGATACAAGTCCAACGCATGTTGTTAAACAAGCCAATGTAACGATAACTGCTAATAAAGCAAGACCGTAAGGACCAAATAATTGTTGAACAATAACCGTCAGTAATTGTCCACCATTTTTTGCATATCCAAGAGAAACGCTAGTTGCACCGAGCCAACCAAGTGCCCCGTATACAAGTACAAGCCCAGTAGCTGCAACAAGTCCTGCTTTTGCCGTTGCGATAGCAATTGATTTACGATTTTCTACACCTTTAGAACGGATTGCATTCACGACAATAATTCCAAATGCAAGTGCTGAGATCGTATCCATCGTTAAATAACCTTCCATAAATCCTTTGAAAATTGGAGAAGTTTGATACTCTTGCATTGCTGGACCTGATTGTCCAAGTGGTGTAAAAACACTTTTTACAAACAATACGAAAATAGAAAGTAATAAAATAGGTGTTAATACATTCCCGATCCGGTCTACTAGTTTAGAAGGATTTAAGCTGAGACAATATACAATGGCAAAGAAAATAATGGTATAAACAAATAATGTTAACTCGCTAGTACGAACTGCTTCTGGTAAAAAGGAGCTAACGCCCATTTCATAAGCGACGTTAGCAACACGTGGAATTCCCATAGATGGACCAATCGCAATATAGACAACAATCGTAAAGAAAATTCCGAATATTGGGTGGACATGACTTGCAAGTTGCTGCATTCCATTTCCCGAAAGAGAGATTGCAATAACAGTTAATAATGGTAAACCAACTCCTGTTAATAAAAATCCAATCATAGCTGGCCAAAAGTGTTCACCAGCATTTTGACCAAGCATTGGAGGGAAAATTAAATTACCTGCCCCAAAAAATAAAGAAAATAGCATAAGACCCGTGAAAAATACATGTTTTTTTGATACGGTGTTCATTGTTGTTCCTCCTGTTATAAAAATTCATCCGTAAGAATACAAAAAACTCGTCCCTTAATAAAGGGACGAGTTATATTTACCCGCGATACCACCCTAATTTATACATGTAGAAATATATCTATATGTATACGGCTTTGCAACGTACAACATGATACGTGTTCCTTGTAACGGGGGACAGCCGGTAAGAACTTACTACATTCTTCGGTTCTACTTCTCGGAGATGATTTTCGGTTACGTACTGAACATTGGCTTTCAGCAAAATGCCAACTCTCTGGGGAACAGCCCTATAACGTACTCGTTCTCGTCAATGAATTTTATTTAAGTATTCTGACAGTATTTTCACATGTTTTTTTAGTAAAGTCAATAGATTTTTTGAATAAAATTTTAAAGAGATGTATCTATATAAATACAAGTTGAAAAACCGACATAAAGACCCCTATCTTTTTAGGGGGACGGGAGCATTTGGCCATGCATAGAAGCGGCCAGGTCCTTTTCCTGTCACATGCAAGGGTGAAAGCAAAGGGAGAAAGAGAGTGCAGGTCATACTTTATTCTGTGTAGCAGCGACTTATATGTGTGAAATTGAGTGAATATAATATGCAAAAGCTTTCACTTTATTGTATGAGGGAGAGGAATCGATTTTTGTAAAAAGTATGTAAAACTGTATGGGGGATTGTTAAATTTTTTGAGAAATATGACAATTAAAAAGGAAAGCAGGAATTTTAAAAATTTATAGAGAATAATACAACAATCCACTTGTTGGAAAAAACAAACCAAAAAGAGGTGACTGAAATGCTTGCGATGGGAGTATTATTAGGGATTATCGCCATTTGTGGTTTTATATGGTTATATTATTCACGTTCGTTTAAACAAGCAGAAGTGTTACTCTTTCAAAAAGGTAGTTTGTTGACAAATCAATCTAGATATTTAGTATGTCCGAAGTGTGGAAGTGCACAGGCCAGAAGTGGAGGCTATCAAGAGTGTTGCAAAATTAGATTATGAAAGGAGGAAGCCTCACAAAATGATGTGAGGCTTCCTTACGCTTTTGTAGCGCTCCAAATCGTCCAGCGGTCACGTTCGACAATTGGAGCAATGTTGTTCAGTTCAGTGTGAATATGGTGTAGAAGCTGAGAAAGTTCGCTGTCTGTTAGTTCGTATAAAATAGATCGACCTATTCGTGGCGACAAATCTTGTAGTAATGTTTCAATCGAATCGTGAATCTTTCGAATTTCCCATATCGTTTGAAACGGTAGAGGGTGTAGACCGCTTTTTGTTAATAATTGCTGTACAAAGGCAGCCTTTGGTCTTCGTTTTGCCTCTGTTTGAATGAGTTTCGGATAAATAGAGAAAAAATACCCACGAATGTGTTCTGGGCTTCCGGGAATTGTACAATCTTCAATTGTTCGATCTTGCAGAATCAACATTCCATCTTTTTTTAAGATACGAGAAGCTTCTAGTAAAAATTTAGGAATGTCTTGTAAATGATGAATAACAGCACGGGAAATTACAATATCAAATGTTTCGTTAACAAATGGGAGATGATGTGCATCGCCATGAACAAATGAGATGTTTGAGAATGCAGCACAATTTTCTTCTGCGGCTTGTAACATTTCTTTTGAAAAATCGAAACCAACAACTTTTTTAGCCCCCATAAATGAAAGCTCTTTCGTATAAATGCCGCCACCGCAGCCAATATCGATTATTTTTTTATTTTTTACATCTATAATGCTTTGGATCATTTCACCCCAAGAAACGTCTGCGTTGCGTGTGGCATAGGTATACTTATTATTAGGATCGTGAAAATTAATGGACATGTGAAAGCCTCCCTTCATATATAGTATATCTTATTCCATCGTACATAACGTTTTTGTTTTATTGTTAAGAATAATAAGCATTTCTTATGCTAAATAGGGGGAAATAGGGTTGATTAAGAAATATTTACTATTTTTATTTGTCTTATTATTAGCATCATGTGGTCAAATGGAACAAAAAAAGGAGAAGAAACAAGTAGAAGAGACGGTGAGTCGTATGGAGGGAACCTTACAAGTAACGGTTATACAAAAAGGGAAGATAGAAAAGGTTTTAAAACAGGAAGAAGCAAAGATTGTAGTGGATATTATGAATAAAGCTGAGAAACAAGAGATAACAGGAAGTTTTGGGGAACCAGAGTATGAAATACAGGTTGAGAAGAAGGGAAAGAAGGAAACGTATCGTGCGTGGCTTAGAGGAGAATCACGCGAGGGTTGGCTGCAAAATCAAAAAGGGACGTATATGCTTACAAAACCTGATACAGAAAAGCTTTTATCAATACTTTCAATTGGTGAAAAGCAGAAAAATGATGATACAAAAGGGAACGTTTTAACAGAAGTGACAAAAAAGGACATGCAAATTACTGCTTTCCATATTAAAACGGATGAGAAAAAAATTAACTACACTGTATTTTATACCATCTCGGATTCTTTATATAAAACGTTAGAAACAGAAGGAGAGTATTATTTTCAATTGATCTTTCCGGAAAAAGTACAACAGATAGTCGAAAAAAAAATGAGTGGGCCTATTGCAGGAGAAAAAGTTAGAGAAGGATATAAAAAGTATGAAGTACACCTTACTGTACCTATAGAGAGTGCATCAACTTCTCAGCTAAAAGCATTAGAAACTTATTATGATCATTATGATTTACAAGTATTAAATCATAATAAAGCAAAAGTCGGTACATTTCAAAATATTATTCAAATTGTAAAAGATTATGGTGAAAAAATGAATTTACAAAGATAGATACAATTTTTCCTAGGAAATGATAATAGAGTGAGCCCGAAGGCCCACTCTATTATTTTGTTTTTGTAGAAGGCTCATTAATTGATTTTCGTGTAATAAGATAAGAAATCATAAGAGCAGAAAGAACAATCAAGGAAATTAATAGGTGATTCGGTAACCAATCTAATAGTAGTACATAACTAACTGTATAAAAAATAAGTGTGGAAGCTAAAAAGGAAAGAGTACCTATTATGAAAGATTGTAATGTCATTTTGTGCGACCTCCTTTCAATGTTATTTTCGTCTAAATTTGGATGTTATAAACATGATTTCCAATAAAATAAAAAAATATGGCATAATGGAAAAAAAGAGAGAGCAAAGGAGAGGAATATGAAAAAGAATAATACAAAAGGATTATGGGGAATTTTAGCCGCAGTAGGAATATTTCTGCTTTCTAAGCTGAAATGGGTATTCGCAATTTTAAAATTTGCAAAATTTTCAACGGTGTTTAGTATGTTACTTTCACTTGGGGCATATGCAACTATATATGGTTGGAAATTTGGTGTAGCACTGATTTATCTGCTTTTTGTTCATGAAATGGGACATTTGTGGGCAGCAAGAAGAAAAGGTATACCGACATCTCCAGCAATTTTTATTCCATTTATGGGTGCTCTTATTGGAATGAAAGAGTTGCCGAAAAATGCAAAGGATGAAGCATATCTTGCATACATGGGGCCTCTTTTTGGATTATTATCATTTTTACCAGCTATTCCGCTCTATATGATAACAAATGAACCATTTTGGGCCCTTGTTATTTTACTTGGAAGTATGTTGAACTTTTTTAACTTGATTCCGGTTTCTCCGTTAGATGGAGGACGAATTATTTCCGTTGTAAGTACAAAAATTTGGATCGTAGGTCTGGTTGTATTACTGGGTTATTCTATTTTCTTCAAAAGCATTATGGGTGGTTTTATTTTTATAATAGGTTGTATGGAATTGTATAGAATAATGAAGCGAAATAAACCGATAGAAGAACTGGGCTATAAAGTAGATGTGCTGAAAACATATCTTGCCAAATTTCAAGAGGAATTTCAAGAAACAGAAGCCGTACATCGAACAATCTATATGATCCATCATGAAATGAATCTATTAAAGCAAAAAGAAAAAGAGAATCGGTTAGAAACAGGAGAGCGTCAAAGGATTGAAGTATTGGAGTACTTATTACCCAAATTTGAGCAGTTTGATTATGTACCGTATGAAGATGAAAAAGAAGAACATTTACTTCGGATAAAAGAAACATTAGAAGTATCAGAAAGAAAAATGAATGAATGGAAAAAAGAAAAGAAACAACAAGAAGATTATTATAAAGTAGATGCTAAAGCAAGGTGGATAGTGTTTGTTTGTTATATGGGATTACTTGCAATATTAGGTTATGCTGCTTACGAAGGGCATTTCATTTTACAGGAATACTTGCCACAGCGAAATGTGTAGAAAAACAGTGTCGAAATGATGAGAAGTATTTATACAGGAATTCCGTTTTTACAAGAGAATGTTACAAATATAACGATTTGTGAAAATAAATGTAATGTTCATAGTGGAAAAGGAGTTTGGTATATGAAGAAAATATTTGCCATACTTGGAACTATAATTGTGATGGGAATTGCGAGCTATGGATGTCTGAAAGTATTGTTATACTATGCAAATAAACCTGCTGGCATATCTGCAATACCAAACGTGGAGCGTGTGGAAGAAAAGAAAAATGTATTACAATTCATCCGCACGACACATGAAAATTATAACAATTTCTTAAATTATGGTAAAGCTGAGAAGTATACGGAAGGGGATTGGAATCACCTTGTGCAGTGGTTTCAAGAACAAGAACCGTCTTTAAAAGATATATATAAAGAAATAAAAAATGAGAAGATGAAGAGAGATGTAAGACGAAGTTATGAAATAATGAAAAAGGGCATAGAAACTAGGAAAATTGAATATGTAGTTTATGCTCACCGTGTTTATCACGATTTAGACATTTTTGTAAATAAATATACAGGTGAAACAAATATATGGGGATACACAGAGTTTGGAGACGGAAAAGATGTACAGGTCATTGAACAAGTCCTACAATCGCAGTCATAAGCTAGCCTGTTTTGGTTAGCTTATTTTTTTGTGGGAACGATAGGTAAAGTATGGACAGGGTGATTTAATAGCAGTAATGTGAGAGTAATTTGAATCGTTCATATATTTTTCACAAAAACACCGTGTTTATAGTGATTAAAATCACAACGTTCATTGTATATTTTGTTTACACTAACAATAGTTAAGAAAATAAAGGAGTGGGATACCATGTTAAGTGCAAAAACAATTGAAATTGTAAAATCAACAGTACCATTATTACAAGAAAAAGGTGTTGAGATTACAACACGATTTTATCAAATTTTATTCTCAGAGCATCCTGAGTTATTGAATATTTTTAATCATACAAACCAGAAAAAAGGTAGACAACAACAAGCATTAGCGAACGCTGTGTATGCAGCAGCGACATATATTGATAATTTAGAAGTCATCATTCCTGTTGTAAAACAAATTGCTCATAAACATAGAAGTTTAGGCGTTAAAGCAGAACATTATCCAATTGTAGGTACATGCTTATTACAAGCAATTAAAGAAGTTGCAGGGGCGCCAGAGGAAGTATTAAATGCTTGGGGAGAAGCTTATGGTGTTATTGCTGATGCATTTATTAGTGTTGAAGCAGGAATGTATGAAGAGGCAGCGAAAAAAGAAGGCGGCTGGAGAGATTTCCGTAATTTTGTCGTTGTGAAAAAAGAAAAAGAAAGCGACGTAATTACATCGTTTTATTTAAAACCGGAAGATGGTGGAGAGCTTTCAACATTCTTACCTGGTCAGTATGTAACGGTTCAAATCAATATAAAAGGCGAAACATATACACATAATCGTCAGTATAGTCTATCAGATGCTTCTGGAAAAGACTACTACCGTATTAGTGTAAAACGTGAAACGGTTGCAGATACTCCAGATGGAAAGGTATCTCATTATTTACACGACCATGTGCAAGAAGGTGATATTTTACCAATAAGTGCACCAGCGGGAGATTTTGTATTAAATATGGATTCAAACTTACCGGTTGTATTAATAAGTGGTGGTGTTGGTATTACGCCGATGATGAGTATGTTTAATACTTTAACTGAACAAGAGTTGAATCGTGATATATACTTTATTCATGCAGCATTAAACAGCCGTGTACATGCAATGAAAGATCATGTGCAAAAAGTTGCTGAAACACACGAACAAGTAAAAGTATATACTTGCTACTCTTCACCAACAGAACAAGATTTACAGGTGAAAAACTTTGATAAGGAAGGATTTGTTGATTTAGCTTGGTTACAATCTATCGTTCCGACAAATGAAGCTGAATTTTATTTCTGTGGTCCAGTACCATTTATGAAACATATTCATGCGGCATTACTAGAGTGGGGCGTTCCATCTGAGCGTATTCATTATGAATTTTTTGGACCAGCAGCAAGCTTGCAATAGCAACTACCACCTTGCTATATAAGAATGGGGTTATAAAGAAAAAACGAGGTGTTATTGCACCTCGTTTTTTGCTTGCTCTCGTAATAAGCGATTTACTGTTTCGCGTCGTACTCCTATGAGTTGACCAATTTCGGTTTGTGTTAATATTTCATAGATAGAAATTTCTCCTAAATATAAGGCAAACCATTCTTGTAAACGATGGAGTCGTTCTTTTGGAGAAACTGTTGTTAATTGATCAATTCGCTCTTGCATCATTCGTAATTTCGTTTGTAGTTGCATGGCGATATCAGCATATGATTCTGGATTCTCCTGTAGTTTTTCATACCATGTATTACTTATAATAGGCTCGACTTCTGTTTTCATTAAAGCAATTGTTGTACCATGATACTCCTTCGGTGAAATTAAAGAATGGTGAGGAATTGTTTCACCAGGAACAATGATGTTAAATAAAAATGGTGTTCCATCTTCTTGTAATCGAACAACTTTCAATAGACCACTTTTAATAAAGTATAAGGGCCCTTCTTCACCTTGACGAAATAATATGTCTCCTTTATGTAAAATCAATGTTAGCACCTCATTTAAGCATTCCTACTGGTTCATTTTAACCGATTTATAGTGTTTCTGTATTAAAAATATAAATATAAAAGAAGATAAGCTTACAAAACAGCAATTTTATTGACGAAATGTATGCTATTACAGTAGTATACTATTTAGTGTGTAATAGTACTAGCAATGAATACGCTGTAGGGGGTTTAGTATATTGTTAGATGCGAAGATGACTGATATGAAAATTCCAGCTAATGCCACCATACATGTGGAGGAGATGAAAGGTGGAGTCGTTCTATCAGTGGAAATAGATGGCCAAATTATTTATACAATGGCTTACGATGAAGAGACAGATAGTTATGCTGAACTGTATGACCGAAATGATAAACGAGCACGTCAAGTACATGAAGATTTTATGGGGTGGTCACTCCTTCACTAAAAAGATGTCAATATGACATCTTTTTTTATTGAATCGATAGATTATACAACTGTATGCAACAAACAGCTGAAATTTGTAATAATTGATTTTGCATTGTTAGCACATTGTAACGGCAAGGTACCTGTTTTTTCGCTATCATAAGGATAACAGTCACAAGTATAGGAGTGGTCAACTTGAACAAATTACATATTTCAAATTTGATGTTGTTGTGTGTGTGCGTAGTATTATGTGTCTTGTTAGGGTCATTTTTATATTCTTGCGTATAATAAAAAAACGTATTCTAAAAAGAACACGTTATAGAAATGAAGTAATAATTAATTTAGTACCAAGAATAATCAATGTAATACGTAATAAATTAATTATAGCATTACCGCTTAATTTCGTATTAATATAAGCCCCGATTTTTCCTCCAACCCAAGCGCCAGGAATAAGAATTACTGCGTAAATCCAGCTAACATTTCCGAAAGAGATGTGGGTTAAAGAATTTACAATCGCAGATAAAAAGACAATAAACATTGAAGTCGCGACAGCGATTTGTGCCGGGAAAGCAAAGAGAAGCATCATTGCTGGAACAAGCAGTGCACCTCCGCCAATTCCAAATAATCCAGATATGAAACCGACTGCAAATGCGATAATGATAGAAAGAAACGGTGGAAATTGATAATGAACAGTATTGCCCTCAGCATCTGTAAAAGAGCGCTTAATAACAGTTGCATTTGATAGGGAAAGAGGTTTCAATTTATCGCGTAACATGAGAAGGACCGATATGAAAATAAGGAAGATTCCAAAGTATAAAGAGAAAGTATCCTGATTTAAAAATCTGTTTGCCCACGATCCAATAATGCCACCAGGACCACTACCAATAAATAAAATAAGTCCACTTTTATAATCTACTCGCTTATGCTTCATATAAGTAAGAGTAGAAGATAAACCGGTGAAAACGACCGTCACAATTGAAGTTCCAACTGCGAGCTGTGGTGATAGACTATGCAGTCCAATTAGTAAAGGGACAATAATAATTCCCCCACCAAGCCCAACTAGGCTCCCGATTGTTCCTGCCAGTAAACCAATGAAAAGTAACATGATGTATTCCAAAATTGACAACTCCTCTGTATAACTCATTCAACACTCATTATACACATTTTTCTTAAGAAATAGGTTTGTTCACAAAAAAGTCGCCTTCCTAGAAAAATAAGGAAAACGACTTTTGATTAGAACATGAAATGTAATAGGTAATAAAATAAAGCAGCTAATGAAGCGGAAATCGGAAGCGTAATAACCCATGTAATTAACATACGTTGTGCCGTTCCCCATTTTACACCTTTTACACGATGAGAAGAACCTACTCCTAAAATAGAAGAAGAGATAACGTGCGTTGTACTAACTGGTAAATGAATAAATGTTGCTCCGAAAATTACAAGAGATGACGATAAATCAGCAGCTACTCCGTTTACAGGACGAATTTTCATAATTTGTCCACCGACAGTTTTGATAATTTTCCATCCACCAACAGAAGTACCAAGACCCATTGCAACTGCACATGAGAATTGAACCCATATCGGGATATCACTAGAATTATGGAGACCAGTTGTCATTAATGCCATAGTAATAATACCCATTGCTTTTTGAGCATCATTTGTACCATGTGTGTAAGCTTGTAATGCCGCCGTTCCGATTTGGAATAGACGGAAGTTTTTATTGGTTTTCGTTAAGTTAAAGTTTTTAAAGACAACTTTAAAAATACTATACACAATAAAACCAATAACAAATGCGATGATCGGTGAAATAATTAAAGCTTCAATAATTTTAATAAATCCTTTGAAGTTAATAGCACTTACACCAGCAGCAGCAATTGCAGCACCTGCGATTGCACCAATAATTGCATGCGAAGAACTACTTGGGATTCCATAGTACCAAGTGATTAAGTTCCAAGCAATTGCAGCAAGCAGAGCAGCTAAAATAACATATGAACCGTGTTCTAAAGCAAACGGGTCAACGATATCTTTTGTAATTGTTTTTGCTACACCTGTAAATGTCATTGCACCTAAAAAGTTCATAATAGCAGCCATAATAATGGCTTGTCGCGGCTTCAAAGCTTTTGTAGAAACAGCTGTCGCAATGGCGTTCGCTGTATCATGGAATCCGTTAATAAAGTCGAAAGCTAAAGCACAAATGACTATTAAAACAGTTAAAATCAAGACTGTATCCATGATCAAACTCCTTATGCGTTCTTCATAATAATTGTTTCTAACACGTTTGCTACGCTTTGGCAGCTATCAGCTACTTCTTCTAATTCTTCGTAAATCTCTTTGTACTGAATGATTTTAATTGGATCTTTCTCGCGAGAGAACAAATGCTTAATTGCATGACGACGAATATCATCACATTGCGATTCGTAATCTTTGATCTTAATTGCGTTTGTGCGAATATCAAGCAATTTCTTATTAGACATTAATTCTACAGAAGCGGCAATCTCAATCGCACATTGATTAATTGCTTCAACAAATTTAATCATGTATTCATCTGCTTCAGTGATAGAATACATTTCGAATAAGCCAGCACTGTGGTCTAATCCGTCTAATACATCATCCATGCTCATTGCAAGTTGCAGGATGTCTTCACGTTCAATAGGAGTGATAAATGCTTTGTTTAACTCCATGATGATTTCGTGAATATATGAGTCACCTTTTGACTCATATTCTTTCATGCGCATAGAAAATTCCTTAAGATCACTAGCACTCTTAATCTTATACTCCACAAAGAACTGCGCGCCTTCTTTTAAATTTTCAGAAACATTCATTAACATTTCAGAAAATTTATCTTTTTTCGATTTAAAGACCATTATTGTTACCCCCACCAAAAAGTAATATATGTAAAATACATTGGCTAGTCAATTCTAACAAAAAACTGTCGTTTTTTAAAACATTTTATCGAAAAGTTTACAAAAACTTAACATAACGCACATTGATGTATTAATAATATTAATAATCAATAATGAATATCTTACTTGTAGAATGCCCTTTTCTTGTAAAAAGTATGAATGTAAAAGAAATACTTTACACCTAAGGAGGTATTACGATATTATAATGAATTTAAAAGGAGGGAGTTTCTTCCTTTTTCTAATAAGAGTGTAAACAAATGAAGGAAGTGGATCAATGAAATTGAACAACACTCATTTAAAGAACATGCTTGAGTGGTTCAACAAGAGGAAGAAACTGCGCAATATATTATTTATTTTTGGCGGTTTATTTATTACTCTATTTGTTGTTGTAAATATAATGATATCCATTCAAGACATATCGGCATTAAAACAGGCTGTTCCGCAACCGACACTTATTTATGATGTAAATAAAGAAGTGGCAGCGAAGCTATCATCTTCAAAAACAGAAGGAATTAAAAGAAAAGATATTCCTGATATTATGGTTCAAGCAATTGTAGCGGTGGAAGATAAGAATTTTTTTAGACATCATGGTATTTCTTATAGTGGAGTTATGAGTGCGGTATTAAAAAACCTTACTGCGGGGGAAGTAGTTGCTGGTGGTAGTACAATTACGCAACAACTTGCAAAAAATGTATTTTTAACACAAGAACGCACATTTTCACGGAAAGTTAAAGAGTACTTTTTAACAAAAAAAATAGAGCGTACGTATACAAAAGATGAAATTATTGAAATGTATATGAATCAAATTTACTTTGGTGAAGGTGCTTGGGGTATAAAAAAAGCTGCTAAATCATACTTCGATAAAGAGGTAAAGGATTTAACAATAGCAGAAGCTGCAACAATAGCAGGATTAATTAAGGCGCCATCGACCTATTCGCCGTATAAAAATTTTAATAAATCAATTGAAAGACGTAACGTTGTTTTAGCATTAATGAAAGAGCAAGGATATATTACAGAAGAGCAGTATAACAAGGAGAAAGAAACGGGTCTTGTTTTACGCCGAGGTGTTGATGATAAGTACAAAGGAAAATACTCGCAATATGTAGATTATATTGTAAGAGAAGCGATGGAGAAATATGAATTAACGCAAAATGAAATTTTAGCTGGCGGCTATCGTATTTATACTGAGCTTGATCCGAAAAAGCAACAGGCGGTAGAGGATGTTGTCAACAATGATAATTACTTTAAAGGAAGCAGTTCAGATCAAATGATGCAAACGGGGATTGTGCTTATGGATCCAAAAACTGGTGGTGTTCCAGCATTAGTTGGTGGTAGGGGATCATATCAATTTTTACAATTTAATCATGCAACGCAATTAAAAAGGCAACCAGGATCAACTTTGAAGCCTTTTGCGGTATATGTGCCAGCTTTAGAGCAAGGGTATGAAGTGTATGATGTGTTAAAAGATGAACCGCTTACTATAAAAGATTATACGCCCCAAAACAGTGATCATACTTTTCATGGCGATGTTACAATGTATGAAGCGGTCGCAAAGTCTTACAATGTATCAGCGGTTTGGTTATTAGAACAAATCGGATTAGAAAAAGGTTTGAAGTCGTTAGAGCGTTTTGGTATTCCATTAGAAGAGGAAGACCGTACTTACCCTATTGCTTTAGGCGGAATGCATACTGGAACTTCTCCGTTTGTAATGGCTCAGGCTTATGCAACTCTTGCTAATGATGGTGTACAAGTTGAAGGACATGCAATTAGGGAAATCCAAAATGCCGAAGGGGAAACGGTTGGAAAATGGTATAAAAAAGAAACTCGTGTAACGAGTGAGAAAACCGCCCAAAAAATGACGTACTTACTAAAAGGTGTTGTTGAAAAGGGGACGGGTGAAAAAGCAAAGCTTAAAAATATTGATACAGCTGGTAAAACAGGAACAACTCAAATTGTAGGTGGTCCAAGTAGTGGAGCGAAAGATTCTTGGTTTGTTGGTTATACTCCAGATTTAGTTGGTGCAATCTGGGTAGGATACGATAAGACAGATAGCGAACATTATGTACCAGGTGGTAGCCAAATTACGACGACGATGTTCCGAGATATCATGAAAAAGGCTGATGAAAATCCTGCTCAAAAAGCATTTCAGTTATCGTTAATATCAGAAACAGAGTATACAAAACAGTTAAAGACGATTGAAGAAGAAAAAAGACGAAAAGAAGAAGAAAAACAAAGAAAAGACCAACAAAAAGAATGGCTGGATAAAGTGAAAGAGTGGATTCCATTCTTTTAAGAAGAAAAAGAGGCGAATGATTATATTCGCCTCTTTTTTACATGAAGTGAAAAAATCCCGTAGAGGATGAATGATTATTTATTGAGAAGAACACTTGTATTAGCATGAACTGGTGAGCTATAAGTAATAGAAATGGTTCCTTTGCTAACTGGTTCATAAGGTAGATCTTCTTCATATTCTCCAGTATTTTTATTGTGAATGGATAATGTAACCTCATCAATTTCTTGATCGTTATATTGCTCTTGAATCTCTTTTGCAATTTGAATTAGATCATGATAAGCGGAAGCTTCTGTAATAATCATTCCTTTCATGACTCTTTTTTCTTTATGTGTGGAAGACGAAAGAGGTACTGTATTTTGTTTTGCATATAATAGCTCGTATGAAGCTATCTTGCGGTTTTCTGCTGCTTGTGATGTTGAGGTGTATTCTAAAGTCAAAAAGAGTCCTGAACATAAAACGATACAGAATATAAGGGTGATCCAAAAGCGTATTGACGATAAAACTTTCATTTTCATCCCTCTTTCCTATCAGTGTCTTCATTATTTATCATACAAAATGAGCGTTAAGCTAGGGTAAATTTGAGGTAAAGAAACGTAAAGAAGGAGAATCGGTTGTATTGTTTAAGCATGCTCTGACAGTAGGAGTAGAGATATTGAATAATCAAAATGAAGTACTTTTAAAGAAAGATTCGAAAAGAGATTGGGGATTTTCATATGTAAAATGATGTGGTAATTGACTCACTAATTGTTCATAAAAACGAACCTTATTTTCTAATTCTTTTATTTGATTTTCATGAGATAAAATAGTATCCTCTTGAAGCATAAATAAATAACTCCTCAATTTTAAAATTTTTCCACCTAGTATATCATATTTTTATAAAGAGATTCTGAAATAAAGCATGGAATGCGATAAGATGAATGTGAATAGGAGAAAGGAGGAATGAGATTGATTTCCATTGGATTAACAGGATGGGGAGATCATGATTCTTTATATACAGATTCCTATGAAAATAGAAATAAATTGCGAATATATAGTGAGTATTTTCCCATTGTTGAAGTTGATAGTTCATTTTATGCAATGCAGCCAGCTCGAAATTATACAAAGTGGGCCGGAGAAACACCAAAAGATTTTTCCTTTGTTGTTAAAGCATACCAAGGAATGACAGGACATATGCAGGGCGAAATCCCATTTTCAACAATTGATGAGATGTTTGAGGTATTTAAACAATCGATTCTCCCGCTTCAAGAAACAAGTAAATTAAAGATGATATTATTTCAGTACCCACCTTGGTTTGATTGTCAGAAGAAAAATGTAGATTTACTTCGTTATACAAAAGAAAAAATGGAAGGGTTACCTTGTGCCATAGAGTTCCGAAATCAAACATGGTTTCATTCCAATATGTATGATAAGACATTGCAATTTTTAGAACAGGAAAAGTGGATTCACACGATTTGTGATGAGCCGCAAGCTGGAATTGGTTCTGTTCCACTTGTATTAGAAGCAACTCATTCTGAAATGGCACTGATTCGTTTTCATGGTCGTAATGTTCATGGATGGCTCGATAAAGGAGAAAATTGGCGGGCAGTGCGCTGCTTATATCGCTACAATAAAAAAGAGTTAGAAGAATGGGTAGAACGATTAGCGAGATTACAGAAGAAGACAAAGAACATATACGTATTATTTAACAATAATTCAGGCGGAGATGCTGCGGATAATGCAAAACAACTCATGGAAATGATGAATATTACATATGGAGAACCAAAGCCGGAACAGCTTAATTTATTTGAATAAGTATAAAGTGAATTCCACACTTAACTTTTTTGCTCTTGCTAAAGTTGGAAGAGAAGTTTTTACTGTTCACGAATAGCGGGACAAAAAGAAAAACACTGTACAAACAGGGGGAATGTACAGTGTTTTCTATATGAAAAAGAGGGGTAACAATGTGTTACTGAGCGTTTGTTTGATTCATCAATTGTTGGCTTCGTAATAAATGATAATGGTTATCATTATCATTGTCAATAGTTTTTCAGAAATAAAATAAAAAATCTCATGTATTTTGGAAAAGATTCAGTAGTATTCTGGTTTAGGCAGAAGTAGACTGGTTAAGATTCAAGTGTAGAAAAAAGAGGAGGAATAAAGAAAGAACAGCGATTAACGCTGTTCTTTTTCAGTGACATACTGTTGTAAATCAAAAGGAGTTATTTCTTGAATAAACTCCTTGGAGATAAGTGATTGAACGAGTGTGCTTTCTGAGATTGTAGCACCTGTTTTCTTTTGATAAGCTTGTTTTAATAAACCGAGTTTTTCTGCTATTTCTTTTGGTAATTCAATTGTTAATGTGCTCATAATTTCTCCCCCTTGTTATTAGAGTACCACTACAATATAGGAGAAACAAGAAAAGAGAATATAAAACATAAAAAAGGCTACCAGTCATAAAGTTGGTACCCTTTTTTATGTATAAGAACTATGTGTATTCTTTTATGCAATACCGATATACTTTAAAGTTTTGGATGGAGTACTGTGATCAAAGAAGTGTTGTAAAAATGCAATATCAACACCAGATTTGTATGCACAATATCCCCAAGTTTTTCGAAGTGTATGTGAGCTAATCCCTTCTAAACCAACTTCTTTTGCAGCTTTGTTTAAAATGTACCATGCGTGCTGTCTTGTAATGGATTTTGTTCCTTTTTGAGACTTTAACAATGGTTCATTTCTTTTCCATGTTTTACGTTCTTTCATGTAATCTTCGATTGCGTGCTGTAAGTCTTCGTTTACAGCAAACCATTTATGTTTCTTTACTTTTTCATTGTAAAATAAAATGGAATGGCGAACATTTTCGTTTTCATCAATCACATCACCGACTTTTAATTGTAAGATTTCACTTACTTTTAGGCCCGAATTTACAGCTAATACGAATAATAAGCCATCACGTTTCGAAGATTGTAAAAGTATATTTTTGATTTTTTCTAATTGTTTTTCGTTTTGAATAGGTTGTCCTGCTTGTTTCATTTCACGCACTCTCCTCTTTTATATGTGTAAAGGAAAGGATTAACTTGGTTACTACTATAAAGGGAGAGTGTGAATTCCATGTGAACTCCTAGTGAAATTGAGACAAATTATTTGACTTCTTTTACTTTTTGTAAATCGAAATAAAACACAACACTATCATCGGTGTTATACACACCGTAGCCGGCACGGTGAAGTTCTAAAATGTTTTTTACAATAGATAGACCAAGTCCAGTTCCTCCAGTATGGCGGCTTCGTGAGGCGTCTAAACGATAGAAGCGATCCCATATTTTTTGTAAGCTTTCATCTGGAATTGGATTACCAGTGTTTTCAATTTCTACTTTTACTTTATCTTCTTTCTCTATAACGCGAATACTGATTTCTTTACCATCAGGTGTATAGCGGATGGCATTGCTGAGTAAATTCACAACAACTTGTTCAATACGATTTCGATTTGCTTCGACATATATAGAAGGATTTGCATCAATCTCTACTTGTAAGTGTTTTTCCTCCACACTAAATAATAGCTTTGTATATACTTGTTGAACAAGTTCACCAATGGAAAAGGCGGTCATTTCTAATTTATACGTGCCAGATTCTAGTTTTGCTAGTTCCAGCATTTCAACGATGAGTCGATTCATATTTTCTGTCTCTTCTAGAATAACGTCCGTATAGTATGTGGTATCTTTGCTGACACCATCTTTAATGCCTTCTGCAAAACTTCTAATAACGCTTAGCGGTGTTTTTAGTTCATGAGATACACCAGAAATAAATTCTTTTCGAGTTCTTTCTAATTGGCGTTCTCGTTCGATATCTTGTTGTAATTTCGCATTTGCGACATTTAATCGGTCAATTCGGTCTTTTAAGTTTACAGATAGTGTATTAATACTATTAGATAAACCACCGATTTCATCATCTGCTGAAACAGGTAATTTTTCACTAAAATCAAAATTAGCCATTTTTTTTGTAACACGATTCATTTTTATAAGCGGCTTAACAATGATTTTTGAATAATAAAAGGATAGCAAAATGATAACAAAAAATACGATGATTAATGCATAGACGTAATAATCTTTTAAAACGAGCATTGCTTCATCGACAGGCTGTAAGGAAGTCATTGCAAAAGCAAATTCTTTAATTTCTTTGTTTTCAATAATAGGTTGTACAAAAATTTGACTTTTAACTTCATCCTCGCCACCTATTGTATAAGTAGTTAATTTGTTTGGATCCGTTTGACCAAGCACGATAGATAATCCCAAGTGCTGAGCAGCTTGTAATATCTCTAAATTATTTGCAAGGCGAATCTCATTTTTGGAAGGAAGGTGTATTTTAGAAATAACCCCTTCAAATGTATCAAAGTGAAGTGTTGGAGTTTTGGAATACTTGTTGTTCTGAGATTTTGGTAAATCAATATTAAATAGTTTAAAGTCAGATATAAGATTATCATTTTGCCATGAATTATAGGAGGTTCCAATTCGAGCAGGGATAATTATATTGTCTTTTAAAATTCCTGTTACTTGAATAAGAACATTATTTTTTAGCTGTAAGTTCATGAATTTATTGTATTCATCTATCGTTAAAATATTGTTAAGTGGAATCGAAAATGTTTTATTAGATGTAGTATCAACAATTTCAATATAATAATTATTTTCATCTTTTATAATTCCGTTACGGTCTAAAAAAACGATGTCAGCATTGGTTTTTTCGTGAAACTCTTGTTTCAATTTTCTTGTTTCTTCAAACGAACCATCACTTTTTTTATAATTTGATAAAAACTTTTCAAAAGCAGTTTGGACGGTTTTTACTTTTTTATCGATATAAAATTTTTCTAAATATAGCGATTGTCCAATGAAAAAAAGGAGAAAAGTAATAGTAAATAGTGCTGCTGTTAATAAAAATAGTTTAAAGACGATACTTCTTTTTTTCACTTTTTCACCTCATAAAAGAGTACTTGTATAAATATTTTCTTTATTATAACAAACGTCAAAAGAAAATAGGAATTGAAAATCTGTCCCGTTCTGGAGTAGTTTTTTGTAAAAAGTCATATAAATTGTTAATGAAGTTGAATTGTATTTTCATTTTATATATGACAAAAAGAACCCGCCAGACGTATGACAAGTTCTTTTGCATATTACTGTTGAATTGCAGCATCTAAAGCGATTTCAATCATTTCGTTAAATGTAGTTTGACGCTCTTCAGATGTTGTTTCTTCTCCAGTGAAGATATGGTCACTTACAGTTAATACAGATAATGCGTTTACGCCGTATTTTGCTGCTAATGTATAAAGGGCAGTTGTTTCCATTTCTACTGCTAATACACCGTACTCACCTAACTTTTTAACCATGTCCATACTCTCGCGATAGAACACATCTGCTGTTAAGACATTACCAACGCGAACGTGTAATCCTTTTTCTGTTCCAGCATCATATGCTTTCTTTAGAAGATCGAAGTTTGCAGCTGGTGCAAAATCAAACCCTGGGAATATTAAACGATTCACATTAGAATCTGTACAAGCTGTCATTGCGATAATAACATCGCGTACTTTTACATCTTTTTGAATTGCGCCACATGTACCTACGCGAATTAAGTTTTTCACTCCATAGCTTTGGATTAATTCGTTAACATAAATAGAAATAGAAGGAACACCCATGCCTGTACCTTGAACGGAGACACGCTTTCCTTTATAAGTTCCAGTGAAACCTAACATGCCACGCACGTTGTTATAGCAAGTTACATCCTCTAAAAATGTTTCCGCAATATACTTTGCACGTAATGGATCGCCAGGTAATAAAATAGATTCAGCAATTTCGCCTTGTTTTGCTTCAATATGAATGCTCATAAAAAAACCTCCTTGTTATGTATAGATATAAATCAACATCATTTGCATTATACACTAGGAATCCTACCAAGTGAACTACTTAGAGGGATGAGATTCTTTCGATACCTTGATTATTTTACGAGCGGAAGGGGTTGCTTAGTTTTCGCATTTTATTTATCTACTCAACTTTATATAATTACTTGTCAAAGAACACTTCATCATTTTCGCGCAAAGTGAGGAAGAAGATTTCTTACCTAAAGTTAGTTAAAATCTTTTTCCTGTTTGTAGTATATACAGAGTATACTGTTTTCAATAGTTTGTTATTTAATTCACTATTTATGGTGAACGTTTTCCTTTATTTTATAGAGGATATTTATACGAAAAAATAGAATGGATGTATAACAATATTCTGTTTGCAGAGATAGGTATAATAATTGTGTCATAATTTATAAAAAGTATGGCAGGTGATTGTTTGAAAAATCTTGTCATTGGGCTAATTGCTTTATTATTTATTGTAGCTGGTGGATTCTACATGCAAAAGTATAAAGGAACGACAGAAACAACAGGGGATATTCGAGAGGTAAAATGGGATATAAAAAATAGAAAAGGAAATGAAAAAGCAGACATTAGCTTTCAATTATTCAATAAAAATAACAATGAGGTTCGTGGAGTGAATGATCAGATTCGAGCGATTATTGTAGACGAACAGTTGAAAGGAATGGAGCAAATAAAACCCACATTTACTGGTAATGGCTCATATAAATTGTCTCCGGGTATATCGAAAGATACCGCTTATACCATTTTCTTATATGAAGATCGTGAGAAGACAGAGCAATCATTTTCTAAGAAAGATTTTGGGGAAGAAGACAAGAAAAAACAAAAAAGTCTAGTTGCAGACACTGTACTTACAAAAAAAATTGGTGACTATCAAATGTCTCTTTTATTTGGGGCCCTGCATCCAAATGAAGCTGCTACATTAACATTCCAATTTCAGATGAGGAAAGGAGAAAGATTGAAATTTAATTCTGATACAGGAGAACATGCGGCTCTTTATATTGTTGATGAAAAGAGAGAGCATTTTTTATATGCAATTCCTACCAATGAAGACGAACAATTACAATATCGTATTACATTTCCGGAAGAAGGAATGTATAAAATATGGGGTACCTTTTATTTAAATGGTAAAAAGTACGAAAAAGAGTTTGTCATACAAGTTCAGAAACGAAAAAACAGCTAGAATTCTAGCTGTTTTTTCGTTTTCCTATTAATTTCGTTACGGCAAGCATTGTAATCGGTAAAGAATGATTTTTCCGAAAGGCTAAATATTTTCCGCTCCATGCAGGTTTATATTTTTCTTTAAAATGTCGTAATCCACTGAAACTATACGTATAACGGACATTGTTGAAAATCGCTGCAGCAACTCGTTCAGACCAAAACGATTGTGTTGATAAGCCAACATTAGAGAGCGGGGCCATACCGATATTAAAGGAATGATAATCGTTTTCTTTTGCCCATTGGAATAAATGAATAAAGATTGCATCCATAATTCCACCAGGCGCATCAGGATAGTATCGCATTAAATCAACAGAAAGGATACCATTTTGATAAACTGGCATAAACGTTGTAAATGCAATGATTTTACCTTCAGCATCAGATAAAGTAGCGATAGGAGCACGGCTTATATATTTACGATCAAAGTATCCAAGAGAAAAGCCCTTTTCTTTTTTTCCATCAAGCCAAGCATCTGATACTTTTTTTAGCTCTTCGTATAACTCGTCTGAAAATGGTGGCTGATGAATAGCAAATGTATAGCCTTCACGTTCAAAACGATTAAAAGTAGCTCGTAATCCAGCGCGTTTTTTCCCGGATATCGTAAACGTATTTAAATCAACAACAGCTTCTTCACCGAGTTTAAAGAAGTTATAGCCAAAATCATGATATAAGCTCATCCATTTACTTTCAATTTGATAGAAGACGCAAATATACCCAAATCGATCTGCTGCAGCTAAAAATTCTTGTAGTACGGTACGGAAAGCAGAAGGATCTCCAATTGGATCACCAAGTACAACAAGTCGTTTTCCAGTTGTTGAAAATAAAAGAAGTGCTTTTCCATCACTACTAAAGAAGAATTGTTTATCTCCTAAAAATCCTAAGTGACTTAGTACATTTCCTCCATGCTCATCTAAGAAGTTTTGCAAACGTTTATCGTTTGCTGGTTGCCCAGGAAATACACTACGGTAGCGATTCGCAATAAGAGAACCGATGAGTAAAAAGGTTGGAACAAAGAAAGCAGCTGAAAGTGCACTTCGCTTTACTTGTGTAATGTTGCGGACAACAAAATCTGGTTTGAAAGCTTCTTTTGCTCCAGCGAATAAAATACCTAAGTTTTTGTATAAGTATAATATTAGTAGTGAAAATATTATTGCTTTTACTACATCAGAAAGTGAAACTTCCATTTTCTCACGTACAAATCTTTTACGAAGCATATATAGTACAGCGAGTACAATGAGTAATATAAAAGTCTCTTCAATGTCAATCCCTTTTAGTGTGTTAAAAATGGCAGCTCCAATTAAAGAAACAATCGTCATATAGTAGGAACGTTTCGTTCCGTAGTAGATGCCTCTTGATAGAATAAGGAGAAGGATACCAAATGTTAACGACAAACTAAAAGAAATTTGAATCAGATGTTTTGGAGCTAAAATATGTAATGCGTGAGCACGGTTTATACTTGTTGGTAAAATGGTTGATAAGATAACCATTAAGCCAGCAAAGACGGTTAGAGCAGCGGATGCCCATGAGCCTAATTTTCCTAAGAAATCACGTTGCAAAGTCCAAATGACACCTGTTGTTTCTAAGGCAGGTGCAATAAATGGCTTATCCTCAATCTTTTTAAGAGCAGCTCCTGTCATTTCAAAAGCAGCAAAAATTAAACCAAGGCAAAATGGTAAAATATAGTACACGAGGCGGTATAATAACATTGCGGGTAATAATACGCCTGTATCAATACCATATTGTCCCAAACCGGTTAAAAAGACAAGGTCAAATGAACCGAGACCACCTGGTACAAGACTAACAACTCCTGCTAATGCTGCAATGACATAAACCCCTAAAAACTTCTGGAAATCGATGTCAATTCCAAATAATATTAAAATAACATACATGACGATACCGGCAGAGAGCCATTCCACTAAAGAAACAACTGAATATAGAATGGTTGGATTTGTCTCCTCTTCTTGTCCTTCGGCGGGTTGCTGTTTTCGACTTTTAATTTTGGAAAATCCAATATATATCGGTACAAAAAGAGCAAAAAAGATGAGTACAGGCCATAACCAAGGTTTTTCATGCAGAATAAAACGTGTATCTAATATTCCGATAAGGCCGAGGAATGAGAGGATAGCTAATCCATTAATAAAAGCAGTTGTCATCCAAGCAATGCTTTTAATAAGCTTGCCACTCTCTTTTACATAGGGCCGATATAACATTGTTCGTATACCTGCTCCAACAAGGCCACCAAAACCAAGAAATCCATTTAATGTGTTGGCGGTCCATGAAACACGGAAGATTTTTTGCACGGGTATATCTGCTTTTAAATAACGAAGCATGACAAAGTCATAAAAGAACATTGTTGATACAGCAAATGCACCAAGTGTAATCGCTAAAAAAACTCCTCCAGTTGGAATGTTTTTAATTGTTTCAATCGCTTCACGAAATGAAATACCTGATAGTTCTTTTCGAGCTTGAAAGAATACAATGGTTAATACAACAAATGGGAAAATAATTTTCCCTATTTGTAAGAAACGTTTCCATGAAAACGACATAACTACAACTCTCCTTGTGTAAAAAAACTGAGACAATAATATTATTATGACAAACTTCAAGGAAAATAAAAAGGTAAATTAAAGTATATGAAAGCTATTTTTTATATAAAAATGGGATTTTGTATGATCTTTACTAAGGGAGACATCGGAAAATATTTTATTTATTCAGAAAATGAGTTAGAATAAAGCAAAAGAAGGAAGAGAGGGAAAGTGGATGATTATAATAGGTTATGCGGGATATGAGTTAGAAAAAGCACAACCTAATACATCTGAAGATTTTTTTAATAGATCTGAAGTTACATATATAGTGAATGATCAAAAGAAAAATCTTTCTGTATTATACGTCCGTTATTTTGAAGAAATTTTAGAGGAAATTACTCCTTTTGAAGGAAATCCAGTTTTTAAAATAGAAGAACAAGACATATATTTACGTGATATTGTTGCTCTTACTTGTTTGGTCAAAAATAAGGAACTTGTCGGACAGAAGCGTGTGTACATGAATATGGTAGAGGATTTTCAGCAATATTTTAATGATAAAACAGTGATGAAAGTACAAGAGATACTGACTGAACTACATAAAAATAAACAAGTAGAAATAGTGTAAAATAGCAAAGGGGAGAAAAGGATATGTCTAATTCGATGGTTGAAAATCAAACAGAACAGATTTCAGTATTTTTAGAAGAAGTGATTACTTTGATAACGAATTATGTGAATTACCATTCACTACCTTCGTTACTGGAAGAGACACCAGCAGGTGATAAACATTATTATGAGGAATTGTTGGCATCAATAAGGAGGCTTCTTGTATTCTGTGAAGAAGGGCTGGATGCATGTCTAGTTTTACTAAATAGTCAACCATTTCGAAAGACGGCCGCCGAGAAAACATTATATAAAATTTATCATCAAGTGATTGCTGAATTTTTCTCGCCAAAAAGTGATCAGTGGTATGAAAATAGCCGTTCTGCATATACGGGAAAAAACTCCATTGTTTTTCAACAGACACCGCCTTACTCCATGGAAAAAATAATGAAGGAATTGGAAGGTAAATTTCAGACGATGCGTGAGGAATTGGAATATTATGAAACAGATTATCAAACAAAGATGCTGCACAAATATTAATGTGAAGCTGAAGGTTATACATGATTTTGAGATATACCAAAAAGGTGTGAAATAACGTAAAGAAGCTGGGGAAACTCAGCTTCTTTTACTTTTCTGCGCGGTATATAAGGTTCCTAATTTGAATATAGTTAAAGTGGGTAGTATCGAGGAGGTGTGACATGAGTCAACAAGGTGTATTTACAGATTACTTTCATGAAGTAGAAAGTTGGTGTGAAAGTGTTCTTCATGTATTAGATAGCCGTGCAATGGAAGTGTATGATGTCCATATGCTTGCTTATAAGATTCAAATGCTACTAGAACGTATGAAAGAAAATGAATATGAGACAGATGCTGCATTTATGTATGAAATAAGTGATGATGTAGAACATATCCAGCATCATTTGCAAGAAGTTTTTATGCAAGAAGATGAACAATATGAGTTGTATGAAAGATCATATACAGAAAGGTCCGTTCCAATTGGGGGACACACGCTTCCTCCGTTACCTTATCCATATAATGCGCTGGAACCTTACATCTCTCGAGACATTATGATGTTACATCATGATAAACATCATCGTAGCTATGTAGAAGGTTTGAATAAAGCTGAGAAAATGATGGAAGAAGCAAGAAAAACAAATCAGTTTGATTTAATTAAGCATTGGGAAAGAGAAGCTGCATTTCATGGCTCAGGACATTATTTGCACACGATATTTTGGAATAACATGAAAAAAGATGGGGGCGGGAGTCCAAGGGGGACATTATCGCAAGAAATTGAGAAAGATTTTGGGAGCTTTTTACGTTTTCAAAAGCATCTTACAGAGGCCGCATCGAAAGTAGAGGGATCTGGCTGGGCAATTCTTGTATGGGTTCCTCGTTCAGGAAGATTAGAAATTCTACAAAGTACACTGCATCAGCTATTTACACAGTGGGATACGATACCATTACTTGTACTTGATGTATGGGAACATGCTTATTACTTACAGTATCAAAATAGAAAAGATGAATACATTAAAAATTGGTGGAATGTTGTGAATTGGCCGGATGTGGAAAAGCGATTTGAGAGTGCGAAACAAGTTGAGTGGACCCCGTATTAGACGCATATTTGTGCGTCTTTTTTGCTGAGATAGAAAAGAATATTTCATTCATATTTTAAGGGGCCAGGCATACACTTGTACAAAAAGTGCCAAAAGGACGTGGGGGAAATATGAGACGAACTTGGATTGTGATTGCACTTCTTATAATGTGTGCAGGTGTTATACCGATTCCTACATATGCACAAATGAATGATGTGAGCGCCCATAATGCCATATTAATGGAAGAACAATCTGGACGTGTTTTATATGGAAAACTAGAACATGAATCACAAAAAATCGCTAGTATTACGAAAATTATGACCGCTTTACTAGCTGCTGAATCTGGCAAAATGAAAGAAACAGTTTCCATTAGTAATGAGGCAGTTCGTGTAGAAGGATCAGCTATTTATTTAAAACCTGGACAAAAAGTAAAGCTAGAGGATTTAGTTTATGGTTTGATGCTTCGTTCTGGTAATGATGCGGCGCAAGCAATTGCTGAAAATGTTGGAGGAAGTATAGAGGGATTTGTGTATTTAATGAATGAAAAAGCGAAAGCAATTGGCATGAGAGATACACACTTTTCAAATCCCCATGGTTTAGATGGTGATGGCACGCATTATTCGTCCGCATATGATATGGCACTTTTAACGAGGTATGCAATGGGAAATGAAACGTTTCGAAAAATTTTTGGGACAAAAACATACCAATCGAAATCATGGGACTATCCATGGAAAAATAAACATAAACTTGTGACATCTTATTATGAATTTGCAACAGGCGGAAAGACAGGGTTTACAAAAAAAGCAGGGCGAACACTTGTTACAACAGCTTCGAAAGATGGACTAGATTTAATTGTGGTGACGCTCAATGCGTCTAATGATTGGGACGACCATATGTATTTATTTGATCAGGGATTTAAACAATACAAGCTGACGAAGGTTTTAGGACAAGGGGCACTCTCTGAACTAAAAGAAAAGAAATATGCAAATCATGTTTATACAAAAAATGATTTCTTTGTACCGTTAACAAGAGACGAGAGAAAACAAGTTTTGTTAAAAGTGGAACTTGATAAAAGCGTAAATTTGATAGATGGGGAAAAAGTAGGGAAAACAGTAGTTTATGTCGGTAACGAAAAAGTAGGAGAACGTAATTTATTTTATAGTAAGCGAAAATTGATTGCTACAACCGGACCTTATTGGAATAATGTGAGAGAAATTTTTTCTTATATGTTAGGTGTTGGAACAGATGGTTAACCTTGTATGGGTGGCGATGGCGATTGTTGGGATTGTATATGCGATGATGAACGGAACGATGGAAGAAGTAAACAAAGCGGTTTTTGAAGGATCAAAAGATGCAGTAACAATTTGTATTGGGCTTGTTAGTGTTTTAGTTTTTTGGCTAGGTTTAATGAAGATTGCCGAGGAGGCAGGTTTATTAAAGAAATTAGTCTCATTTTTCATGCCGGTGGTAAAGAGATTATTTCCAGAGATACCAAAGGATCATCCTTCAATGGGATTTATTTTATCTAATATGATGGCAAATTTTTTTGGACTAGGAAATGCGGCGACACCACTGGGGATTAAGGCTATGGAGCAGCTTAAAGAGTTAAACGGAGGAAAGGATTCTGCAAGCCGTTCTATGGTGACATTTTTAGCTTTAAATACTTCTGCAATTACATTGATTCCGACCACTGTAATTTCAATTCGGATGACATATGAATCAGCGAATCCTACTGAGATTGTTGGCGTTACGTTTATTGCACAAGTACTATCGATGATCGGAGCGATTTGGATTGACCGCTATTTTTACCGAAGAAGGAGTAGAAAGGGGCGGAAAAAGTGAGTATTATTAATACGATTTCATTATGGGTAATTCCATGTGTCATTGGATTTATATTATTGTACGGAACGATAAAAAAAGTTCCGACATATGAATCATTTGTAGAAGGTGGAAAAGAAGGGATTCAAATCGCCGTCTCTATTTTACCATTCATGGTAGGGATGCTTGTATCCATTTCTATTTTTAGAGCATCTGGAGCGCTAGATGCGATGATATCGGTAATGAAACCGATGTTAGATATGATCCATGTACCGGCAGAAATTGTCCCGCTCGCACTTATACGTCCAATTTCAGGATCAGCTGGTTTAAGTATTACAACAGATCTAATTGCTACATATGGACCAGATTCATTTATTGGAAGGTTAGCGTCTACGATGCAAGGGAGTACAGATACAACATTTTATATTTTAACAGTGTATTTTGGAGCTGTTGGAATTCGTAAAATGGGTGATGCATTAAAGGTTGGATTGTTTGCTGATCTAATCGGTATCATTTGTTCTATCGTGTTTGTTTCGTTATTGTTTCATTAAACCTATTCATTTTTTGTGTAAATTCGCTTATAATACGTATACGACCACTATTAAGGTGTAACTTAATAGTGGTTTTTTTATGGAGTATTTTTGACAAAATGATGAACTTTTGTTGTGAACAGCAGGCAGGAAGGTACACAATAATAAAGGATAAAGTAGTGTTTGTCCTTTATAAGTTTGTAACTATAGCTATGTTGTTTATGATGGACGAGGAAAATCGTCGCATACCTTAGGCGGTTGCCAAGTCTTTCTAATGAAGGTAAGATAAATTTGAGGTGAAAAAAGGAAATGGAACGACTACAAAAAGTGATTGCACAAGCAGGTATTGCATCAAGAAGGAAGGCTGAGGAACTAATTCAGCAAGGGAAAGTGAAAGTTAACGGTCAAATAGTGACTGAGTTAGGAACGAAAGTAACTCCTCAAGATAAAGTAGAAGTAAATAATATCCCTCTTGAAAAAGAAGAACCTGTTTATTTCTTACTATATAAACCAACAGGCGTAATTTCAAGTGTATCAGATGATAAAGGAAGAAAGGTTGTTACAGACTTTTTCCCTGATATCCAGCAGCGTCTATTCCCAATTGGGCGGCTAGACTATGATACGTCTGGTGTATTACTTATGACAAACGATGGTGACTTTGCAAACATATTGATGCATCCGAAGTATAAGGTTGAGAAAACATATGTTGCGAAAGTAAAAGGGCCATTAACAGGTGAGAAGATTCGCATGCTGGAAAAGGGTGTTGTATTAGAAGATGGAAAAACAGCACCAGCACATGTGAAAATTCTTTCTTGGGATAAACGTAAAGAGATGGCAATTGTACAATTAACAATTCATGAAGGACGCAATCGTCAAGTTCGTCGTATGTTTGAAGCACTTGGCTGTAAAGTAATGAAGTTAAAACGTGAACGTTATGCCTTCTTAGAAGCGGGTAGCTTACGTCCTGGTGATGCGAGAGAGTTGTCACCTCATGAAGTGAAGCAATTGCGTGCACTTGCCTCTACAAAACCGAGATAAGCGGTCAAGTGAAACTGTTATCCGTGCTTTTATGCCTATGAATGGTTATTCTTCACCAATGGGGCTTTTATGCGGGATAAAATGAACCTTTCACCAGTGGGATGTTCCGCTGGTGAAAGGTAAATAAAACGCTTTTGTAAGCGGTTATACAGCGACAGATAAAACAGTGATTGCAGCAAAAATGTTTATAAATATTCATCAAAGAGAGGAGAGGAAATATGAAGAAGAATCGTTTATTATTTCGCGTTCTCATCTTGCTTACTTTAAGTGTCGCCGTAGGATTTACACTGTATCAAGGATTTTTTGCTGATAAAGAAAAGGTGCAAATTGGGAAAACAGCACCTAACTTTGTTGTTACAGATTTAGAAGGAAAAAAAATTGAGCTCAAAGATTTGAAAGGAAAAGGAGTATTTTTAAATTTTTGGGGAACATGGTGCAAGCCGTGTGAACAAGAGATGCCGTATATGAATGAGTTATATCCGAAATATAAAGATAAAGGCGTTGAAATCATTGCATTAGATGCAGATGAAACGAATATTGCGGTGAAAAATTTTGTGAATCAATATGGATTAAAATTTCCAGTTGCGATTGATAAAGGTTCAGAAATAATAAGTACATATGGTGTTGGACCACTACCAACAACGTTTTTGATTGATAAAGAAGGCAAGGTAATTGAAATGATTACTGGTACACAAACGAAAGAACAAATGGAAGAGTACTTAAAGAAAATTACTCCATAATAAAGAAAGCATTTACATAATGAAGGAAAATACTTAGATAGAAGAAGGTGCTTTGCGTTGTCATAGCACTTCTGTTTAAAAATTCTGAGTATTGCGTTAACTTAGGTTGAGGAGATACAATAATAAATAGAAAAAAGAGGCGGTGAGAATGTTGGAACAGATAAAGTGTGAATGTGGCCATGTAAATCCAATAGGCACAATTTTTTGCGAAGCTTGTGGAAAACCGTTTGAAAACAATGAAGATGCACAATTATTGGATATGCGCTATGAGGGAAGCGCACGGCGTTCTCTCACTCATACAAAAACGATAGTCGATAAAATTTGGAGTTTTTTCTCTTCTGTCAAAGTAGGTGTATGGCTCATTGTCATTACTTTGGTGGCATCGGCGGTGGGCACAATTTTTCCGCAAGAAATGTACATACCTCCAGGTGTTACCCCAGGTGAGTATTATGAAAAGGAATATGGCTTTTTGGGGCAACTATATTATCAATTAGGTTTTAATAACTTGTATAGTTCATGGTGGTATATGATTTTGATTGCGTCGATCGGTATTTCACTTGTGATATGCAGTTTGGACCGAGTAATTCCGCTTTATAAGGCTTTAAAGAAACAGGGAGTGAAAAGACACCCGAGTTTTTTAAAGAGACAACGATTGTATGGAACAGGTTCTCCGAAAGAGGGAGAACTAGAGCGAATTCAAGCTAATTTAAAGAAGAGAAATTATAATGTAAGGGTCGAAGGTGAAAATATTTTAGCGGAAAAAGGCCGCTTCTCTCGTTGGGGGCCATATGTAAACCATATTGGTCTTATTATTTTTCTATTCGGAGCAATGATGCGTTTTCTTCCAAGTATGTATGTGGACGAATCACTTTGGCTACGAGATGGTGAAACAAAGGAAATTCCAGGAACGAACGGGGAATATTATTTAAAAAATGAGAAATTCATAAAAGAAGTTTATGATAAAGAAAATAAAGAAGACAAAGTATTTGATACTGCCATTAATCGTATAGGCGATAAAATGATTGCGAAAAACTATCAAACGAATGCCGTTTTGTATAAAGCGGTAGGAGAAAATATAGCAGGGCAAAAACCGAAACTAGAGAAGGTAAAAGAGGCTAAGATTCGTGTAAATGAACCACTCAAGTTTGATGATTTTGCTTTATATCAATATTCGTTTAAAGAGAGTGAATTTCGGAGTATGTCCTTTTATTTACAGAATAAAGAAAGTAGTCAAAAATGGGGACCAATTAAGGTGGATTTAACAAATCCAAAGGAAACATATGATTTAGGAGACGGATATTCTCTTACACTATTAAGCTATTTTCCAGATTTTTATTTTGATGAAAGTGGTAAGCCAAATACAAAGACAAAACTTCCGAATAATCCAGCCTTTGTTTTTAAAATGTTTACACCCGCAACACCGGAAGGAGAAGTGAGTTTTGTTGGTATTCGACAAAATATAGAACCGGAAGGGAACAATAAATATAAAATGGCATTTGCAGGAGTAGAAATGCAAAATGCAACGGCGCTCATTGTACGAAAAGATCTGACGCTATGGATTCTTGGAATCGGAGGATTGATCTTCATGGTTGGCGTAATTCAAGGGATGTATTGGAATCATCGCCGTATTTGGATACAAAAGGTTAAAGATGAATGGTGGATTGCTGGCCATACAAATAAAAACTGGTTTGGTTTAAGAAAAGATGTTGAAAGAGTATTAGAAGGAACATCAATTCCACAACCGTACGATAAAGTAAATGATAAAAAAATTAGCTAAGGTGGGGAGAATATATGGTGCAGATAAGCAGTAATTTCCTGTTTGCCGCTTTCATTTTATATTTAATTGCAACACTGTTCTTCGGGGGAGCAATTAAAGAAAAGGGTCGGAAGTGGGCGAGTATAGGTATAACCATAACAATTTTAGGATTTGCCGCTCAAACTGTATACTTTGTAACAAGGTGGATTGCTTCAGGGCATGCACCAGTAAGTAATTTCTTTGAGTTTGGTACATTCTTTGGCATGATGCTTGTTGGTGCTTTTATTGTTATGTACTTTATGTATCGTGTAAGCATAGTGGGATTATTTGCTTTACCAGTAGCTCTTTTATTAATTGCATATGCAAGTATGTTCCCAAGAGAAATTTCACCGCTTATTCCATCGTTGAAAAGTAATTGGCTACAAATTCATGTAACAACGGCAGCAGCTGGACAAGCTATTTTAGCAATTAGTTTTATTACAGGTGTCATGTACTTGCTTAAAAATGTAGATCAGTCAAAAAGGACGAAACGGACATTTTGGCTAGAGACAGTCGTGTTTACACTCGTTTGTGCTATCGGATTTATAGCGGTAACAACAGTTTATTCGGCAACGAAATATGAAGCGAAATTTCAATGGGTGGATAAAAATGAACAAAAAGTCGAGATGAAATATAACCTCCCTGCGCTAGTTGGACCTCATGAAGGGAAGTTAATGACAACTGGTAAGTTTGAACCTATTGCAGAAATGCCTGCTATAATAAATGCAAAGAAATTAAACACAGTGATTTGGTCACTGCTTATTGGAACGGGGCTTTATATTGTATTAAGGTTAATTTTACGAAAAAGAGTATCAGCGGCCCTTCAACCAATAGTCAAAAACGTTAGCAGTGATTTGCTTGATGAAATTGGCTACCGTTCGATTGCGATAGGATTCCCCATCTTTACGTTAGGTGCATTAATCTTTGCGATGATTTGGGCGCAAATTGCATGGACACGATTTTGGGGTTGGGATCCAAAAGAAGTTTGGGCACTTATTACATGGCTCTTTTATGCGGCATTTTTACATTTACGTTTATCTAAAGGGTGGCATGGAGAAAAGTCTGCATGGCTTGCAGTAATTGGGTTTGCGATAATTATGTTTAACTTTATTGCGATAAATTTAGTTATTGCCGGTTTACATTCATATGCGTAAGATGGTTATCACGCTTCAAAGCTCGGTAAAAGAAAAGGAGTTAGGTAGGAGAGAGTGCCTTTAAATAGGGAAGTGAATGTCACTTTCCTATTTTATTTTTGTTAACTTTTCTTCTTTTTTGAGAAAAACATGGCAAAGTATATGCTGATTTTGTAAAATGATGTCGAGGCCTAAATGACCTGTTCAAAAAAAATACATAGTTTTGGAAAAAAAATGAACAGACTTTATTATTCTTGTGAAGCATAATATCTAAGGTGAAGGGTCTATCACTTTGGAACGGTCTATTATGAAATAAGGATAAATACAGTATTATATTGTAGAAAGGTAGGTGTGAACCGTTGTGGTAATTTGATACGCAGCGGGTAGCAATGGAGAATGAACCAAGAATTTTAATCGTAGATGATGAGGATCGTATTCGTCGCTTATTAAAAATGTATTTAGAAAGAGAGCAATACACCATTGATGAAGCTGACAATGGTGACATGGCTTTAGAAAAGGCGTTGCAAAATGACTATGATTTAATTTTATTAGATATCATGATGCCTGGAAAAGACGGGATTGAAGTTTGTAAGGGAATTCGTGAAAAAAAAGCAACACCAATTATCATGCTGACAGCAAAAGGTGAAGAAGTAAACAGAGTACAAGGATTTGAAGTTGGTTCGGATGACTACATTGTGAAGCCGTTTAGCCCGCGTGAAGTCGTTCTTCGTGTGAAAGCGGTATTACGTCGCTCTGTACCAACAACATTCTTTACACAAGATACAACAACAAAAGATGTAACTGTATTCCCGCATTTAACAATTGATAACGATGCGCATCGTGTTACAGCGGATGGAAATGAAGTGAACCTAACACCGAAAGAATATGAATTGCTACTCTTTTTAGCGAAGGCTCCAGATAAAGTATTTGATCGTGAGCAATTATTAAAAGAAGTATGGCAATATGAGTTCTTTGGAGATTTGCGTACAGTAGATACACATGTAAAGCGTTTACGTGAAAAATTAAGTAAAAAATCGCCTAATGCAGCGAAGATGATTGTTACTGTATGGGGGGTAGGTTACAAGTTTGAGGTTGTGAACGACTGATGCTTTGGAGAAGTGTAGTAGGGAAGTTATGGATGACCATATTACTTCTTGTTTCATTTGTTCTTGGCTTTGTTGCTATTTTACTTTCCCAGTTTTTTAGAACGTACTATGTAGATATGAGTGAAGCAAGGCTCACGAAAGTGGCAACAAGTGTTACACAACTTATTGAAGAGGGAGCGAATGTAGAAACAATTGAGAATATTGCATATAAGTTCACTGATCCACTCTCACGCATTATTATTGTGAAAGATGGTAAGGAATTTTCTTCTTCTCCGAAACAAGAAGGATTGGTAACTCTTACAATAGATGATTTAAAAAAAGATAAAGAATTAGCAGCTGTTTTTACAGATAAAAAAGAAAATAAAAATAAGATTAGAAAATTTTCTGATGGAAAAATGAAACAAAATTCGGAAAATGATATTATGATTGTTGGTAAACCACTCCATTCAACAAATAATAGTGCAGTGTTTGTATATGAATCGTTACAAGTTCCGATACAAGGTATGGAAAAGGCAACAGATTTTATTTTTCTATCAGCAGGAATTGCGATTATTTTAACAACGTTCTTTGCATTCTTCTTATCGACGCGCATTACAGCGCCGCTTCGTAAAATGCGTGAGGTTGCTTTTGAAGTGGCCCGCGGAAAATTTGATACGAAAGCACCTATGGTTTCGCAGGATGAGATTGGGGAGCTAGCAACGGCGTTAAATCAGATGGGAAAACAATTGAAGTTTAACATGAACGCACTGCAGCAAGAAAAAGAACAGTTGTCTAGTATTTTAAGTAGTATGGCAGACGGTGTTGTTACTTTAAATCAAGAGTGTGAAGTTGTTGTTATTAATCCACCAGCAGAACATTTTTTACAAGTTTGGCAAGAGGAAAAGGAATTAGAGTTAAGTAGGAATTTACCACCTGAGCTTGTTGAATTGTTCCATCTTGTAGTAGAAAGCGAACAACAGCAAGTTATTGAGATTAATCTTCAAAAGGGTAACTATGTTGTGCTTATGACACCTCTTTATAATCAAACAAAAATTCGTGGTGCTGTGGCAGTTCTTCGAGATATGACAGAAGAACGCCGTCTTGAGAAAATGCGTAAAGACTTCATTGCCAATGTATCACATGAACTGCGAACACCAATGGTTATGCTTCAAGGGTATAGTGAAGCAATTTTAGATGATATTGTTCAAACAAAAGAAGAAATAAATGAATTTGTACAAATCATTTATGACGAGTCTGTTCGTTTAGGACGTCTTGTGAATGAACTGTTAGATTTAGCTCGCATGGAAAGTGGTCATGTGGAATTGCATATATCAGAAGTGGATATTCATCCATTTGTCGAGAAAATTGGTCGTAAATTCCAAGGGATTGCAAAGGATAAAGAAGTGCAGTTGACAGTGGATTTTCGCCATCCAATCGAACAGCATCCGTTTGACCCGGATCGTATGGAACAAGTACTGACAAATTTAATTGATAATGCAATCCGCCATACAAGTGCAGGTGGGCATGTTACGCTCGCAATTGATACGAAAAATAATGGACTTGTATTTGAAGTGCAAGATTCAGGGGCCGGTATTCCTGAGGAAGATATTCCATTTCTGTTTGATCGCTTCTATAAAGCTGATAAAGCAAGAACACGCGGGAAAACAGGCGGTACTGGTCTAGGCCTTGCAATTGCTAAAAATATTGTGCAAGGTCATGATGGGAAAATTTCTGTATCAAGTGTTGTTGGCGAAGGAACGACATTCTCTGTATATTTACCAGATCAAGTGCTTTAAACCTTCATGTCAATTATAGATCGTTGTATATGATTAACAGATACAAAAGTTCTACTGTTTTTTATTCTTGTTGAGTTATAATAGTTTCTCAATTGAATAAAGAGTAGTAGGACTTTTTGTTTTTTCTCCCGGTTCTGAGGAGAGTTGTTTTTGATTGAATCAAGTGAAATTTAGGCGACTTAGATGTAATAATGAGTGAATCGATAGAAACGAAAAAGAGAGGTGTGAGAATGAGTTGAAATTATATACAAAAACAGGAGACAAAGGACAAACGAGTGTAATTGGAAGGCGGGTTGATAAGGATCATATTCGTGTTGAAGCATACGGTACGATTGATGAGGTGAATTCTCATATTGGATATGCGATGACGATGCTGCAGAACGGGCCATTCAAAGACATTTATAGTGAACTTGAAAATATTCAGCATGAATTGTTTGATTGCGGCGGAGATTTAGCGATTGTAGAGAAAAAGATACCTTATAAAGTAACAGAAGAGATGGTTATATATTTAGAAGAACGAATTGATCATTACATAGAGGAAGCTCCTCTGTTAGAACGTTTTATTTTACCTGGAGGGAGCGGGGCGTCTGCAGTGATTCATATTGCTCGTACAGTAACAAGAAGAGCTGAGCGGAACATTGTATCATTAGGGAAACAAGAAGAGATGAATGAAATGGTCTTGCGATATATGAATCGATTATCTGATTATTTATTTGCAATTGCTAGGGTGATTAATGCCCGCCTACAAATAAAAGATGTTGAATATAATCGAAGTGCAATCGTGTTTCGTGATAAAGAAGAGAAGAAAGTGGAATGAGCCACTTTCTTTTTTTGTATACTTTTTTTCGTATTATACCACAATAGAGAAAGTATGACGGTTATTAGAAAACGGAGGATGTATATGAAAGCCTTAAAAGTTAGCGTAATGATGCTGGGATTGTTATTTATATCTCAATTACATGTTTACGCTGAGGACAAACAGTGGACATGGCCTGTTGATGGAAGAATTAGTGATTATTTTGGAACAAGGCATGGAAAACACTATGGAATTGATATAGCAGCCCCAATTGGAGCGCCAGTTGTGGCTATTCAAGGTGGTGTGGTAACAAAATCTTATTTTTCAAATAGTTATGGACATGTTGTTTTTATTAAGCATGGAGAATATGAAGCTGTTTATGCTCACCTAAATAAGAGATATGTAACGCAAGGGACTCGTATTGCAAGAGGAGAATTGATTGGTGAAGTAGGAAATACAGGTGAATCACGAGGGGCGCATCTACACTTGGAAGTCCATCATGGACGTTGGACAATGGAGAAAAGAAATGCAATGAATCCTTTGCTTGTCTTGAATGAGGAAAAACACCAAGTAGTTTCATCATCACTATATGTCGTGCAAAAGGGAGATACGTTGGCTCAGATTGCACGTAAGTTTGGAACGACAGTTGATGCGATAAAAGTAAAAAATGAGTTGAGGGAAGACCAAATTTATCCAAATCAAAAATTGTATATTAATTAAAACAAGAGCTAGTCGAACTAGCTCTTGTTTTACCAAAAAATAAAGACACATATAAATCCAGAAATAGCTAAATAGCTATAATAGTAAAAGACTTTTGCTCTCGTTTTTTCTTTCGTTCGAAATAATACAATGGTTGGTTCGATTAAGCCGATCGTGAAACATAATAGGCCAAGGAGCATACAACCGATAGAAAAAGAATACAAGGCAACTTGTACTTGAAATGGAAGGAACCATTTTAATAAAAATGCGATAAGTGCGGTATAACAAATGCTGCCAATGTATTTGTTTAATGTTGTATTAGAACGAAAACCTGGAAGCTTTTTAAAAAAGGACCGGGAAACAACCTCAGTTTGTAGAGATGTGTGTTCCTCTATTATCTTTTGAGCTTCTTTTCCTTTATGAAAAAGAGATAGAATCCAGTTGCGTTTCCCTTGGAAAACGAATTGTGAAGTTGTTAAATAGTGATCGACCTTCACTTTTCCCCAATTTTTCCATGTGTGACGCTCACATAGCTTCAGTTTACTTTCTGTTTGCTTATCATACTGATAAATGCTTATGCCTTCTTTATCAAAAGTAGCATAGTATGTTTCGCTTGAAAATGTGCCTAAATCAATTGGACAGTAGAAAAGTAATTCTTTTTTTAAATAAAAGTATTCTTTTCGTAAGTTTTTTTTCATCGTTTCTCGAATAGAGTGTCTTTTCTCTTTCTTCATGACATTTCCTCCATATTAAGAAAATGCTCTTATCTTAACAATTCAACATCTTATCACTTTTCTGTATGAATGACTAGGGAATTGAGTAGGAAAAAGCCGAATGATAAAAAATATGGGTTGTATTGTAAAATAGTTGGACGGAATTTTTTGTTGAGAATAAGAGAAGTAAATAACTTATTTTTAATAAGTTACAATCTTTTTTGTTCACAACTGTATTATATTGGTGTATAATAGGATAGAAAATAGAATATCGGTCTATCTTCGGGGCAGGGTGAAAATCCCGACCGGCGGTGATGAATAATTATTTTTCGTTCTAAGCCCGCGAGCCGTTAAGGCAGGATTTGGTGTGATTCCAAAGCCGACAGTATAGTCTGGATGGGAGAAGATGGAGGTTCAAGCGTTCAAAAAAGATAAGTGTTTGAACGTCTATTTGATGTGCCTGAAAATTCTCCCTTTGTGTAAAACACAAAGGGTTTTTTCATGATATGAAAAAATAGGCATAGCAGAACCTTTCCACTTTCCATGAGATGATCGATGGAAAAGGAGAGAGAAGGATGAAACAAAAAAACAGTGTAGTACAAATGGTGAGTGTAGCGATGCTAAGTAGTATTGCGTATTTACTAATGATGTTGGAATTTCCGTTTCCAGGACTTCCACCGTTTTTAAAAATTGACTTTAGTGATGTACCAGCTTTAATCGCAGGGGTTATTTTTAGCCCGGTTGCAGGGGTGGTTGTAGAAGCGATAAAAAATATTCTTCACTATGGGATTCAAGGTAGCTTAACGGGAGTTCCTGTCGGAGAAATAGCAAATTTTATTGCAGGGTGTCTATTTATTGGTCCAGCAGTTTTCCTATTTCAGAAGTATCGCACAGTCAAAGGTTTAACAACAGGTTTAATGCTAGGGACGGTTATTACGGCGGTAATTATGAGTGTGTTAAATTATTTCATCATTTTACCGGCTTACACTTGGTTTTTAAATTCACCAGCTATGTCTAGCGGTGCTATGCGACAAACAATTGTAACAGCGATATTGCCATTTAATCTAATTAAAGGAATTGTTGTAACGGTTGTATTTGTAGCACTGTTTTCACGCTTAAAAGTATGGGTATTTGCAAAAATGAAAAACGCATAGAAATTTTGGCCATCAGAGGTAAAGATACTGCTGATGGCTTTTTAAATGGTAAGCTAGATAAATAACAAAAAATCCCCCTCATAAAGGTGAGGGGGATTTTTTGAAGTTAATAAAAAGACTATTCGAATTTTAAAGCGTCACCGTCAAATGCTTCGTCAGCAACTTTAATTGAGTCAGTTGGACAACCTTCAAATGCATCCATCATGTCATCAATTAATACGTCTGGAATTTCAACGATACCTTGGTTATCATCTAATGTTACAAATGCAATACCTTCATCATCATAGTCATAAATGTCTGGTGCAGCAGCTCCGCAAGCTCCGCATGCGATACAAGTATCTTTATCAACGATTGTATATTTTGCCATCTTTTTTCCCTCCTGATAATATGTATGTGAAAATATTCGCTATACAAATGATAACCTTATTGTAAAACGGTTTTTTAAACTTTTCAACATAAAATTATAATGATAATCCTTATCAATTAGAGTGTCAACTTATTTTTAATTTATTTCACAAGATTTTCGAAATGCCTAAATGCCAAGCAGTTTGATACAATAGTAAATAGAAAGAGGAGCTTTTATCAGTGAAGCATCTTAAGTAATGGTTAGCTGTCAACAATTCGGTGTTTGCAGTTAAGGAATGGGACAAATCTTATTGAAAGGCGGAAGCGGTAATGCAGTTACAATATACTTTGTTATATTGTTTAAAACAATTGAATGGTGAAAGAACCGTTTCTTCCATTTACTATCTATTGAAAGGGAAACGTTCTTCACAAACATTACAAGATGGGAATATGTTTCAGATTTCTTTTCTTTTTGGAATATATAAAGCATTAACAAGGTACGATTATAATCAGGAAATTGCGTGTATTTTAAATGCAGAATGGATTAAAATCGTGCATGAAAATACATATGTATTAACAAGTGCTGGAGAGAAGCAATTAAATGATTGGGAAAAAGCATTGCCCTTTCCACAGCATTTACACGGTTTACATTATGGTGCTCTTGGTGAAGCTTTTTGGAAGAGGCTCTCATTAATCATTCAAACAGTGTCGAACTTACAACAGCAAAATACAAGGTTCATTCCGATTCAACAAGATACAGAAGTAACGATGTGGGTTAAGGAATTTCTCATTGGGTTACCATACGTAAGGAGTGAACTTGCAACAGGACTGTGGGAAGAAATGCATCGACTATTAAAAGATGTTGATCCAGTAGAAGCAACAGTCCTGACCTATCGCTTAACTGGGTATGAACGAATTGGATATACATTGCAACAACTTGCAGCAATTACAAAACAAGATGTGTTCCGCGTACATCTATTATTTTGGGGCACGATTCATTTCTTTATTCAAGCCGTTCGTAAAAAGGAAAAAGAGTTTCCTTTATTGACAAAAATTATTTCCTATCCGAATGAAAGAGCAGATTTATTCAGTTTGTCAACGAGGAAGACGTATCAACTTTGGAAACAAGGCCGTTCTTTAGAAGAAATTGCAACAATTAGAAATTTAAAGCCCGCAACGATAGAAGATCATTTTGTTGAAATAGCGTTAAGAGAACGAGATTTTTCTATTGAGATGTTTGTAGAAAAGAATAAGATAGAGCAAGTGAAAAAAGTTATTGAAACATTACAAACACGCAAGTTACGTGTGTTAAAGCAAGCGGTAGGAGAAGAAATTTCTTATTTTGAGGTCCGTCTTGTGTTAGCGCAGATGGAGGGTACAAATGAGACTTGAAGAGCATTTGAATAAGTGGTTTGGATATACTGAATTTCGTCAAGGACAGAAAGGTGTTATTACAGATTTGCTACAGGGGAAAGATGTTGTAGCAATGCTTCCGACTGGGAGAGGGAAATCTATGTGTTATCAACTTCCAGGTCTCATGCAAGAGGGGACAGTGCTGGTTGTATCCCCTTTATTATCTTTAATGGAAGATCAGGTTACACAGCTTAAATATGTCGCGAAAAATCGTGTAATTGCGTTTAATAGTTTTCGGACAATAAGTGAGAAAAGGAAAGCGATTAAAAATTTAGCATCGTATAAATTTGTCTTTGTTTCACCTGAAATGTTGCAATCTGAATTGTTAGTAAAGGAATTAAAAAAGATTCATATTTCCTTGTTTGTTGTAGATGAAGCACATTGTATTTCACAATGGGGATATGATTTTCGGACGGACTATAAAAAGTTAGATCAAGTTATTGTAAGTATTGGTCATCCACCTGTATTGGCACTAACAGCAACAGCAACAAAGGAAGTATTGAAAGATATTGTAGAGAGTTTAAAGCTTACCAATGCAGCTGAACATGTATATTCAATTGATCGTCCAAATATTGCAATGGAAGTACAATTTGTACAAACAATAGAAGAAAAAAAAGAAATGCTTCTCTCACACGTTACGTACTTACAAGGGCCAGGAATTATTTATTGCTCTAGTAGAGCTTGGACGGAGCGTTTAACAGAATATCTACGGAGTAAAGGTATAACAGATGTCGCTTTTTATCATGGTGGAATGGAGCATGAAGAGCGAATGTTAATCCAGCAACAATTTATGAATGATCAGTTGCAACTTGTTATATGTACAAGTGCTTTTGGAATGGGGGTAAATAAGCCAAATACGAGGTATATTATCCATTTTCATTATCCCACCAATATAGCCTCCTATTTACAAGAAATCGGTAGGGCAGGGAGAGATGGAGAAGCAAGTATTGCCATTTTACTATGTAGTCCACTGGATCATGATTTGCCAATCTCTATTATTGAAGATGAATTGCCAAATAAACAACAAATTCAATTTTTATTTTCTCTATTACAAGAAAGAATGTTTCAAACGAAAGTATTACCAATAGAAGATGTAGAAGAAATTTGTTATAATGCAGCAAGATTTAATGAGCAACACTGGCGTTTCGTACGTTATCATTTAGAAAAGATGAAAATCATACAACAGAGAAATTTCATGCTAGAGTGCTTGTCAAATGAAAGTATACAAAAATTAATATTAGAAGCGGATAGACGTCTTCACAATAAATACAGGCAATTAGAAAATATGAAATCGTGGCTGCAGTGTCAAGGTTGTAAGCGAGAACAGTTATTACATCAATTTGGCTATAGAAAGGAAGGCGAGCTGAAAAACTGTTGTGATTACTGCGGCATTACAAAAGAAGCGTATAAAAAAAGACGAGCAAGACAATCGGTTTTCGACTATAATTGGGAAACAGAGTTACAATTGCTCTTTGGTATGGGAGAACGGAGGAATGATGAGCATTCAAAGGCGTAGCGTTGAAGACATGAGTCCGAAAGAGATACGGCTTAATCTCTATATAACACAATTAATAATTATAAGTATTGGCTGTTTACTAGCCTATATATTATTTCCAAATCAGAATGAATTTTATAGTCTGTGGAAGTGGGAGCCAATCTCTATTCTTGTAATAGGCAGTGGGATAGCTTGTGGTGTTGTGTTATTAGATTATATCGCAATGAAAGTGTTACCGGAATCATGGTTTGATGATGGAGGTATTAACGACCGAATGTTTCGAGGAATGTCAGTCGTGCAATTACTGGTCGTTACCTTTGTTATTGGTTTCGCTGAAGAATTTTTATTTCGCGGGGTATTACAAACATATTTTGGACTTGTAATTGCGAGTCTTATCTTTGCTATTTTACATATCCGATATATAATGAAACCCTTTTTGTTTTGCTTTGTTTGTATGATAAGTTTTGTATTTGGATATGTGTTTCAATGGACAGGAAATTTGTTTATAACAATCTTTGCACATTTTCTTGTTGATTTTATAATGGGACTTCAATTAAGGAAATAAATGGAAGGTGGTGGTGAACAGCATGAGAAAACAAATTCCTGATTTTGAAGAAGAGTTGGAAGAAGAACAAGTAGAAGAAGGTTTACCGCCGCGTAGCGAGGTTCATAGAAATAAAGAGAAGAAAAGTAAATTTAAGATTAATCATTTTTTTGTTCGAGTTTTAACCTTTCTATTTATTTTGTTACCAATTTGTATTCTATGGTATACGGATAAATATATTGAAGTGCAAAGTTCAAAAGGAAGCAGTGAATCTGGAAAGAGTGCATTTGAAGTCATCTTTTTTGACTCAAATAAATCGGGGGAACAGAAGAAACCAGAGAAACCAGAGAAACCAGAGAAACCAGAGAAAACTGAAACTCACATTGTCAAAGAAGGCGAGACATTGGAAAGTATTGGGAATCAATATTTTCCAGGTGAAGATGGGGCTATGATTATTAAAAAATATAACAATTTACAAGACGATCAGTTAGAAGAAGGACAGGAATTAAAAATCCCTATTAAAGAGAAGACGGAATAAAAGGAGTAAGATGATTAGTATAACGCAAAATGAGATAGTCTGTCTGTATCACATGTTTTTTGACAGGTATGATTTGCCAGGACTATATTTTATTAGGAGAGAAGTTGAGAAGAATATATGCTATGGATTGGGTTAGGGAGTACGTTCATATGTATCGTCTTTATTTGTCTTTTTATAATGTATAGAGAAGCAATGCGTGATACATTATTGGAACATACTTTGTCATTTGTAAATTTTCCAACGGGTTTTCAAAGGGTCAGGATCTTTTTTATTTCCGATATTCATAAGAGAATTGTTTCCCGTTCACTAATTGAAAGGGTAAAAGGGAAAGCTGATCTTGTTATTATTGGTGGTGACTTAGCTGAAAAAGGTGTACCATTATCACAAATTGCTAATAATATTCAAATTTTGAATGAATTGGGCCCCGTTTATTTTGTGTGGGGAAATAATGATTACGAAATTGAATATCACGAATTAGATGCATTATTACTAGAACATGGTGTGAAAGTTTTAGATAATACAAGAGTATTATTTGAATCAGAATATGGAGAGAAGATATGTTTACTTGGGGTGGATGATGTTGGATTAGGGCGAGATCGTTTAGATCTGGCGTTGGCGGATTGTCAAGAACAAGGATTTCGGATTTTGATTAGTCACAATCCGGAAATTGTAAATAAAATGTCTGGACAGGAACAAATCTCACTCGTATTAAGCGGTCATACACATGGAGGACAAATTCGGTTCTTTCCTTTTAAACGGTATTTAAAGGGTGGCGTATATAAGCATTCGAATATGGTTTTATTTGTGAGTAATGGATATGGCACGACATTTATACCACTGCGTTTTCGAGCGCCTGCTCAAACGCACTTAATTACTTTGCAGGGGAAGGAATAAAAGATTTTTAATTTAAAGGTGGGGAAATGATGCCAACTTTAAAAGGGGAATATAATATAAAAGCAGTTTCAAATATGCTTGGAATTCAGCCTAGTACACTTCGAGCATGGGAGAGACGATATCATATTATTGCTCCAAGACGAAATGATGCGGGACACCGTTTATATACAGAAGAGCATATTCGAGTCTTAAAATGGTTAATGGACAAAGTGAATGAAGGAATTACGATAGGTCAAGCAGTGCAAATATTAGAGGGGAATCGGTTGCGAAATCACAATGTAATAGAAACAGCATATAATAAAGAAGTCCTTTTAGTAGACGATATCCTGCACTCTTTGTTAAAATTTGATGAAGCGCAAGCCTATGCGTTATTAAACGAGGCTTTTAGTATTTATTCAACAGAAAAAGTAATCACACATATATTTCTTCAAATTATGAATCAGTTAGAGATTTTGAGGAGAAATAATGAGATTACAATGGTACAAGTGCGATATATAGACTCGTTCTTATGCTCACGCATGGGAATGATTTATCATAATACACATACTCATTCCTCATTGCCAACAGTGTTAGCTCTATGTGGACTAGGTGAAGCTAGTACATTGCACCTCTTTGTTTTAACGACATATTTACGCCTAAAAGGTTATCAAGCTATGTATCTTGGGACAGGCTTAAGTGAAGAGGAAATTGATGTAACGATCGCACAATTGACACCTAAATATGTAGTTATATCTTGTTTACAAGAGCGAAATCTGAAAAGTACAATGAGGTGGATTCGTAAGTTGCAAAGTAAGCACCAAGGGCTTCGTGTTGGTCTTTTAGGGTTCGCAAGTCAATTTGTTTCAGAGGGAGACCGGTCTGAACTTCAGAATGTGCTCATGGGTAATACGAAAGAAGAATGGGATGAATGGTTAAAAATGTCGGAATAGTTGTTCGAAAAGAACCATCTATTTTCTATTTCATATAATAAAAATTATATTCAATGGTTACGTAGGGGGGTTATAAGATGAGGCTGGAACGTTTAAATTATAATAAAATAAAAATTTTCTTAACGTTTGATGATTTATCTGAGCGAGGATTGACGAAAGAAGATTTATGGAAGAATGCTCCAAAAGTACAGCAGTTATTCCGTGATATGATGCAAGAAGCGAATAAAGAACTTGGATTTGAAGCGGATGGCCCAATTGCAGTTGAAGTATTTTCTTTACAGGCACAAGGAATGGTTGTCATTGTAACAAAAGAAAATCACGAGGCGGATACAGAAGATGAGTTTCGTGATGAGTTTATTGAAATGCAAGTAACTCTAGATGAGAGTGAACATATATTATATGAATTTGCTACATTGGAAGATGTAATTAATTTGTCGAATCGTTTATATAACCTTGGTGTAACTGGCGGAAAGCTCTACACATGGGATGGGCGTTTTTATCTTTGGATGGAGGAAGAAACACAGCTCTTAAAAGCTGATTTTATTGCTATTTTAGCAGAATATGGCAATCCTTCCACGGTGACGATTTATCGTATTATGGAGTATGGAAAAGAGTTAATGGATTCTCAAGCGATTCAGCAAATACATCATTATTTTATTTTAAAACAAAACCTCAGCTAATACAAAATAGCTTGAGGTTTTTAATATTACATTTTATTTAAAAAAATAAAGAGGAAACTAAAAAACATTTAAATATTTAAGTATTTTACTTTTCTAAAAGTAATAAAAAGACTATAATAACAGTGAAAACGCTTGCAAAATAAAAAAGTTTGTATACATTTGTTAGCGTTTTCTATTGCATTCCAAATTTAACGGTGTATACTAGGCAATGAAGGTTTACTAAACAAGTGAAATTACAGGGGGTTTACTTACTATGGTAGCCGAAAAGGGAACTCAAACACAAACACAACAAAGGGAGCAACACTTTGAATTGTTGAATTCAACACAAATTGTTATCAATGAAGCATTAGAAAAATTGGGTTATCCAAACGAAGTATATGAATTACTTAAAGAACCAATTCGTATGATGACAGTGAAAATTCCAGTTCGTATGGATGACGGGACTGTTAAAATATTTACAGGATATCGTGCACAGCACAATGATGCTGTTGGTCCAACGAAAGGTGGAATTCGCTTCCATCCAAACGTAACAGAAAATGAAGTGAAAGCACTTTCTATTTGGATGAGTTTAAAATGTGGTATTGTTGATTTACCGTACGGTGGAGGTAAAGGTGGAATCATTTGTGATCCACGTGAAATGTCTTTCCGTGAATTAGAAAGATTAAGCCGTGGATATGTACGAGCAATTAGCCAAATTGTTGGTCCAACAAAAGATATTCCTGCTCCAGACGTATTTACAAACTCACAAATTATGGCATGGATGATGGATGAATATAGCCGTATCGATGAGTTCAATTCACCAGGATTTATTACAGGTAAACCACTTGTATTAGGTGGATCCCATGGACGTGAAACAGCGACTGCAAAAGGTGTAACAATTTGTATTCGCGAAGCTGCGAAAAAACGCGGTATTGATATTAAAGGTGCACGTGTTGTTGTCCAAGGATTTGGTAATGCTGGTAGCTTCTTAGCTAAATTTATGCATGATGCTGGTGCAAAAGTAATTGCGATTTCAGATGCTTATGGTGCACTACATGATCCAAATGGATTGGATATTGACTACTTACTTGATCGTCGCGATAGCTTTGGTACAGTAACAAAATTATTCAACAATACAATTTCAAACAAAGAATTGTTAGAACTTGATTGTGATATTTTAGTACCAGCTGCAATTGAGAATCAAATCACAGAAGACAATGCTGCAAATATTAAAGCGAAAATCGTAGTAGAAGCAGCAAACGGTCCAACTACATTAGAAGCAACAAAAATTTTAACAGATCGTGGTATTCTACTTGTTCCAGATGTATTAGCAAGTGCTGGTGGTGTTACAGTATCTTACTTCGAGTGGGTACAAAATAACCAAGGATATTACTGGACAGAAGAAGAGGTAGAACAACGTTTAGAAAAAGTAATGGTAAAATCATTTGATTCTATTTATGAAACATCACAAGTTCGTAAAGTGAATATGCGTTTAGCAGCTTATATGATTGGTGTACGTAAAATGGCAGAAGCTAGTCGCTTCAGAGGTTGGGTATAAAATAGAGTAAAAAGATTAGAGAGAACGTGGTTTCCTTCCGAGGAAACCACGTTTTTTGTTGAAGCACATAATAGAAATAGAAGTAACAAATATGTAAGGATAGAAAAACAAAAAGAACACTTGTTCTATGCGAACATCCGTGCTATAATCTCTTTAGACAAATAAAACGGAAACGAAATAAGGGGAGATTTATGATGAAAATGACAGCGGACCAAAGATTTATGATGCCAACGGATGTTATGAAACGAGTGGAAGTTTTACGAAATAAACATAGTAAGCGTGCATCATTATTACAATCAGTAAATCAATTTTTTGGTTTGGATACGAAAGAAGATCGTGTTTGGTTTTACGGTTTTTATGGGATGGCTGTAGGTATTCTGTTGTTTATGGTGTTTACTTCTAGTATTTTCGATTTTCTCTTCGCGTAAGAAATGTGCCATATGGACATAGAGGCTGAATACATATATAAGGAAGATAGGTAATTTTCTAGAGCGGAGTTGATTGCGATGGCTATGTTCCCTATAGAACGCAATTATATCAGACACGGAAACTCACGACCAGGAATCGCCCTTTCAAAGGTAAGATTTATTGTCAGTCATGACACAGGGAATCCTGGTAGCAATGCGATAGGAAATCGGGATTATTTTGATGAAATACAGCCAAAAGCTTCAGCGCATACATTTGTAGATGATAAAACAATATTAGAAATTATTCCAATAAATGAAGTAGCCTACCATGTAAGGTATAATGTAACGACAGATAACGCTTTATATGGTTACGATGCAAACCGAGCAGCTATTGGTGTTGAACTTTGCTACGGTGGAGATGTTAATTTTTGGGATGCGTATACACGGTTTACATGGTACCATGCTTATTTATGTCAAAATTTTGGTTTGAATCCTAAAACAGATATTGTGTCACACAAAAAGCTGGATCCTGTTCGGAAAATTGACCCTGAAAATGTATTGAGCAAGCAGGGAATTAAATTTAGGCAATTTTTAGCAGATGTCTATCGAATGTACGTCTCGTTTAGATGACAAATATATGAAAAATGAATACAATAAGGATAGGTGCCTACTGCTGAAAGTAGGTTTTTTCTTGTTTTATAATAAATAGAGTTTGAGGCAGAAGACTAGGAGTGAACCGAGTATGCAAAAAGAAACAGCTATTATAATCGGGGGAGGCCCATGCGGATTAGCGGCAGCAATTTCTTTGCAAAAAGCAGGAATCAATCCGCTAGTAATTGAAAAAGGGAATATTGTAAACGCGATTTATCATTATCCAACTCATCAAACATTTTTTTCCTCTAGTGAAAAATTAGAGATTGGCGATGTTGCTTTTATTACAGAAAATCGTAAGCCAGTCCGTAATCAAGCGCTTGCGTATTATCGTGAAGTGGTGAAGCGTAAAGGTGTGCGTGTACATGCATTTGAACGTGTAGAACAAGTTCAAAAAGATGAGGATTGTTTTAGGGTAAATACTGTAAAACGTGATGGAAATAAAGAAACATATGTAGCGAAATATATTGTAGTGGCAACGGGATATTATGATAATCCAAATTATATGAATATTCCAGGGGAGGATTTAGAGAAGGTGTCTCATTATTTTAAAGAGGCACATCCTTACTTTGACCGAGATGTAGCTGTAATAGGTGGAAAAAATTCTAGTGTGGACGCTGCATTAGAACTTGTAAAAGCTGGAGCACGTGTAACAGTGTTGTACCGTGGAGGAGAATACTCACCGAGCATTAAACCGTGGATTTTACCTGAATTTGAGGCGCTAGTACGTAATGGTACAATTCAAATGCATTTTCACGCTCATGTAAAAGAATTTACGGAGCACGCACTTACGTATACGGTTGATGGGAAATCATTTACAATTCAAAATGATTTTGTGTTTGCAATGACAGGATATCATCCGGATCATAGTTTCTTAACGAAAATGGGCGTGAAGATTGACGAAGAAACAGGACGTCCTCTTTATGTAGAAGAAACGATGGAAACGAATGTTAAGAACATCTTTATTGCTGGTGTTATTGCCGCTGGAAATAATGCAAATGAAATATTCATTGAGAATGGACGATTTCATGGTGAAGCAATTACACAAACAATTGTATCAAGGGAACAAGAATAAGCTGTCGAATTTCGACAGCTTATTTCTTAATTGTGCATAAACATTTTTTGGAATTTTTCTTGAGAATGAGCATTTTCTAGAGCGACTAGTAATTTAATACGAGCTTTTTGTGCATTTAATCCGTATGTGAAAACGACGCCCATATCTTTTAATTGTTTTCCTCCGCCCTCGTAGGAATATACATCTTGGACAATTCCGTTAAAGCAGCGGGAAACGAGAATAATTGGAATGCCTTTATTTATTAATCGTTGTAAGCTCGGAAGCGTTCTTGGAGGTAAGTTACCTTGTCCAAGGGCTTCAATTACGATTCCGTCCACTGGCAAGCTTTCAATTGCAGCTAACAATGTATCGTCCATACCAGCGTATGCTTTTAATACAACAACGTTTTTGGAAATTTGTCGGATTGCATATGTTTCGTGATGAACTAAAGCGTGATGGAAGACTACGCCGCGTTTTGTTACCATACCGATTGGTCCGTACTGAGGACTTTGGAATGTCGCGACATTACTTGTATGTGTTTTGGTTACATTTGTAGCGCAGTGGATTTCATCGTTTAATACGACTAGAACACCTTTTCCAGCCGCTTCATTACTGCTTGCAACTTTTACAGCAGATAAAAAGTTATATAGACCATCAGCACCTAATTCGTTGCTAGAACGCATTGCACCTGTTACAACGATTGGAATATTCGCTTGCACTGTTAAATCAAGAAAATAGGCCGTTTCTTCTAATGTATCCGTACCATGTGTAATGACTACACCATGAATGCCTTCATGTTTCACTCTTTCATCAATGATGACTTGTAATTGTAACATCTCACTCGGAGTCATATGAGGAGATGGAAGATGAAAGACATCCTCAACAATTAAATCAATATCATCTTCTAAATTAGGAATAAATTTTAAAAGAGGATTTTGTTTTCCTGGTTGTACAACCCCAGTTTCTTTATCTTCCTCCATTGCAATTGTTCCACCTGTGTGTAAAACTAGGATTTTTTTCAATGTTTGTACCCCTTTCAGTTGAAAAATACATTTAGAACATACCATGCTTTTAGCAAATTGGACAATGAAAATGTATAAAAGTTTGCATGGAAAATGACAATAAAGTTAGATCTTACATTTTTTTTATGGGTAGTTACTATAAGAAGATGAGAATGAAAAGGGGCGTCTTTTTTGAAAAAGATGGAGAGAGTTTTAATTCGTATATTAGTGATTCAGTTTATTTGCCTTTGCGTTGTCCAATTGCTCTTCATGCAGGAATCTTCGATTAAGTATTTGTCAAAAATTGTTTATTACGAAGGGGTTATGACGAAAGATACAACGGATATTTTACAGGTGAATAAGTAGTTTTCATTTTCTTCTAGGAAGGATTATGCTACAATAATTGAGGATTTAATGGCGTGAAACAAACGGGGAGAAGCAGGGGGATATACCTGCTTTTCATTTTGTTTTATAAGTGAAAAAATGAGGTGTTACAATGGATAAACGAATTTCAATTGCGATAGATGGTCCAGCGGCTGCTGGGAAAAGTACGGTTGCGAAGGTTGTTGCAAAAGAACTTTCATATGTCTATATTGATACAGGTGCAATGTATCGTACTCTTACATACGCTGCGCTTGAACAAAATGTGGATATTGAAAATGAAGAAAAATTAATGGATGTTTTAAAAAATGTACATATCGAATTTCAACAAGGAGAAAATACACAACTTGTCTTTTTAAATGGACAAGATGTATCTGAAGTGATTCGTACACCAGACGTAACAAATCGTGTATCTATTGTTGCAAAGCATCGTCTTGTTCGTGAAGAAATGGTACGCCGTCAACAAGGATTAGCTGCAAAGGGTGGCGTCGTAATGGACGGTCGTGATATTGGTACACATGTATTACCTAATGCTGAAGTGAAGATTTTTATGCTTGCTTCTGTTGAAGAAAGAGCGGGAAGAAGACATCTAGAAAATATGAAGAAGGGGTTCGCCTCCAGTTTAGAGCAATTAAAAAAAGAAATTGCCCAGCGTGATAAATTGGATTCAGAGCGCGAAGTTTCTCCACTTAAAAAAGCAGATGATGCATTAGAATTAGATACAACCTCCTTATCAATTGAAGAGGTTGTCCAAAAAATTATGAACATTGTTTCTGAAGCGTTTGTGAAATAAAGAAAGGGGAATATTCCTCTTTCTTTATTTTTTTGTTTATTTCTTCTAAAAATATCAAGATAGTAGTGAATCATAAGACGCTTTCCTTGACAAATAAGCCAATTTGTAAGAAGTTAGTTAAAGAGGGATAGAACTGTCAGAATATATTCGCTATTATATTTCAAAACATACTTTATTCAAGGCAAATTTGCTGTATACTAATTATATAGGTTTTATGTATTTTCCTATAAAGTGTATTGGAATTGGGTATGTGTGGAACATTTCTTATAACATGCAAATGAAAGCATTTGTTTTCATTTCGTATATACATAAAAAAGGCTTTGTCAATTCTGTAGGGAGGTATTTCAATGGTAGAGAAAATGAATGAAGAAGTGATGGATTCAAAAGCATTACAAGTGGGTGACGTTGTTACGGGTTCTGTAACAAAGGTTGAAGAAAAACAAGTTCTTGTAAATGTTGGATACAAAACAGATGGCGTTATTCCTATTAGTGAATTAGCTAACGTTCATATTGAAAAAGCGAGCGATGTTGTAGAATTAGACCAAACTCTTGAGTTGAAAGTTATTAAATTAGAAGATGATGATCTTGTTTTATCTAAGCGAGCTGTTGATGCAGAGAAAGCGTGGACAGAATTACAAGAGAAATTCAATTCTGGTGATGTATTTGATGTTACTGTAAAAGATATCGTGAATGGTGGTTTAGTTGTGGATCTTGGTGTCCGCGGATTTATTCCAGCTTCACTTGTAGAAGTACATTATGTAGAAGATTTTACTGAATACAAAGGAAAAACATTAGCGGTGAAGATTGTTGAACTAGATCGCGAAAAGAACCGTGTTATTCTTTCACATAAAGCGGTAGTAGAACAGGAATTAGATTCTAAGAAAAAAGAGGCTATCTCTTCTTTAAAAGAAGGAGATATTGTGGAAGGAACCGTGCAAAGATTAACGGACTTTGGTGCTTTTGTTAACGTTGGCGGTGTAGATGGTTTAGTTCATATTTCACAAATTTCCCATGATCGTGTTGAACAGCCTTCTGACTTATTAGAACAAGGACAAAAGGTAAAAGTAAAAGTATTATCCGTTGATGCAGATACACATCGCATTTCTTTATCAATTAAAGCAGCTCAGCCAGGGCCTTGGGAAAATGTTGCTGATGAAATAAAAGTGGGAGATATTCGAGAGGGAACAGTAAGACGTATTGTTACGTTCGGTGCTTTCGTTGAAATTTTACCAGGTGTAGAAGGACTTGTGCATGTGTCACAAATCGCAAATCGTCACGTGAAAAATCCAAATGAAGTATTAGAAATGGGACAAGAAGTGAAAGTGAAAGTACTTGAAGTACATGCAGCAGAAAAACGTATTTCTTTAAGCATAAAAGAAGCTCTTGAAGAAAATAATGTAACAGAAGATTATAGCCAATATGAGCCAGCTTCTGAGTCTGCAACTTTCCAATTTAGTGATATTATCGGTGAACAATTGAAAAAATTAAAGAAATAAAGAGGGGTACAAGTGGTAAGGGCAAAACGTAAATTAGAACATATTGAATACGCTCTTTCCACCGGGCAGTCTCGTGCACATGGATTTCATGATATTGAATTTGTCCATCAAAGCTTGCCAAATTCAAGTTATGAAAGTATTACATGTGAAACAAAAATCGGCGAACTTTCACTAAGTTCGCCGATTTTTATCAATGCGATGACTGGCGGTGGTGGAGATCAAACATTACATATTAATGAACAGTTAGCATATGTAGCGAAACATCATAACCTTGCGATGGCTGTCGGTTCTCAAATGGCAGCGTTAAAAGATGAAAGAGAAGCATCCTCTTATCGAATTGTTAGAAAAGTAAATCCAAACGGACTTGTTTTTGCAAACTTAGGTAGTGAAGCGACAGTTGAACAAGCAAATCGTGCGGTTGACATGATTGAAGCCAATGCTTTGCAAATCCATTTGAATGTTATTCAAGAATTAACGATGCCAGAAGGTGACCGAGATTTTACAGGAGTATTAGAACGGATTGAAAAAATTGTTCTCAGTTCTACAGTACCTGTTATAGTGAAAGAAGTAGGTTTTGGAATGAGCAAAGAAACAGTGCGGCAGTTAGCCGATGTAGGCGTGACAGCTGTAGATATTGGTGGTCAGGGAGGGACAAATTTTGCTGCTGTGGAAAATGAAAGAAGGAAGCGAATGCTTTCTTATTTTAATGATTGGGGTATTCAGACGGCTCCCTCAATAATAGAAGCATCCTCTACAAATAATAACCTCTCTCTCATTGCATCTGGCGGTATACAAACTGCGCTTGATGTAGCAAAAGCAATTGCGCTAGGGGCACAGGCAACTGCTTTTGCCGGATGTTTTTTACGTATATTGATGAATGAAGGTACCCAGAAATTAATGGATGAAATAGAACTTTTACATATGGATTTACAGTTTATTATGACGGCTCTTGGAGCTAGCACAATATCTGAACTTCAGAAAGTGCCACTCATTGTGAAAGGCGATACGTATCATTGGTTATCGCAACGTGGGATTGATACTACACACTATAGTAAGAGGTAATGCTTTTTAAGTTTTTTGTAGGTTATTCATAAATCAAAATAAGATAAGAATAAAAAATCAACCGAAAGAATCAACCGTTCGGTTGATTTTTTTTATGTATCTGTTTCGTACAATGAAGAGGAAAGGAGAAGATGGTATGAACAAAATTATTGAAGTGGATAAAGTAACGAAGCGCTATGGGGATTTTGCAGCGCTATCTAATATTTCGTTTTCTGTATGGGAAGGTGAAATTTTATGCTTTCTTGGGCCGAATGGGGCCGGGAAAAGTACGCTTATTCACTTATTATCAACAATATTGAAACAAGATAAGGGAGAGATTTTATTTGATGGGAAGAATTATAAAGGAAATGAACGATATATAAAAAGTTCTTTAGGGATTGTTCCGCAAGATTTAGCTATATATGAAGAGGTATCAGCTGAAAAGAATGTTGCATTTTTTGCTTCTCTTTATGGCTTAAAGGGAAATGAACTACAAGAAGCTGTAACAGAAGCTTTACAATTTGTTTCTCTTTTAGATAAGAGAAAGGAAAAACCAAAAACTTTTTCTGGTGGCATGAAAAGGAGATTGAATATAGCGTGTGCAATTGCCCATAAGCCAAGAGTCATTATTATGGATGAGCCAACTGTAGGGATTGACCCGCAGTCCCGCAATCATATTTTGCAATCTATCCGGCATTTAAGAGAGAAGGGAGCTACGATTTTATATACGACACATTACATGGAGGAAGTAGAGGAAATTTCAACTAGAATTATCGTGATTGATCGTGGGGAAGTCATTGCGGAAGGGTCAAAAGAAGAATTGAAAGAACATATTATGAATGATATATGTTATTCCATTGAATGTGATGGGATTACAAAAGGAATCGGAGAAGAGTTATTTATAGTAGAAGGAGTAAGAGATGTAAAAGTAACAGGAGAGTTATTGCAAATTACTGTGATAAAGGGTGTAGAAAATTTAGATAAGGTGATAGCTCTTCTTATGAATAAGGGTGTAAAAATAAAAAATATGACAAGTGAAGTAGCTAGTTTGGAAACTGTATTTTTACAACTTACGGGGAGAAAATTAAGAGATTGAAGGTGGTTCATATGGGATTTTTAACCCTTTATAAAAGAGATATGATGAACATTATAACAAATCCCCCTCTCGTATTAACGAATACAATTTTTCCTTTATTGTTTATCGTGATTCTTGGTTATTTAAGTAGTGATATCTATGGAGAGGCAACGATTACCTCTTATGATTATTATGGGATTACGATATTAATTTATAGTGTATTAAATGTTTCTATGACAGCGTCAAATAGTTTCATGGAATCAAGTTTAAAGAGCAGTAATTTAAGAGTCATGTATAGTCCGATTCGTACTTCTTATGTATATATAACGAAGGTATTAGCGACATTTACATTTACTTCTATTTGCTTACTATTTGTAATGCTGGTGACACATATCTGGCTAAAAGTATCGTTTGGAGGCCGTTATGCTATTTATGTAGTTATAATAGCGCTATTGTTTAATATGTTTTCTTCTGTTGTAGGAATACTATGTTGTTGCATTTTAAAAAGCGAAGAAGTGACAAATGCGATATTAACAATTATAAATAATATTTTTGCAATTTTGGGCGGTATTTTCTTTTCGCTTGATGGATACGGAGACATGATCCGTGTTGTATCGTATATTTCTCCTGTGAAGTGGGTTGTAGAATGTATGATGAAAATTGTGTATGATCATGATTTGAGTTTATTTGGTGTAACAGGGAGTATATTCATTGTGTTGTCTAGTTTAGGGCTGTTTTTCTGTTCCGTCTTTTTTAAAGAGGAGGATTATGTATGAATGAAATTGGGATTGTTTTTAAGCATAATTTAAATCGAGTTTTAAGTAAAAAGGGCTATGTATTTTTAACGATTATCTTGACGAGTGTTTCAATCGCTCTTGCAATTTTTTTTACATCAAAATTTGAGATGAAAGGCAATATTGCCTATGTAACGAATGGGAAGCACGTTGAAATTCAAGCAGAAGGATTTCAGGTTACTAAGGTGAAGGAAGTACCTAGTATGTCAGAATTTGTGATGAAAAAATACGATGCAGCCATTACTATGAAGGAAAATGGTCAGCTGGATATAAAAACAATAAAAGGGAAAGCCTTTAAGGAAGAAATAGAAAATGCTATTGGGAAAAAGAGAGATCAATCTGTTCATACGCAAGAAACACGCAAAATTGGTACAAATATATTAGGGTATGTTTGTATGTTTGTTTTATTAGGTAGTGTTATGTTTATGCACTTTTATAAAGAGGATCGAGAAAAGAAAATATTGACTCGAATTGTATCTTCAAAAATACGGATAAATAATTATCTATTGGGGCATATTTTGTTCGTATTCTGTATGCTATATATCCCGATATTCCTCATTTCGATGATTGAAAAGAGTATTTTTAATGTGAAAATAGGATTTAGTTATTTGGAATATAGTTATATGTTAGCAATTCTTGTTTTACTGGGAATTTCTTTTTCTTTATTTATGAGTACGATAATAAAGAAAGAAGATAACGTCGTTATGTTATCTTCTTCAATAATTGTTCTTACATCTATTTTGTCGGGGTTGTTTTTTTCTGTAAAAGACAATGGGACAATAATTGATTGGTTTGTAAAAATTCTTCCTCAAAAACAGTATCTTCTATTTATTGAATCAATTGAAAATGGTCATCGTATAATTGATAATATAGGTCATTTTATATATGTTGTAATAATTATGATGTTATTTTTCGTAATGAGTGTATGGATGCATAATAAAATGGTGAAAACGGGTAAAATTTAGGATAAACTGGGAATTGAGAATGAATGACAAGGTGATAGGATGAATATAGAGTTTCAAATTCTTTCGACTAAACTTATGCCTCCAGTTCCGCGACAGAATTACGTAAAAAGGGAGAGCATATTTCGGAAGCTACAAGATTTAGATAATTATAAGTTAATTGCAATAAAAGGTGCAGCTGGCAGTGGGAAAACCACTGTCTTGGCATCGTTTTTTAAAGAATATCCAGGGTTACCAGTAGCTTGGATTTCATTAGATGAAGAAAATAATACATTGTTTTCTTTTTGGTATTATGTGTTGGAGAGTTTACGCGTTTTTTTGAAAGAGGAAGAGGAGATTTTTACTTTATTTCAAACAATTATGCACAAGGAAGACATGAAGTATATTGTCATAGAGCTTATTAATCTACTAAGTAAAGAAGAAAATATTACAATTGTTTTTGATGATTTTCACTATATTGTGGATCATGAGGTAAATGAGTCTATAAGATATTTTTTAAAACATTCTTCTCCTAATATTCGAATGATTATATTAACGAGGGATGAACCGAATATATATACCGGAGAATTATTGATGGCAGGAACGATTTTGGAAATTGGTGACAAAGATTTAAAATTATCCTTTCATGAAGGGGTTCAATTTATTCAAGAAACATTGGGATTAAATATCAAACAAGAACTTGTTCAAAAAATGAACGGATTAGCTGAAGGGTGGATTGGTGGGCTTCAGCTTCTCGCGCTTGCGAAATTAGATCGGCGTAATGAGATAGAAAATATAAAGGCTCTTAATAAATATGTAATCACATATTTATCAAATGAGATATTAAATGATTTAAAAGAGGAGGAAAAAGATTTTCTAATCAAAACTTCGATTTTAAGCTATTTTACGGAAGGAATCTGTAATCAATTTTTAGGAAAACCAAATGCAAAGGAAATATTAAAACGATTATTTCAAAAGAATTTATTTATGACAGTGATTGATGAAGAGAGAGGAATATACCGTTACCACGCCATTTTTCAACAATTTTTACAACATTGTTTTGAGAAGTTAGAAAAAGAAGAGAAGGAGGAACTGTATTTACGCGCAGCTTATATATATGAACAGCTAGGAGATTTTGATGAGTGTGTAAAGGTATTGTTAGAAGCGAAAGATTATGAAGCGGCTTTAGATAAAATTGAAAGATATGGACAGAATCGAAATGGCTGGGGATATCTACACCATATTCCACTATCCTTTGTTGTGAGACGTAAGGAATTGGCTTTTCAGCTTATATTTTATTATTACTGCAATTTGGAATTAGAACGCTGCGTAGACATATTAACAGTCATTTATGAACAAAAAAGTGAGTCAGAATATTGGAGGGTATTTGACTTTTGTAAAGCCTTAATTGTGGAAGAAAATTTATATGTAGATGTAGCGTTTATCACTGAAATGGATGAGATGAATATGAGTGATGTGACGAAAGCGATTATTTATGCGGAATTATCGTTTCTTCTAAGGTTTCAGGAACGAGTTAAAGAAGCTCTATATATGCTCCACAAGGCTCAAATGCTTGAACAGAAAATTAAAAATCCATATGTAAAGATTGTTATTTTAAGTTCATTAAGTCAAATAAAAGAAGATTTAGGAGAATTAAATGAATGCGAAAAGTTATATGGTGAAATATTTTCGTTCATTGAGAAACATCCAATTTTGAGGACAATGTTAGAAAGCTGTTATATTGGAGTAACAGGTATTTATTTAAAACGATTGCAATTAGATTTGGCGGAGCAGTCTTTAGAAAAGGTTTCGCAAGGAGAGTCCGCTTTAGAAAAAGGATATTTATATAATGTTATGGAACTTCAAATTTTGAAAGGGAATTATCCGAGTGCAGTAGAGATAATTCGTCAGTTACAAGCATTTCCTGTATATCAACAGCATTTAGCATCTTTATTAAAATATGCAATAGAGCTTGAGGGAGAATATAGAGAGCAAATCAATCTGTTTGTTTCCATGTACCATCAAAAGAAGATAAAAAAACGTTTGAGAATGGAAGATAAGCTATTATATGCAAAAATTTTATCATGGAAAGGGAATATACAGGAGTCACTACATGTAATTGATGAGGTTGCAGAATTTACAAGAAAAAACAAAATGCGGATTGTACTCATTGAATCACTGTTATTGAAGGTCTGTATATTAGAAAAAAATAAAAAAGGGAAACGAGAACAGCTAAATTTATTGAGAGAAGCTATCTATTATAGTTATGAAAATAGTATCCTGTCACCATATAAATTAATGGAGAAACAATTGAAACCATTATTCGTATGCTTGAAAAAAGAAAGGTTACAAGATTTAAATAAGGCAGAACAAGATTTTTTATTTCAATTATTAGGAGAAAAGCAAAAAGAAGAAATAGACCCAATGTTAAGTCAGCGAGAATTAGAGGTGCTAATTGTCCTAGCTACTGGAGCAACGAATAAAGAGATTGGTGAAAAACTCTGTATTTCAATTTCAACAGTTAAAACGCATATTATTAATATATATGCTAAACTTCAAGTTTCTAATCGTGTAGAAGCAGTTAACAAAGCGTTAGAGATTGGATTAATAACGCAGGAGAAGAACTGAAAAAACAGCTGATATGAGCTGCTTTTTCAGTTCTTTTTTAATGTTGATTTTGTTTTCTTGCTTGCTCTGGTGTATCAAGCCCCGTTGCACCAGGGTATTGCAGTGATTGATTACGATCAGATTCAACGCGGCGCGATTGTTTTAGTTTCTTTTCTTGACGATCTTTTCCCATTTTTGTATACACCTCCTTATTACAAAGTGTTGCTGTTATAAGAAAAACTATACAGAAAGAAGAAAAGGATTAGTTTTTATAAAAAGTTCCCATAATGGAAATGATAGGAGGGAAAAATATGGAGGGAAATTATTTTTATTTTTTAGCATGGGTGGGCTGGATTGTTGCAACATTTTTTATGAAAAAAGAATCTGTTCGTTGGAAGGTAAGTGCCGTTATATTAATATTTATTATTTGCTCGCAAATAACAGTATCTATTGCTTCTTTCACGATATCAGTAAATGCTCTTTTACTTGGCATCATTTCTTTTTTAGGGATTACGCTATATTCTATTTGGAAAAAATTATACGTCTTACTTTCAGCGCTTATCATCGCTATGTTATATACAAGTTTTCGTTTATTAGAAGTGTATGATCCAATCTGGATTGTTATGAATCGAACCTTTATGTTAAGTGGCGCTCTTGTATATGCATCAATATTGTTACACGAGGACCGTTTGTTGCGTCTATGCTCTTTATATGCGGGAGCGTTACAAGGGGAAATATTAGTAACGTTTATTTTCCGTAAGCTACATTTTCCGTATGAATTTGGTAGTTTGGCATTTTTTGATATCGTTGCTGTTTCTACGCTGATTGTTGCAATTTTGATTTGGATCGCAAAAGTATCAGCTTATACAGGACAGCTTAGGAAAAAACATGTAAAAGAAAGGCAAGGGTAATACATGACTGAATATACACCAGCCATTTTGTGTGGCGTGATTGCAGGAACAGTAACAAGAATTTTTATGCTGCGTACAGATACAAGACAATATCCTACACGTTTACATGGGAAAATTATTCATATTGCTATGGGATTAATCGCAGCAGCTTTAGGGGCGATTGCAATTCCATCTATTTTGAAGAAAGATTTTTCAGCAATTACTTTCTTGACATTAGCAGCAACTCAATTTCGTGATGTGCGAAATATGGAAAGGAATACATTGCAACAATTAGATGGGTATGAACTTGTACCGCGCGGAAACACATATATTGAGGGAATAGCCATAGTGTTTGAAAGTCGCAACTATTTAGCGATGTTAACATCATTTGCGACAACATTTACATATATAGGCTTTCATTCATGGATTGCTGGCGTAGTTGCTGGTATAGTAGGGCTCTTTATTGCCAAAATATTGATGTCTGGTAAAAGGTTGAGTGATCTTGTAGATATTGAGTATAGTCCTCTTCACTTTGAAGGGGCTGGACTCTACATTGATAACATTTATATTATGAATATTGGATTGCCAGCACGGCAAGAAGAAATTATGAAGTATGGAATGGGCTTTATTTTAAAGCCTAAGTCTATAGATGCAATGGTAACGATTGCCAACCTTGGGCAACGACAAGCGATTTTACATGATGTTTCAGTCGCATTAGGGATATTTAGAGATTCTGGAACACCCGCGTTAGCGCCACTAGCTAAGCGTGATTTAGAGGATGGAAGAGTAGGTGTATTTGTACTTCCGCAAGATCGAGATGTAAAAAAAGCAATTGCTGTAATAGGGAATGTACCAACATTAGAAAGTGCGGTTCACATGTCATCAGAAGCTCCGAAAGGAAGGGGCGATACAAGATGATATTAGAGAGTTATATTCTTGCTGTTATTACAACCATGCCAGAAAAGTTTGCTGGTGGGGCACCGCTATTTGTTTGTGAGTCAAAAGAAGAGATGGAGTTTGTCGCAAATAATTTAGAAGCAATTTTAGATGGCATTGCCCATCGTTTGCAAGAGAATGTATATATTATTGTGAAACATTAGTAACGTGTGATATAATATGAGATGTTTTGATATGATAAGAAATATTCTGGAATGCAAATCCCTTCTTGCACAAAGAAGGGTTTTTTACATAATAAACAGAAGCAAATTGAAAGGATGAAAGTATATGCCGAAACCAGTAGTGGCAATAGTAGGCCGCCCGAACGTAGGGAAATCTACTATTTTCAATAGAATTGTTGGAGAGAGAGTTTCCATTGTAGAAGATATCCCAGGTGTAACGCGAGATCGCATTTATAGTGCAGGAGAATGGTTAAATCATGAATTTAACATTATTGATACAGGTGGAATTGATATTGGAGACGAGCCGTTTTTGACACAAATTCGTCAACAAGCAGAAGTGGCGATTGATGAAGCGGATGTTATCATTTTTATGACAAACGGCCGTGACGGTGTAACTGCAGCAGACGAAGAAGTTGCAAAAATTTTATACCGTTCTAAAAAACCGGTTGTACTTGCAGTGAATAAAGTAGATAATCCAGAGATGCGTAATGAAATTTATGACTTCTATGCATTAGGATTTGGTGAGCCATTTCCAATCTCAGGTACACATGGCTTGGGATTAGGGGATTTATTAGATGAAGCTGCGCAGCATTTTCCAAAGGTTGAAGAAGAGGCATACGATGACGAAACGATCCGCTTTTCATTAATTGGACGTCCGAACGTAGGTAAATCATCACTTGTAAATGCTTTGCTTGGTCAAGAACGTGTAATCGTAAGTAATGTAGCAGGAACGACACGTGATGCCGTCGATACACCATACATGAAAGATGGCCAAGATTACGTTATTATTGATACAGCTGGGATGCGTAAAAAAGGGAAAGTATACGAGAGTACCGAAAAGTATAGTGTACTTCGTGCGCTAAGAGCGATTGAACGCTCTGACGTTGTCTTAGTTGTTTTAGATGGTGAAGAAGGAATTATTGAGCAAGATAAAAAAATCGCTGGCTATGCACATGACTCAGGACGAGCTGTTATTATCGTTGTGAATAAGTGGGATGCAGTAAAAAAAGATGAAAAGACAATGAAGGCATTTGAAGAAAATATTCGTGCGCACTTCCAATTTTTAGATTATGCACCGATTGTATTCTTATCTGCGAAAACGAAAAAACGTACACAGACATTATTACCGGTTATTAATGAAGTGAATGAAAGCCATAGCATTCGCATACAAACGAATGTATTAAATGACGTAATTATGGATGCTGTTGCGATGAATCCAACACCAACACATAATGGACAACGTTTGAAAATCTTCTACGCAACGCAAGTCGCGGTGAAACCACCGACATTTGTTATATTTGTAAATGATCCAGAATTAATGCACTTTTCATATGAACGCTTCTTAAAGAATCGTTTGCGTGAGTCGTTTGGCTTCGTAGGAACGCCAATTCGAATTATTTCTAGAGCAAGAGACTAATGGAGAGGATGTGATTTTATGAAAAAAATCACAGTAGTAGGAGCAGGTAGCTGGGGAACAGCGTTGGCGATGGTATTAGCTGACAATGGTCATGATGTACGTATTTGGGGAAATCGTTCTGAGCTCATGGATGAAATGAATATGAAACATGAGAACAGTCGGTACCTTCCAGGGATTACATTGCCAAGCACAATCGTAGCCTACTCTTCTTTAGAAGAAGCATTAGTAGATGTAGATACAGTACTTTTAGTTGTACCGACGAAAGCGTACCGGGAAGTATTGCAAAATATGAAAGAAATTGTTTCAGGACCAATGACTTGGATTCATGCGAGTAAAGGAATTGAACCAGGAACTTCAAAACGTATTTCGGAAGTGATTGAAGAAGAAATTCCAGCGCATCTTATTCGAGATGTTGTTGTCCTATCAGGACCAAGCCATGCGGAAGAGGTAGGGCTTCGTCAAGCTACAACTGTTACTGCCGCTGCTAAACGTATGGAAGCAGCTGAAGAAGTGCAAGATTTGTTCATGAACAGTTATTTCCGAGTATATACGAATCCAGATATCATTGGGGTAGAGCTTGGTGGGGCATTAAAAAATATTATTGCATTAGCCGCTGGAATCACAGATGGACTTGGATTAGGAGATAACGCGAAGGCAGCACTAATGACGCGTGGTTTAACAGAAATTGCTCGTTTAGGAAGAAAGATGGGCGGGAATCCACTAACATTTGCTGGTTTAACAGGAATGGGTGACTTGATTGTAACTTGTACAAGCGTTCATAGTCGAAATTGGCGTGCTGGAAATATGCTTGGAAAAGGACATTCTTTAGAAGAAGTACTAGACAGTATGGGAATGGTCGTTGAAGGCGTAAGAACAACGAAGGCAGCTTATGAATTGGCAGAGAAAATGGAAGTTGAAATGCCAATTACATCAGTCTTATACGATGTGCTGTTCAATGGAAATAATGTAAAGGATGCAGTAGGTTCATTGATGGGACGTGTTCGAAAGCATGAAGTTGAGGCTATCCCTGATTTATTGTAAATAAAAGCTATATAGGTGCCTTTCGCACTTATATGGCTTTTTTGTTTTTCTGGGTCTTTTCACCATTTTATTTCTTTTTGCATACGATAAAAAGTAACTTGAAGAGAGGGTGAAGGAAATGGATCAGAACATTTTCAATAATATTGAGAAAGAAGCGAAAGTGAATAAAGATGATATTTTTAAATTAGCATCATCTGTACAACATGCGAATTTACGTGATGAGAAAGTGCTCCGTCAATTGATTCATCAAGTTGCTATAATGGCAGGGCGAGAGGTGCCAAAAGAGCAAGAAGATCAAATTGTAAAAGCAATTATTAATAATAATATGCCGACAGACTTTAGCTCGTTGGGGAAAATGTTTAAAAAATAAAGTATGAGAAACACAGCGTTTATAGATTGCATATGATAGCTATGAAAAAATGGAAATAGAGCTGTTTTTGGGCATATTTGGTCAACCGAAGCATTCGCTTCGGTTTTATTTTTGTTTTTACATTTGATGGCATCAGGGGTTAATGGATTTGAAAAATATTTGTAGTAAAAGTTTGGGTGAGAAAAGAATTCATAATAAAATCATGAATTGTATTTGTTTAAATTTTTTAATTTGTTAAAATAGTATAAAAACAGAGTGAGAATAAAGGGGTGTGCATATGTCGGAGGGGCTTATAAAAATGTGGTTTTCTTTAGGGGCAATGGGATTTATGTTCATGGCGGTAATCTTTATTTTGATAAGTAGACATAGGATGAAGAATAAATTTTTGAAAGGGATTACAGCGGCTGTTGCGTATACACTTGTGATCGTATCTGGGATTGTTATTTTCCTCGTTGTGTTTAGTGGACCAGTGGAGCAATAAAGGAAAGGTGTTTTTTTATTTTGCGATGAATCGTGACAGCTAAAAAATTATAAAATTCCACTAAACATAGTGGTCTAATTGCTTTCATAGCGGTAACGAGGTATACACTAGCAAGATGATAAAGGGGGATTGTCGTTGAAAAAAGTCTATATTATTTTAATATTTTGTTGTACAAGCATTTTAGCAGGGTGTATGTATCCAAGAGAAAATATGAAACAAAATGCTGTCCCCTATGAAGATCAGTTACAAGCTGTTCAAAAGGCAGTTCATACATATAAAGAGCAAAATAATGGTTTGTTACCTATAAAGACACGTGACATGAGTACACCAATTTATCAAAAATATCCTATCGATTTTCAAAAATTAGCGCCGCGTTATATGCAGGAAGCGCCAGGGAATGCATATGAAAGTGGTGGTGTATACCAATATGTATTAGTAGATGTCGAAACAAATCCAACGGTAAAGTTGATTGATGTAAGAATAGCAGAACAAATTCAAGATGTTACGCTAAAATTGCGAATGTATCGGGATGAACATCAATATCCGCCTTTTAAAAAGGTTATTGCGGATGGTGTGTATGAACTTGATTTTAAAAAGATGGGATATAAAGATGTACCGCAAGTAACTAGCCCTTATTCTGGAAAAGGATTGCCCCTCGTAATGAATGAAAAAGGGGAGATTTTTGTTGATTATCGAATGGATTTATATGAAATGCTACAAAAAAATGAAGGGAATATTAAAGAAGGTGAGGATATTCGAAATATGCTTCTAAAGGATTCACCATTTGTACCTGCATATTCTTTACCCTATACAGTAAGAAACGGGGAGCCAATTTTTTTTAAATGATAAGTCATGAACCTTTCTTCTAGCGAATAAGTTCTAGAAGAAAGGTTTTTTCATGTAATACAACTTGTGATGCAAACAAAAAGTTCTTTTTAAATAGTCATATGAAATTGGGACAAAATCATATGATATATTGTCCGAACTTCCAGAATATCTTTATGTTATATCAGATATTATAGGAAACATCAGAGAGGGTATGGTTTGTTAATAGAACTTGAATTATTCCCAAAAATTTTGAGGGAGGGAATCACTTGGAAAAGGTAGACATTTTTAAAGACATTGCTGAGCGCACAGGCGGTGATATCTATTTCGGAGTTGTAGGGGCTGTTCGAACAGGGAAATCAACGTTTATAAAAAAGTTTATGGAGCTTGTTGTTATTCCGAATATTGAAAATGAATCAGATCGGCAGCGTGCGCAGGATGAATTACCCCAAAGTGCTGCTGGACGTACGATTATGACAACGGAGCCAAAATTTGTTCCAAACCAAGCGGTTTCCATCCATGTTGATGACGGTCTTGAGGTAAATATTCGATTAGTAGATTGTGTGGGTTATACAGTTCCTGGAGCGAAAGGTTATGAGGATGAGAATGGTCCGCGCATGATTAACACACCTTGGTATGAAGAACCTATTCCATTCCATGAGGCTGCTGAAATCGGAACACGTAAAGTGATTCAAGAGCATTCTACTATTGGGGTTGTCATTACAACTGATGGAACGATTGGTGAAATTCCAAGACGGGATTATATAGAAGCAGAAGAGCGCGTAGTGAATGAGTTAAAAGAAGTAGGAAAGCCATTTATCATGATCATTAATACTGTACAGCCATACCATCCAGATACGGAGCAGTTACGTCAAAGTTTATCAGAAGAATATGATATCCCGGTAATCGCGATGAGTGTAGAGAGTTTAAGAGAAACAGATGTATACAATGTACTTCGTGAAGCTTTGTTTGAATTCCCTGTTTTAGAGGTGAATGTAAATCTTCCGAGCTGGGTAATGGTGTTGAATGAGGGGCATTGGTTACGTCAGAGTTATCAAGAAGCTGTTCAAGAGACAGTTAAAGATATAAAACGGCTTCGTGATGTAGATCGTGTCGTTTGGCAATTTAGCCAGTATGAGTTTATTGATCGGGCAAGTTTGGCTGGGATTGATATGGGGCAAGGGGTAGCCGAGATTGATTTATATGCGCCGGATGAGTTGTACGATCAAATTTTAAAAGAAGTTGTAGGTGTAGAAATTAGAGGGAAAGATCATTTGTTAAAGCTTATGCTTGATTTCTCTCATGCGAAAACAGAATATGATCAAGTTTCAGATGCTTTACGAATGGTGAAACAAACCGGATATGGTGTAGCTGCCCCAGCTCTAGCTGATATGAGTCTAGATGAACCAGAAATTATTCGCCACGGGTCACGATTTGGTGTGAAATTAAAAGCTGTTGCGCCATCTATTCATATGATTAAAGTAGATGTTGAATCCACATTTGAACCGATTATAGGTACCGAAAAACAAAGTGAAGAACTTGTTCGTTACTTAATGCAAGATTTTGAAGATGATCCGCTATCAATATGGAATTCTGATATCTTTGGACGTTCGCTTAGTTCAATTGTCCGAGAAGGAATTCAAGCGAAATTGTCTCTAATGCCAGAAAATGCACGCTATAAATTAAAAGAAACATTAGAAAGAATTATTAACGAAGGATCTGGTGGATTAATTGCAATTATATTATAGGAAAAATCCCTCTGCATGCAGAGGGATTTTTCATTTTTGTAGTGAATAATAGGAAAAATAAATAGCAATTATCTAATACTTTGTTGCATATTGTCAAGTTTCATCAGTTTTTCACATTTTCGAGGTAACAATTTCTTTAAAAATATTGAATTATACAGGAGAATCGTATAATATAGGCGTTGATAATGATTTATCTACATCTTTGTAGTATAGAATTTGTGAAAATTGCCTACAAATGAAAGTAAGACTCATTTTATGATCATTATACAGTCCTATCTTTGGGAGGAGGTGAATGGCATGAACAAGACAGATTTAATCAATGCTGTTGCAGAAGCAAGTTCCCTTTCTAAAAAGGATGCAACAAAAGCAGTTGACGCTGTTTTTGATTCTATCTTAGAAGCTTTAAAACAAGGTGATAAAGTACAATTGATCGGATTCGGTAACTTCGAAGTTCGTGAGCGTGCGGCTCGTAAAGGACGCAACCCACAAACTGGTGAGGAAATTGAAATCGCTGCAAGCAAAGTACCTGCATTCAAACCTGGTAAAGCGTTAAAAGATGCGGTTAAATAATCCTTACATATTAACAGGGAAGAAGAGTTTCCTTTTTGGAGACTCTTCTTTTTGCTTTTAAAATCATAAATATGCTAGAATGTGTTCGTATCACTTTTAGGTTTTTCGGGAGGGCTAGCGGATGGCAAAAGTTAATTTAGAACAAATTGAGCAAGCAGTACGCCTTATTTTAGAGGCAATTGGAGACGATCCAAATCGCGAGGGAGTACTTGATACACCAAAACGTGTTGCAAAGATGTATGCAGAAGTATTCTCAGGGATGCATGAAGATCCAAAGGAACACCTGCATAAAGTATTTGGAGAAGATCACGAAGAGCTTGTATTAGTAAAAGATATTCCATTTTATTCGATGTGTGAGCATCACCTTGTTCCATTTTATGGAGTTGCTCATGTTGCATATATTCCACGTGGTGGAAAAGTCACAGGTTTAAGTAAGTTAGCTCGTACGGTAGATACAATTGCACGCCGTCCACAACTTCAAGAACGTATTACATCAACAGTAGCTAATTCTATTATGGAAGTACTAGAACCACATGGCGTGATGGTAGTTGTGGAAGCAGAACATATGTGTATGACAATGCGTGGTGTGAAAAAACCTGGTGCAAAAACAGTAACTACAGCAGTGCGTGGCGTATTAGAAAATGATGCAGCAGCACGTAGTGAAATTTTGTCTTTTATTAAGACGAAGTAAAGAAAAGCGGGAAACTGCTTTTCTTTTTTATTTATCTTGCTATTTTTGGCAATAATAGCACCGATTGGCGGTGGATAACAAGTAATGGAGATCAGAAAAAACTTGTTAATTACAGTTTCACGTTATTGTGTATATAGGGCTTTACTTGCAGTTTGTTTGAATCAACCAAGTTTTGGTTATAGAAAATAGACTGTATGTGTTATAATAAGTTTTATGAATTAGAAAACAAGGGTGATTTTTGTGTGTGACATCTACGGAGGGTATGCGGGTATAAAGGAGCAGTTGCTAGCAAAACTGCGCCATCCTTATTTTATAAATTATATTGAAGAACCAGTTATTGATGAGGAAAAAGTAGTACTTTTATATGCTGCTTTAAAGAGTGCAAATTTACATAAAGAACAGATTGATCACTATGTGGTAACGATTATGCTTGTACAAATTGCTCTTGATACACATGAAAAGGTATCAAATAAAGCGGATAAAGAAACAAGTGGATTTCATAAGCGTCGTCAACTCACAGTCCTTGCGGGTGATTATTATAGTGGCTTGTATTATTATTTACTTTCAATGAATTGTGATATTGTACTTATTCGTGCACTTGCTGAAGGAATCAAAGAAATTAATGAACATAAAATTATGTTATATCAGAAGGAGTATCAAATAGTTGATGAAGTCATTGAAAGTGTGATGATGATTGAATCAGCACTTCTGCAGAAAACATGTGACCATTTTCATTTACCGCATTGGAAGCCGTTTATGGCGTATGTATTAGGGAGAAATCGTCTTCAAAGAGAGTATCAATTGCATGCTGAAAGACAAAATGTACCTGTTTTTCAAGCGGTTCAAGCAACTCTATCAAATGATGATGACAGAAACGTGGAAACCGTCTTTAAAGAGTGGTTAGAAGAAATGAACAAACAAGAACATACATTTCTACAAAGTCATAAAGAAATTGACGGTATAGTTTCTACTTTAAAAGACAAATTGAGAACATAAGCAATTTTATATTGGAAGAAGGGTAAGAGCATGCAACAATCAAAAGAAGAAAGAGTACATGACGTATTTGAGAAAATCTCTGATAAATACGATGTAATGAATTCGGTTATTAGTTTTCAAAGACATAAAGCATGGCGTAAAGAAACAATGCGAATTATGGATGTAAAACCTGGTAGTAAGGCATTAGATGTGTGCTGTGGAACTGCGGATTGGACAATTGCACTTGCTAATGCTGTTGGTCCAAACGGAAAAGTATATGGTTTAGATTTTAGTGAAAATATGCTATCTGTTGGTAAAGAAAAAGTAAAGGCTTTAGGATTAAAACATGTAGAACTTATGCATGGGAATGCAATGGAGCTTCCGTTTGAAGATGATACATTTGACTATATAACAATTGGTTTTGGATTGCGTAACGTTCCAGATTATATGCATGTATTAAAAGAAATGACTCGCGTGGTAAAGCCAGGTGGAAAAGTGATTTGTTTAGAAACATCACAACCAACGATGATAGGTTTCCGTCAAATGTATATATTGTATTTTAAATATATTATGCCGTTGTTTGGAAAGATGTTTGCAAAAAGTTATAAGGAATATTCATGGCTTCAGGAATCTGCTAGCACATTCCCTGGGATGAAAGAATTAGCAAATATGTTTGAAGCTGCTGGACTTGAGCGTGTGCAAGTGAAACCATTTACTTTTGGGGTGGCAGCTATGCATTTAGGGTTTAAACCCGAATCAAAATAGAAAAAAGACGTTTTAGGTTAAGGTGAACAATATGAAGTTACAACTTATGTACTCTTTTTTACGATCGGATATTAATGTAATAGAAAAAGAATTAAAAAAGGTTGTTGCCTCAGAGCAGCAGTTAGTGGAAGAGGCGGCGTTACAGCTCATTGAGGCTGGTGGGAAACGAATTCGCCCTGTTTTTGTATTGCTTGCAGGGAAGTTTGGGGACTATAAGTTAGATGCAATTAAGCATGTGGCAGTTGCATTAGAACTCATTCATATGGCTTCCCTTGTTCATGATGATGTGATTGACGCAGCACTTTTGCGACGTAGTAGTGCGACGGTGAATGCGAAATGGGGAGATCGTATCGCAATGTATACAGGGGATTATTTGTTTGCGAAGTCTCTTGAGTGCATTACGAATTTAGAAGTTCCAGCAGCTCATCAAGCTTTATCTTACACGATTTTGGAAGTGTGTAAAGGTGAAATTGAACAAATTAAAGACAAGTATAACTATGATCAAAATTTAAGAACATATTTGCGAAGAATAAAGAGAAAAACAGCGTTGTTGATTGCTGCGAGTTGTCAGTTAGGAGCAATTGCTTCAGGTGCGAATCGTGATACTGTACAGCGTTTGTTTTGGTATGGGTATTTTGTTGGTATGTCTTATCAGATTATTGACGATATTTTAGATTTTGTCTCAACAGAAGAAAAGCTTGGAAAGCCTGCAGGAGGCGATTTGCTGCAAGGGAATGTTACGCTGCCAGCTTTATATGCTATGGAGGATCCAAAGCTTCGTGAAAAAATTGTATCAGTTCATGAAAATACAACGGCAAGTGAAATGAAAGAAATTATTCATGCGATTAAAATGAGTCCAGCAATTGATCAAGCATTCGCATTTAGTGAACGTTATTTACATAAAGCATTAGAAGTAATAAAACCATTACCGCGCGGGCAGGCAAAATATGCTTTGCAAAATGTTGCAAAGTATATTGGAAAAAGAAAATTTTAATGGTTTGTTCTTAAAAATAAAATAATCTCTCTATTTCAAAAATATTGCACAATTGTGATAAGGGTGTTAATATGTGTGTGGGGATGTACAATTACATACATAATTTAGAAGTGGAGAGATTTTTTATGGAAAAAACATTTTTAATGGTAAAACCAGACGGTGTACAACGTGCTTTCATTGGGGAAATTGTAGCTCGTTTTGAGAAAAAGGGCTTTCAATTAGTTGGCGCGAAATTAATGCAAGTTACTCCAGAAATTGCAGGAAAACATTATGCTGAGCACACAGAAAAACCTTTCTTTGGTGAGTTAGTAGATTTCATTACATCTGGTCCTGTTTTTGCGATGGTATGGCAAGGTGAGGATGTAGTAAATACTGCTCGTAACATGATGGGTAAAACAAAACCAAGTGAAGCAGCACAAGGTACAATTCGTGGCGATTTTGGTTTAACAGTTGGGAAAAATATTATTCATGGTTCTGATTCTGTAGAAAGTGCAGAACGTGAGATTGGTATTTTCTTCAAAGAAGAAGAATTAGTAGACTACTCAAAATTAATGAATCAATGGATTTACTAATTATTTCGAGATAATTTGTAAACGCTTTAATCATTGTGATAATAGTAAAAAGTGCAAGGAGAATAGAATTATTCTTCTTGCACTTTTTTTTAATTTCAATTGGTTACGAAGCTAGGTTGGTTGTGATATATTGATACTTAAAGTAAAGGGCAAATCAATATAGAGATGATAGGCCAATGAAAAATGTGGTAAAACAGGAAGCTTATTTACTACATAAATTTTTAATTTTCTTATAGAATTATGAGAGATAATCGTTTTTTACATAGCGTGAAAAATATATATGAAAAGAGGAATGACCGATGCGATATATTACAGCTGGTGAATCTCATGGTCCCCAACTTACAACGATTTTAGAAGGGGTTCCAGCGGGACTATCTTTAGTGGCGGATGATATAAATGAAGAATTAGCACGAAGACAGAAAGGATACGGCCGCGGAAGACGAATGCAAATTGAAAAAGATCAAGTGCAAATTGTTAGCGGTGTTAGACATGGAAAAACAATTGGATCTCCAATTGCACTTGTTGTTGAAAATCGTGATTTTGCACATTGGACAAAGATTATGGGAGCAGAGCCTCTAACAGAACAAGAAGCAAAAGAGATGAAAAGACAAGTTACAAAGCCTAGACCTGGACATGCTGATTTAAATGGTGCGATTAAATACGGCCATCGAGATATGAGAAACGTACTTGAGCGATCCTCGGCACGTGAAACGACAGTTCGTGTTGCAGCTGGTGCTGTCGCTAAAAAGATTTTAGCTGAATTAGGCATACAAGTTGCTGGACATGTTGTGGGAATTGGTGGTGTACGAGCAGAAAAACTTACATACAGCTCCATTGAAGAATTACAAACCATTACGGAAGCATCTCCTGTGCGTTGTTTAGATGAAGAAGCGGGTAAAAAAATGATGCAAGCTATTGATGATGCGAAGGCAAATGGTGATTCTATTGGTGGAATTGTAGAAGTTGTTGTAGAAGGGATGCCGATTGGGGTAGGTAGCTATGTGCATTACGATAGAAAATTAGATGCAAAATTAGCAGCGGCAGTTATGAGTATTAATGCTTTTAAAGGTGTAGAAATTGGAATTGGATTTGAAGCTGCGCATAGACCGGGCAGTCAAGTTCATGATGAAATTCTTTGGGATAAAGAAAACGGATATACAAGAAAAACGAATCATGCGGGTGGATTAGAGGGGGGTATGACAACAGGAATGCCCGTTGTTGTGCGCGGTGTCATGAAACCAATACCGACATTATATAAACCTCTTCAAAGTGTTGATATCGATACGAAAGAACCTTTTACTGCAAGTATTGAGCGCTCAGATAGCTGTGCTGTACCAGCGGCTAGCGTTGTAGCTGAAGCAGTTGTTGCGTGGGAATTAGCGACAGCTTTAATGGAGCAGTTTGGAGTAGATCGTATGGATTGTATTCGTGAAAATATTGAGAAACATAATGAATATGCGAGGGGATTTTAATGGAGAACATACATATTCAAACGAAATCAAAAGAGTATGATGTATATGTTGGAAAAGATGCGTTGTCACATTTAACAATGCTTGTTCAAAATATGAAACCGGTTGTATCTAATGTAATGATAATTTCTGATGAATCTGTTGCTCCCTTGCATTTACAGACAGTTATGGATGCTTTACAAATAGAACAAAAAGTATTTTCATTTGTTGTTCCTAGTGGCGAAAAAGAGAAATCTTTCGAGAACTTTTATGCGGCACATACGTCTGCGCTTGAAAATAAGATGGATCGTAACTCTTTAGTTATTGCACTGGGCGGCGGAATGATCGGTGATTTAGCTGGATTTGTTGCAGCGACATTTATGCGCGGTATTCGCTTTATCCAGGTCCCGACAACGTTATTGGCGCATGACAGTGCAGTTGGTGGGAAAGTTGCAATTAATCATCCATTAGGAAAAAACATGATTGGCGCATTTCATCAGCCAGAAGCGGTTCTGTATCATACACCTTTTTTAAATTCGTTACCGGAAAAAGAGTGGCGTTCGGGATTTGCTGAAGTCATAAAACATGCTTTGATCGGTGATGTAGAATTATATCACTGGTTAAAGAGTGAAGTGAAGACATTAGAAGATGTACGAGATGATAAATTAATCTATATATTAAAACGAGCGGTTCCTGTGAAAGCGAATATTGTAGCGCAAGATGAAACTGAAAAAGGTGTACGTGCTCATTTGAATTTTGGACATACATTAGGACATGCCCTTGAAAAAGAGATGGGGTACGGTAACATCACACATGGTGATGGGGTTGCAATTGGTATGTTATTTGCCATATTTTTAAGTGAGCAAATTTATAAGATTGATCTTGCTTATAAAGAAATAAAACATTGGTTTTCTCAGTATGGTTATCCCAATATGCCAAGTCCTTTGAATGTAGACCGTCTTGTGCAAGTAATGAAACAAGATAAAAAAGCAAGCGCGGGGACAATTCATATGGTACTTATGCAGGAATATGGGGGAGTGAACGTCGTATCTATTTCAGATAAGACCGTTCACGTTGCGTTAGAAGCATTTCAAAAGGATATGGCATCCGCTTAAATTCGCGTGTAATTCCCGATTTGTATACAACTATGAATGTATTTTGTGAAAGAGATAGTACTGGATGATTATGCAAAGATATTCTAGTGATGATGACGGTTATGAGAGAAGTTTGCAATATAAAGAATTTCGAGATAGAAATTCTTTATATTGCAACCTAACTTAACAAAATGACTGGGGGAAGAAAAATGAGAGTAAAAGAGCAGTTGTTAACTTTGAAAGCATATGTACCTGGCAAAAATATTGAAGAAGTAAAGAGAGAGTATGGATTATCGAAGATTGTAAAACTAGCATCGAATGAGAACTCGTTTGGCTGTTCGAGTCGTGTGACAGAAGCTTTAACTTCGTTAGTTAAGCAGTATGCTTTATATCCAGATGGCGCAGCTTTTGAGCTTCGTGAAAAGGTGGCAACGCATCTTCATGTGAAACCAGAACAACTTTTGTTTGGTAGTGGTTTAGATGAAGTCATTCAAATGATTAGTCGTGCCTTATTACATAAAGATACAAATGTTGTAATGGCGAATCCGACATTTTCACAATATTATCACCATGCCGTAATTGAAGGTGCCGAAGTTTGTGAAGTGTCATTAAAAGATGGGATTCATGATTTAGATGCAATGCTTGAGCAAGTCGATGAAAAAACGAAAATCGTCTGGATTTGTAATCCAAATAATCCAACAGGTACATATGTAGAAAAGCAAAAATTACTTTCATTTTTAGAAGCAGTTCCAAAGTCTGCGCTTGTTATCATGGACGAAGCATACTATGAATATGCAGGAGCTGAAGATTATCCACAAACATTACCGCTTCTTGAAAAATATGAAAACCTTATGGTGCTGCGCACGTTTTCTAAAGCTTATGGATTAGCTGCGTTCCGAATTGGTTATGCTGTAGGGAATGCAAAATTAATTGAGAAGTTAGAAGTAGCGAGATTACCATTTAATACGTCAACTGTCGCACAAGCTGTAGCGGCAGTGGCAATAGAAGACCAAGAGTTTTTACAAGAATGTGTGAAAAAGAATGCCGAAGGGTTAAATCAATATTATAAATTTTGTAAAGAGTACGATGTATTCTATTATCCATCCCAAACGAATTTTATCTTCTTAAAAATTGGTATTCCGGGGAATGAAGCATTTGAGAGATTGATGAAAAAAGGATATATCGTCCGCTCTGGTGCAGCATTTGGTTTACCGGATGGTATCCGGATTACGGTCGGTTTGAAAGAAGAGAATGATGAAATAATTGAATTGCTTACGGAACTTGTAAAGAAAGAAGAAACATATTCTTAAAAATGGTAGCGGCTCCCATTATAGGAGTCGCTTTCTTCGTTTGTTTGCACGGTAAAGAAGGAAAGCTGTACAATAGAGAGACAGTATATGAGAACAATAGTACGTATGATGATTCATATATGAGGAGGATAAAAAAATGACAGGATTCATAAGGCAGAAAAAGGGCTTGAATGGAACGATAATTGTCCCTGGAGATAAATCTATTTCACATCGTGCTGTGATGTTTGGGGCAATAGCGGAAGGAACAACAAAAATCTCAAACTTCTTATTAGGAGAAGATTGCTTAAGTACAATTGCGTGTTTTCGGAAGCTAGGTGTGACGATTGAACAAAGTGGAAACGATGTCACTATATATGGTAAAGGATTAGATGGGTTACAGGAACCGAAAGAGGTACTAGATGTAGGAAACTCAGGGACTACCATTCGTCTCATGCTCGGTATTTTGGCGAATACTCCTTTTCATTGTGTTGTAATTGGGGATGAATCTATTGGAAAACGTCCTATGAAACGTGTTACAGTCCCTCTTCGCGAAATGAATGCACAAATTGATGGCAGGGAAGAGGGACAATATACACCATTATCTATTCGAGGAGGGGCTGTAAAAGGGATACACTATCATTCCACTGTAGCAAGTGCGCAAGTGAAATCAGCCGTTTTACTTGCTGGTTTACAAGGAGAAGGAGTAACTTCGGTAACTGAGCCGTTACAATCACGTGATCATACGGAGCGAATGCTACGTGCATTTGGATGTCAAGTAGATGTGAATGATCGGACAGTTTCATTGCAAGGTGGCCAATCTCTTATCGGAACGGAAATTGAAGTTCCAGGCGATATTTCTTCAGCGGCCTTTTTCTTAGTGGCTGGTGCAATTGTTCCAAATAGTAAACTCGTATTAAAAAATGTTGGCCTAAACCCAACAAGAACAGGAATTCTAGATGTTTTATTAGAAATGGGAGCAAGTATTTCTATTCATAATATTCGAAATGAAGAGCTTGAGCCATGTGGAGATCTTACAATTGAAACTTCTAAGTTAAAGGGAATAGAGATCGGTGGTTCTCTTATTCCAAGATTAATTGATGAGATTCCTATTATTGCTTTACTAGCAACACAGGCAACAGGAACAACAATTATTAAGGATGCCGAGGAACTAAAAGTAAAAGAAACGAATCGCATCGATACAGTGGTTAAAGAGCTTCGGAAACTAGGTGTGCAAATTGAAGCTACATCAGATGGTATGATTATCTATGGGAATCAGAAATTACAAGGAAGTATGGTTGATAGTCATGGGGATCATCGTATTGGTATGATGCTCGCAGTTGCTTCTTGTATTGTAGAGGGAGAAGTGGAAATAAAAGGTAGTGATGCGGTTGCTGTATCCTATCCAAACTTTTTTGAGCAGTTGGAATCTCTGTGAAAAAAAGAATCTTTTTCTATTGAAGAAGATTCTTTTCTCCTTCCTTTTAGTTGCTTACAAGGCAACAGTTGTTTATGATTAAATGAATAGACGAGAATATTTTTAGAATTAAAGGAGATATTTATGCAAAAGTTTGAACAAGCTGTTTCTTATATTGAAAATGGTGAGGTAGAAAAAGGATTACAGCAATTAAAAGAACAAGTGAAGCAAGGAACAGACGAGGAGAAATATGATATTGCTCGTTACTATCATACGCTAGGATTCATGGATGAAGCGTTAGCAATTATAGAAGATTTACGTTTGTTATATCCCGAAGAAAGTGAATTTACGATATTTTTAGCAGAATTATATATTGATTTAGATAGAGAAGATGAGGCAATTGAGGTACTTCATGACATTCCTGAAGATGATGAGCTTTATGTTCAATCTTTATTGCTTGTTGCGGACTTGTTCCAAATGCAAGGCTTTGATGATGTTGCAGAACAAAAGTTATTAAAAGCGAAAGAAATGATGCCAGAAGAGCCTGTTATTACATTTGGTCTTGCAGAATTATATAGCAGTAAAGGTGAAGAACAAAAGGCGATTGCTTATTACCAATCATTACTTTCTGAACACAAGGTAATGGGAGGAGTTGTGATTGCTCTTCGTCTAGCTGAAACGTTAAGTGCGATTGGAAACTGGGAAGAAGCGATTACTTATTATGAAGAAGGGTTAGAAGAGCAAAAAGATATTCATTCTTTATTCGGTTATGCATTTACACTTTATCAAGGTGAAGAATATCAAAGAGCAATTAGGGCTTGGCAAGAACTAAAAGAATTAGACCCAGAATATGCATCATTGTACATGTATTTAGCAAAATGCTATGAAAAAGAAGGAATGCTTCAAGAAAGTTACGAAACACTTCATGATGGAATTAAAATAGATGAACTATCTGTACCACTTTATGTAGAACTAGCAAATATTACGGCAAAGCTAGGTAAATTGGCGGAGGCAGAAGAAGTTCTTCGAAAAGCGCTTCAATTAGATCCAGGACATTTAGGGGCAATATTAAAATATGCCTATATCTTAAAGGAACAAGAAAAATATGAAGAGCTAATTGTGGTTGTAGAAAATGCAATTGATAGCGGGGAACAAGATACACAGTTACTTTGGGATCTTGCATTTGCGAAAAAACAATTAGAAATGTATTCAGATGCATTAAAACACTATGAAAGTGCATATACTTCTTTTAAGAATCATCCGGATTTCTTGGAAGAGTACGGTTACTTCTTGTTAGAAGAAGGTTTGCGAAAAGAGGCAAAAGAAGTATTTACACGCTTAATACAACTGGATCCGACACAAATTCATATTGAAGAATTGTTATATAATTTAGAGGATTTTTCATAATTTGGAAGGAAACTGAATGCTGCTTCTTGAATCTAAATAAGAAAAAAGAAAGACAGAGGAGGGACTTAAGCGCTATGAATACCCCTGTTTCTGTAAACGAGAAGAAGGATTTTGTGAAATGGTTTTTAAATAATTATCAACTGAAACAGCGTGAATGTGTATGGATTTTAAATTATTTAATGAGTCACGATCAATTAATGCATAAAGTTCACTTCGTAGAACATGCAAAATATTGTCCACGTGGCTTGGTTATGTCAGCAAATTGTGTAAAAGAAACACCGTTTCATTTTTTTAAACAAAATGTTATGACGACAGATGCAGAAAAATCATTTCATGACATTCGTTTAAATCGGGATGAGGATATTTATATTCAACTTAATTTTAAATCATCGTTCCAAAATGCAAATTATGTAGCAGTGTTAGAAGAAAATCCATACTTGCCAAAGCATATTGAAGTGAATGAAAAAGATCGTCTACTTGCAGAGCGCTTTTTAGAAGAGAGTGTATTTTCATTCCGAAGAGAGCGTCTTTTAAAACAAATTGATGAAGCGCTAGACAATCAGGATAAGGAAGCTTTTTGTAAGTTAACAGCAGAATTGAAAACTTTGTAAGGGATATTTGTACTGTGTAATTTTGACAAATCTCCGAATGTGTAAAGAAAAACTGCCTAATATAGGTAGTTTTTCTTTTTTTACTCGTTTTAGTATGGTTTAATATATATAAAGTGAAAGTTCTGACATTTATTTAGGTATTACGCAAAGGGGGGAGAAAAGTTGAAATGGGCTGTAAAAGATGCGGAACAATTTGTACAAGCGAGAGAGTATGTAGATACAGGTATTATACCCCTTCTTTCAATTTCAGTTGCCAAAGAGATGAAAATGGCTGTAGAACAAGGGGAATTTATTGAGGCGCTAAGTATGGAGTTAGAAAGGGAATATAAGGGAAGAGTGCTTTTATTACCCGCATTTACTTATTTAGTAGAAAAGCAGCCAGAGGAGAAAGATCGTTTGCAAGAATGGACAAATCATTTACAAGAGCAAGGGGTGAAACATATCGCTTATGTCACAAGTGATTTTTCCTGGAAAGAAGCCATCGATACATTGACAGGTCAATTATTTTGGTTACCAGCTTTATCATTAGAACAATTTAGTGATCAAGCGAAACGAGAGGTGATTCATGCACATGTCAAAAACATAATGGAAAAATTAACAGAAAAGTGGGAAAATATAAAATAAATAGATAGTTCTCATTATTATGAGTAGTATGATATTGACCTGTGCATGTGGGTATTATATCATGATAGTGTCCTAGTTTTTATTTTTTACATGGCTTTTTCACGAGGGGACAATTTCTGATAGAGGGGGGAAATTTTCGTGGGCGAGAAAGAACACCGTGTGTCAAGAAGACAATTTTTAAACTACACACTTACAGGTGTAGGAGGCTTTATGGCAGCTGGGATTTTAATGCCGATGACGCGCTTTGCGCTTGATCCAGTGTTAAGGAAAGAAGCAGTGGGAGAGATGGTTGCTGTTGCACAAGTAAAAGAGATTACGACAGAACCAAAACGCTTCGACTTTAAGGTAAAGCAGGTTGATGGATGGTATAAGTCCGAAGAACCGAAATCTGCTTGGGTGCATAAAGATGAAAGCGGAGACATTGTTGCATTTTCTCCAGTTTGTAAACATTTAGGGTGTACGGTTAACTGGAATTCAGATAAGGCACATCCTAACCAATTTTATTGCCCATGTCATGGGGGGCGTTACACAAAAGATGGTATCAACATAAAAGGAACACCACCTCTTGCTCCGTTGGATGTGTATGAATCTAAAGTAAAAGATGGAACGCTTTATTTAGGAAAAGCCAAGCCAAGAGGGGGTGCGAAATAGATGTTAAATAAAATTTATGATTGGGTGGATGAACGGTTAGATGTTACACCAATATGGCGCGATATTGCTGACCATGAGGTGCCCGAACATGTCAATCCAGCGCATCATTTTTCGGCATTCGTCTACTGCTTTGGGGGACTTACATTTTTCGTTACTGTTATTCAAATTTTATCAGGAATGTTTTTGACTATGTATTATGTACCAGATATTAAAAATGCTTGGGAATCGGTCTATTATTTACAAAATGAAGTTGCATATGGGCAAATCGTTCGCGGTATGCACCATTGGGGTGCTAGCCTTGTAATTGTAATGATGTTTTTACATACACTCAGAGTTTTCTTCCAAGGTGCTTATAAAAAGCCTCGTGAATTAAACTGGATTGTTGGCGTTCTTATTTTCTTTGTTATGTTAGGTCTTGGTTTTACCGGATATTTATTACCGTGGGATATGAAAGCATTATTTGCAACAAAAGTAGGGATTCAAATCGCGGAGCAAACACCGCTTATTGGTCCTTATATTAAAACACTACTTGCTGGCCATTCCGAAATTGTTGGCGCTCAAACACTAACTCGCTTCTTTGCTATTCACGTCTTCTTCTTACCAGCAGCACTTCTAGCCTTAATGGCCTTCCACTTCATTATGATTCGCAAACAAGGTATTTCAGGTCCACTATAAGAGATTACTAAATTAAAGGGGAAAAGAACTGAAGGAGGGAGATTATGCATCGCGGCAAAGGGATGAAGTTTGTAGGAGATTCTCGCGTACCTGTAGCTAGGAAACCAAATATTCCGAAAGATTATTCCGAATACCCAGGGAAAACAGAAGCATTTTGGCCAAACTTCTTGTTAAAAGAATGGATGGTTGGTGCGGTTTTTTTAATCGGTTATTTATGTTTAACAGTGGCACACCCGTCACCACTTGAAAGAATGGCGGATCCTACAGATGCAGGATATATACCACTTCCAGACTGGTATTTCTTATTTCTGTATCAGCTTTTAAAGTACTCATATGCATCGGGTTCATTTACTGTGATTGGTGCATTTATCATGCCAGGGATTGCGTTTGGAGCATTGATGTTGGCGCCGTTTCTTGATCGTGGACCAGAAAGGCGTCCACTGAAACGCCCTGTGGCAACTGGATTTATGCTTTTAGCCATTGCATCTATCTTTTTCTTAACTTGGGAATCTGTAGCACATCATGATTGGGCGGCGGCGAAAAAACAGGGGGCAATTGTAAAAACGACACCAGTTGATAAGAATGATGAAGGTTATAAATTGATGCAAAAAAATACATGTTTGACATGTCATGGTGATAACTTACAAGGTGGTGCAGCAGCACCAGCACTACAAAACTTAACGTTAAAACCAGAAGAAATTGCAAAGATTGCAAAAGATGGAAAAGGTGCCATGCCTAAAGGGGTATTTAAAGGCACAGATGAGGAACTGAAAAAGGTTTCAGAATTCATTACAAAGTACAATAAAAAATAACGAAGTCGACTGCAATTTTGCAGTCGACTTCGTTATTTATAAGAGGAATTTTGTTATAATAGAGTAGGAATTTTTTATCTCGCTATTTGCGAGCAGTAATACTTCCATCTCAAAGTTCAGCAAAAGAAATTAGGTGAGAGATAAACTGCCCGTAACAGCTCGATTCGTGCGGGCTGATTAAAGTTGCATTTTATGATAGGGAATTACTTTGTTTGAAAGGTGTTGTACATACAAATTGGCTTACTTGTATGCGATATTAAGGCAACGTTCAGTTTTATTATTTTTATTAGTTATCAACATATTAGGTACGATTTATGGATTTATTTGGTATGGAAATCAACTTAAGGAAACTTCACTCATATTTTGGCCGTTTGTTCCAGATAGCCCTATAGCAAGTCTCTTTTTTGTGTTTGTTTTATTCGCTTTTTTGCAAAATAAAAATTGGGGATTAGTAGAAGCTTTAGCGATTATTTCTTTAATGAAATATGGCATTTGGGCTGTTGTTGTCAATGGTATTATGTTTGTGGTGAAGGGGCCTCTTGGATTTATGAGTTATATGTTAGTCCTTTCTCATCTTGCAATGGCTATACAAGGTTTACTGTATGCCCCGTTTTACCGTATAAAAAAGTGGCATTTTATTGTAGCAGGTGTATGGACATTACATAATGATGTGATTGATTATCTATTTTGGCAAATGCCGAGATATGGAATTATGCATTTGTTCGTAGAGCAAATCGGTTATTTTACGTTTTGGTTGAGTATCGCTGTGTTAGGGATTACATATTATTTTTGCTTAAGAAAGAATCGAAAGCAATTTTCGCTATGAATTTAAATGAAGAATTGGGGAAAGTAAATGAATGAAAATAAGATAGGGATAAGAGTGCTAGATAGCTTTATAAATTCTATCGTTGCATATTGTATAGCATTTTCTATTTTTGCGATTGCAACTACAATTGTTGTGTATGGGAAATGGTTATATTATGCAGATATACACTTTTTACATATACCAGATTTGGCTAATATGACAGAGCTGGAGATTAAGAAGAACTATGATGTACTAATTACATATCTTTCTCCTTTTTATCATGGGTCATTACAGTTTCCTACCCTGAATATGTCTACAAATGGAAGAATCCATTTTGTAGATGTGAAAAATATTTTAGTGAATATTCAATACGCAATGTGTATGGCACTCGGGATCGTTTTACTGGGCGGGTGGTATTTATTACGTAAACGAAAAGTGAAGTTTTTATTATATGGTGCAATTCTCACAATTATATTTCCGATAGCGCTTACTCTACCAATTGCTATTGATTTCGAAAAGAGTTTTGTATTATTTCATAAGCTCTTGTTTAGTAATGATTACTGGCAATTTGATAGTGAAACAGACCCTATTATTTTAATGTTACCAGAACAATTTTTTATGCATGCAGCATGTGTAATTTTAATATTGATTTTATGTGGAAGTGTTTTTTGTTATGGCTTGTATCGATATTTAGTAAAGAAGAGAAAATCTTCCGCAAAAAAACTTTATTCATAAAGTGAAACTGTATTCCTTACCAATCGGGATAAAATATTTTCCGCCTTCGTTCTGTTCTATTCTTGTCCACCTAAACATATTTTGTACTAGTAGTTATAGGGGGGACCGGAATGAAGAGAGCATTAATTGGAATGATAGCATTTCTGCTTATATTGTTTCCAGTACGTATATATGCTGAAGAGTGGAATGAATTAACAGGGTTATTAGATGATTCTTTGCAGCTTGTCAAACAAAAGGAAGATGAAAAAGCAATACAAGTGTTACAACATTTTTCAGAGCAATTTGTGTTAAAGGAGAATGTACAAGAAAAGAAAGTAACACCGATGCATTTTCGAGTCATTTCTTTAGCATATGATAAAGCCCAACAATCTCTCGGAGGGGAAAGTTTAGATAGACAGATGAAGATAGACGATGTGTTAGCCTTGCAATTGGCGGTAGATGCAGAGGTATCTAAATTTCAACCTCTTTGGATGGAGCGAGAAGAGCGGGTCATGGGCGCTTTTGCTAAAGTGGAAAAAGCAATGAAAAAGGAAGACGATGAGCGTTTTCAACAATCGTTAAATACATTTTTGCATGAATTTGATATTATTTATCCAAGCTTAATGATTGCGCTACCAGAGAATCAATCGCAGCGTGTGAATGCACACTTATCGTATTTGGATGAATTTCGTAATATGATGTTAAAAAATAAAAGTGGGCAAACGCAATTAGGCATCATTAAAGGAGATTTACAAAAAATATTTCAAACGGTAAAGAAAGATGAAGTAGATTCGTCTCTTATTTGGTTTATGACAATTACAGGAGGGATTATTTTATTCACATTAACATATGTAGGGTGGAGAAAATACAAAGGTGAGAAGGCGAAGCGTAAAAGTGGTCTTCATTCTAAAAATCGATAACACTGTAAATGAAGGCAAGGATTGTAAGGTTTCTTTGTTGACAATGTTTAAAGAAGAAAATAGAATGGGAAGTATTAATAATTACGACTTTACTGGAGGTTCATGATGTTTTATTTAATTTACTTCGCGATCATTATGATCATACCGTTGTATGCACAGTCTAAAGTACGTAGTGCTTATAGTAAGTATTCACAAGTGTATTCCACATCAGGTATGACAGGGGCGGAAGTAGCTCGAAAAATTCTAGATGAAAATGGTTTGTACAATATTGCTGTAGAAGAAACACCAGGTCATTTATCAGATCACTATGATCCAACAGCAAAGACGGTTCGCTTGTCTACAGATAACTATTATGGCCATTCTGTTGCAGGAACAGCTGTAGCGGCTCATGAAGTAGGACATGCGATTCAGGACGCGAAAGATTATAATTTTATGCGCATTCGCCATTCACTAGTTCCGATTGCGAACTTTGGATCTAATATGTCATGGATCTTTATAATGATTGGTATATTTGCGACGATGACAAAATTGTTGTTATTAGGGATTGTTTTAATGGCAGCAGGTGTGCTTTTCCAACTTGTTACATTACCGGTTGAGTTTGATGCATCTAAACGTGCGATGCAGCAAATTGAAGCACTTGGAATTGTATCAACAGATGAATATGGGCAAGCTCGTAAAGTATTGAATGCAGCAGCGTTAACATATGTGGCAGCTGCGGCTGTGGCGGTATTTGAATTACTTCGTTTAGTACTAGTGTATACGGGTATGCAGCGTAGTGATGATTAAAGGCTATCGATTTCGATAGTCTTTTTTCTTTATCTTGGTAATTCAAATGTAACAGTTTGACCTTTGGCAGTATCTTGTAAGTTCATATCAACTGTTGGGCCAAATTCTAATGTGAATTTCTTGTAGATTTGTATTTAGAGCCATGAAATATTATACATTCATTATGTAAATATCGCAATTTTCTTTTTAAAGTAAATAATCAACATCTTTTTATTTATGTATTACATTAAATTGATTAAAAAGTAGTGTAATGAATTTTAATGCGAAAGTTATAATAAGTATAAATCAAGTGATTATAAGTGAAGGTGATGGAAATGCAATATCCAGATTCATTAGTACAGCATGTGAAAGAGCGTAGTGCTAACTATGCATTAGAGGGATTTTTATGTGGACAGGGTCCTAAAAATCCCAAATTGATGCTTGTTGGGGAAGCACCTGGAGAAACGGAAATTCATAATGGTATTCCATTTAGTGGAAGAGCAGGGAAGCAGCTAATGACATTTTTAGAGCGCATTGATATTACAAGGCAAGACGTATACATTACGAGTGCGGTTCGAAGCCGTCCCTATACATGGAGAGAGAAAAGAGAAAGAAATGGACAAGTTAGTCAGAAAAAATATAACCGAACACCAACTCAAAAAGAGATACTTGCACATGCTTCTTTGTTAGATTACGAACTAGAACAAATTCAGGCACCGGTTATCGTAACGCTTGGGAATATTGCATTAAAGCGTTTGGTTGGACGGGATCAAAAGATTACGGAGGTTCACGGAGAATTATTACAGCAGCCGGTACAAAAGTTAAAAAATAATCAAAGCACGGAATTTGTATGGACTGAGAAAGTATATAATATTTTTCCGACTTTTCATCCGGCTTCTATTTTTTATAATAGAAGTTTGTTGGAATTCATTTATGATGATTTCGAAAAGTTGAGGAAGTACATATAGTAGATATCTTTCTAGAAGTATTTAAAAACTAGAAAAGCTTATCGGGTTCGATTGCTTTTCTAGTTTTCTGTCGTTTGCATGTTTAGTTATGTAACGGATTTTTATTCTCATCTAGTGTAAATCCTTCACCCACTACATCATGTACATCACTTACTGCAACAAATGCATGAGGATCTACAGAAGTAATAATATTTTTTAGTTTTACGATTTCGTTTTTTGCAACAACGCAATAAAGTACGTTTCGCTCAGTCTTTGTATAGGAACCAACAGCTTTTAAAAAGGTTGCCCCGCGCTCCATTTCAGATAAAATCTTGTCAGCAATTTCGTCGTTTTTATCTGAGATAATGGTTGCTCCTTTTGCTGCATAAGCTCCTTCTTGCATAAAATCAATAACCTTTGCGCCAATAAAGACAGCAACCAATGTATACATACCTTCGCGATAAGATAAATATGTAAGGATGGAGATGAAAATGACAACAGCATCAAACATAAACATTGTTTTTCCCATGCTCCAGCCAATATATTTATGAGCTAGCCTTGCAATGATATCGACACCACCAGTTGTTCCGCCATATTTGAATATAATTCCAAGACCAATCCCAATAAATGCCCCGGCGAACAGTGCTGCTAGTGTCATATCGTTTTGTAAGTTTAAATGTAAATTGAATAATTCATAACGCTGAAAAATCCATAGAAATAAGGAGACGCTAAATGTTCCGATTAATGTATATAAGAAAGTTGTCCGGCCGAGTAATTTCCAACCGACGAAAAACAGAGGAATGTTTAAGATTAAGTTTGTATAAGAAGGATCAAGTGAAAATAGAAAATATAATAATAACGTAATGCCTGTAAATCCGCCTTCTGCTAAGTGGTTTTCAATATTGATATTTACGATGCCAAAAGAGAAAATAGCGGAACCAATTAAAATAAAAATAATATTTTGAATCTTCAAGTTTGTTTTCATGTAGAAAGCCCCCTAATATGTAAATAATTATGTTGCTCCGCTAAAACGGTAAAACATAGCAAAAGAAAGTTTCACTTTATTATAGTCTATCCAAAAAAACGTGGCAAATAGGGAGGAAGGTGGAATAATATTTGTCAAATCGCGATGAATTGGCTAACATGAAAGAGGAAGGATTAGAGGTGAATAACATGGAACAAAAAACGATGAAAGATATGCAGAAAGAAGTAGATGCATATATTAGTCAATTTAAAGAAGGTTATTTTAGTCCACTTGCAATGATGGCTCGTTTAACAGAAGAAATGGGTGAACTTGCAAGGGAAGTGAATCACTACTATGGTGAAAAACCGAAGAAAACGACTGAAAAAGAGCGAACAATTGAAGAAGAACTCGGAGATGTGTTATTTGTTATGATTTGTATGGCAAATAGTTTACATATTGATTTAGAAACAGCACATAACATTGTAATGAATAAATTTAATACACGTGATAAAGATCGTTGGACACGTATTGAAGAGGGAGAGAAAGAGGTATGAAAGATATTAAAGTAATTATTGCGGGACCAAGAGGACGTATGGGGCATGAAGCAGTTCTTCTTATGGAGAGAACAGAGCATTTCCAATTAGTAGCAGCAGTTGATTATAAGCATGGCGGAGAGAAAATTTCAGATTTACCTGGAATGCCAGCATTAAATACGCCAATCTATGCTGATTTACAGACTTGTTTAAATGAAGTAGAAGCGGATGTACTATTAGATTTAACAACACCGGAAGTAGGGAAGCAGCATGTTACGCTTGCTGTTGAACATGGTCTTCGTTCTGTTATCGGTACGACTGGATTTACAGAAGAAGAGCTTCAGCATTTAACGGAAACGGCGAAAGAAAAACAAGTAGGTACAATTATTGCTCCAAACTTTGCGATTGGTGCTGTACTTATGATGAAGTTTTCTCAAATGGCAGCGAAATATTTCCAAGATGTTGAAGTAATCGAATTACATCATGATCAAAAATTGGATGCCCCTTCAGGAACAGCTGTGAAAACGGTAGATTTAATCCGTCAAAACCGTGAACCAAAACAACAAGGTCATCCAAATGAAACGGAGCAATTAAAAGGAGCACGTGGTGCAAACGTAGATGGGATTCATATTCATAGCGTACGTTTACCAGGTCTTATTGCCCATCAAGAAGTGTTATTTGGTGGTGACGGACAAATGTTAACAGTTCGTCATGACTCATTCAATCGAGCGTCATTTATGTCAGGGGTCAAATTGTCGATTGAAACAGTGATGAATCTTGATCATCTTGTATACGGTTTAGAAAATATTATCGACTAAAGGGAGAGACAATTGATGAAGATTGCCTTAATTGCACATGACAAAAAGAAAGATGATATGGTTTCGTTCGCATACGCATATAAATCAATTTTTGAAAAACATGAACTTTTTGCAACGGGAACGACAGGTCTTCGTATTATGGAGGCGACAGGTTTAGCTGTTACAAGATATCAATCTGGTCCTCTTGGTGGTGATCAAGAGATTGGTGCAATGATTGCAAAAAATGATTTAGATATGGTGATTTTCTTCCGAGATCCGCTAACAGCACAGCCACATGAGCCAGACGTAAATGCATTGCTTCGTTTATGTGATGTGTATGCAATCCCGCTTGCAACGAACATGGCAAGTGCTGAAATGTTAATGCATGCATTAGATCGGGGAGATTTAGACTATCGAAAGTTAAGAAAATGAGGGGAACAATTATGAGTGGATTACATATATTAGCGTTTGGTGCTCATGCCGATGATGTTGAAATCGGCATGGCAGGCACCATTGCAAAATATACGAAACAAGGATATAAAGTTGGCATTTGTGATTTAACAGAAGCTGATTTATCTTCAAACGGAACGGTGGAATTAAGAAAAGAAGAAGCTCAGGAAGCTGCTCGGATTATGGGAGTTGAAAAGCGGATTAATTTAGCAATGCCGGACCGTGGTTTGTATATGAAAGAAGAATATATACGTGAAATCGTAAAGATTATTCGTACATATAAGCCAACGCTAATTTTTGCACCATACTATGAAGATCGCCACCCAGATCATGCGAATTGTGCAAAACTTGTGGAAGAAGCTGTATTTTCAGCGGGTGTTCGTAAATATATGCCAGAAATTCCGCCACATCGTGTGCAATCTTTTTATTATTATATGATTAATGGTTTTCATAAACCGGATTTCTGCATTGATATTAGTGAGCATCTTTCTGAAAAGGTAGCAGCATTAGAAGCATATGAAAGTCAGTTTACAACTGGAAGTGATGGTGTTAAGACACCTTTAACTGAAGGATATGTTGAAACAGTAATCGCTCGTGAGAAAATGTTTGGAAAAGAAGTTGGAGTTATGTATGCCGAGGGATTTATGAGTAAGAAGCCAGTTTTATTACATACTGATTTAATAGGGGGATGTAAATGAAATTGAAAATAGGTATTACATGTTATCCTTCTGTGGGTGGTTCTGGAGTTGTTGGAACGGAACTCGGAAAACAATTAGCTGAACGAGGTCATGAAATTCACTTTATTACATCAGGTGTCCCATTTCGCTTAAATAAAGTATATCCAAATATTTATTTTCATGAAGTAACGGTCAATCAATATTCTGTCTTTCAATATCCGCCGTACGATTTAGCATTAGCAAGTAAAATGGCAGAAGTTGCGCAAAGAGAAAATCTTGATATTTTACATGTGCATTACGCAATACCGCACGCGATTTGTGCATATTTAGCTAAACAAATGATAGGAGACAATATTAAAATTGTTACAACGTTACATGGAACAGACATTACTGTGCTCGGTTCAGATCCTTCCCTAAATAATTTAATACGATTTGGTATTGAACAATCTGATGTTGTTACGGCTGTATCTCACTCGTTAATTCAAGAAACGAATGAAGTTGTAAAGCCAAATAAAGAGATTCAGGCGGTATATAATTTTATTGATGAGCGTGTTTATTTTAAGAGAGATATGTCACAATTAAAGAAAGAGTATGGCATACGAGAAGATGAAAAAGTATTGATTCATATTTCGAATTTTCGAAAGGTCAAGCGTGTACAGGATGTCGTTCATGCATTCGCTAGAATTGTAAAGGAAGTCAATGCGAAGTTACTACTTGTTGGTGATGGACCAGAGTTCTGTACAATTTTACAGTTGGTGAAAAGTTTACATATTGAAGAACACGTTTTGTTTTTAGGAAAACAGGATAATGTTGCAGAGCTTCTTGCAATGAGTGATTTAATGTTACTTTTATCAGAAAAAGAAAGCTTTGGTCTTGTTTTACTAGAAGCAATGGCGTGTGGTGTGCCATGTATTGGAACACGGGTTGGAGGCATTCCAGAGGTTATTAAACATGGTGAAACAGGATATATATGCGAAGTCGGTGATACGCTAGGGATAGCACAACAAGCGATACAGCTACTTAAGAATGAGAATCACCATCGAAATATGGCAGAGCAAGCAATGGAAGCTGTATATGAGCAATTTCGTTCAGAAAAAATCGTTTCACAATATGAGGCGATTTATTATGACATGTTAAGGGATGACAAAAATGAAACGATTTAAACAAGCTGGAGCAATTATTGAGACATTAAAACAACATGGGCATGAGGCGTATTTTGTTGGTGGGAGCGTGCGTGACTTCATTATTAATAGACCGATTGGCGATATTGATATTGCAACATCAGCTCTTCCAGAGGAAGTGATGCATTTATTCCCAAGGCACGTCCCTGTTGGTCTTGAACACGGTACTGTTATTGTTGTCCAAGATGGTGTTCCGTATGAAGTGACAACATTTCGAACAGAGAGTGATTATGAAGATTTTCGCAGACCAAGTAGTGTTCAGTTTGTTCGTTCATTAGAAGAAGATTTAAAACGACGAGATTTTACTATGAATGCGATTGCGATGACTGAAGAAGGAAAAATCATTGACTTATTTGCGGGACAAGAGGCAATTCATAGGCAAGAAATTGCAACAGTTGGAAATGCCGCGGACCGTTTTCAAGAAGATGCACTGCGTATGATGCGTGGGATTCGTTTTGTTAGTACGTTAGGGTTCTCCTTAGAAGAAAAAACAAAGTGTGCCATTGAAATGTATGGACATTTACTTGAACATATAGCGATTGAAAGAATTACAGTTGAGTTTGAAAAGTTATTGACGGGTACGTATTGTGTAAAGGGGCTTCAAAAGTTAGTAGAAACGAAACTATTTACTCATTTACCGTATTTACAAATGTCAGAAGAGAAAATTTTGAGGGCGGCTCAATATAACTGGGATTCTTTTGAAACTGATATCGAGGCATGGGCATTTTTCCTATATTGTATTGGGGAAGAACATCCATCTGTTTTCTTACGACAATGGAAATTTTCAAATAAAAAAATAAAAGATATTGTCGCTGTTTTACTAGCTATTCGTTCTAGAAAATCAAAGTCATGGGATGCAGTTTTTCTATACAAAACCGGTATTCAAGTTGCTTTAATGGCAGAAAGAGTGTATCAAACGATTATAGAAAATTATGATATGTCTTCAGTAGATCAAGTACAGACGTTGTTTGATTCATTATCCATTCAGAATCGTCAAGAAATGAATGTAAGCGGTAATGATTTATTAAATTGGACAGACAAAGCACCAGGCCCTTGGGTAGCAGAAATATTGCAGAAGATTGAAGAAGAGATTTTACAAGGGCAGTTAGTAAATGAGAAAGAGAACATAAGGGAGTGGCTACAGGGATGCAATCTACTATAAGAAAACAATTATTACAAGTTTTTTCTGAAGCAGATGGCGAATTTGTATCTGGTCAAACAATTAGTGACAAGCTCGGCTGTTCAAGAACAGCTGTCTGGAAGCACATGGAGGACCTTCGAAGTGAAGGATACGAACTTGAAGCTGTGCGCCGCCTAGGATACCGAATTGCTAGTAAGCCAGATAAAGTAACAGCTAATGAAATCCAATTAGGCTTACAAACAGAATTTATAGGGAGAACCGTTTATTTTGAGGAGTCTGTTGAGTCTACGCAGCATATTGCAGCGAGACTTGCGTATGAAGGAGCAGTGGAAGGGACAATTGTTGTTGCGGAAGAACAAACATCAGGGCGCGGTCGTTTAAGTAGAAAATGGTATTCACCAAAGGGGACCGGAATTTGGATGAGTATTATTTTACGTCCCTCTATTCCTGTTCATCATGCTCCTCAGCTTACATTACTAGCAGCTGTTAGTGTAGCGCAAGCGATTGAGAAATGTACAGGTGTGAGTGTAGGAATTAAATGGCCCAATGATATTTTAATTCAAGGAAAAAAGGCCGTTGGTATTTTGACAGAGTTGCAAGCTGATCCGGACAAAATTAACGCTGTTATTATGGGAATAGGAATTAACGTAAACCAACGGCAAGAACATTTTGCTGATGAGATTCAGCAGATTGCTACGTCGTTAGCGATTGAATCAGGAGAGCCAATTGTTCGTGCGGAGCTTATGCAACAGATCTTTTTACAAATGGAAAAGTTGTATCAAGAGTATGTAAAAAACGGATTTTCAGTTATTAAGCTCTTATGGGAAAGCTATGCGATAAGTATTGGGAAAGAAATTACAGCCCGAACGCTGAAACAGACAATCATTGGTGTAGCAAAAGGAATTACAGAGGATGGCGTATTGATATTAGAAGATTATCAAGGTCATGTACATCATATTCATTCTGCTGATATAGAAATTAAGTAAAAAGAAGTTCTTGTTTAGGAACTTCTTTTTACTTGCATAGAAGCTAATATGAGAAGAAATGCTGTGAGTCCTATTATACTGAGTGTCACTTTAAGAATTTCACATACCGTAATGGGAGAGGAAGTTATTTTTTCGAAAAAGTGTAGCAATTCCCTTTCTTAGTTTGCTATAATTAGTTCGAATATGGGCAGTATCAGAGCGAACTGCACCATGATTCCAAGCGATGAAGAACAATAATTTGGATTCTGCCTTGATCCAACACCGGACTGGGACAGAGGGATGAAATTTGCCGATTAACACAACCCTTCTGCCCTTTTATGGCCAGAGGGGTTTTTTGATATGATTTCGGCCATCTCCTCTCTCCTGAATAAAGGAGGAGTAGTTTTTGAAAACGAAAACAGATTTTTTGAAAATGAAAGAGAAAGGTGAGCCGATTACGATGCTTACAGCGTATGATTACCCATCTGCTAAATTAGCAGAAGAAGCTGAAGTCGATATGATTTTAGTTGGGGATTCTCTTGGAATGGTTGTACTTGGATATGATTCCACAGTTCCAGTAACAGTAGAGGATATGATTCATCATACGAAAGCAGTTCGCCGTGGGGCGAAAGAGACGTTTATTGTAACGGATATGCCGTTTATGTCTTATCATGTATCACTGCAAGAAACAATGCATAATGCGCGTCGTATTGTACAAGAGAGCGGAGCGCATGCAGTGAAAGTGGAAGGTGCAGGCGAGGTCTTATCAATCATTCAGTACTTAACAAATGCAGGAATTCCTGTTGTAGCACATCTTGGTTTAACGCCTCAATCTGTTGGCGTATTAGGTGGTTATAAAGTGCAAGGAAAAGATGCTGAAAGTGCAAAAAAATTATTAGAAGATGCAAAGAAATGCGAGGAAGCTGGCGCGATGGCAATTGTGTTAGAGTGTGTGCCAATGCAGTTAGCAGAGCTTGTATCAGAGGAGTTAACAATTCCTACAATTGGAATTGGTGCAGGGAAGAAAGTAGATGGTCAAGTACTTGTTTATCATGATTTGATCTCGTATGGAGTGAATCGAGTTCCGAAATTTGTGAAGCAATATACGTCTGTTCAAGAAGAAATTGTACGTGGGATTTCACAATATGTTGCTGAAGTAAAAACGAGACAATTTCCTGAAGAAAAACATTCGTTCACAATGAAAGAGGAAGAGTATGTAGCATTATACGGGGGAAAACAATAATGAAAATTATAACAACAGTACAAGACATGCAGCAGGTTGCGAGTGAAATTCGTGCAAGTGGGAAAGAGATTGGTTTTGTTCCAACAATGGGATATTTACACGAAGGACACGCCACGCTATTACGCCGTGCAAGAAAAGAAAATGAAGTTGTTATTTTAAGTGTATTTGTAAATCCATTGCAGTTTGGACCGAATGAAGATTTAGATCGTTATCCTCGGGATATTGAGCGGGATGAGAAGGTAGCAAAAGAAGCTGGTGTTGATTATTTATTTTATCCGAGTGTGGAAGAAATGTATCCAGCACAGCAGACTACAAAAGTAGAAGTGGTAGAGCGTACAGACGTGTTATGTGGGAAACAACGACCAGTTCATTTTGCGGGTGTTGCCACTGTATTGATGAAACTATTTAATATCACAATGCCAACTCGTGCCTATTTTGGTATGAAAGATGCGCAACAAGTTGCTGTTATAGAAGGATTTGTAAGTGATTTTAATATACCGATTACAATCGTACCTGTCGATATCGTTAGGGAAGAGGACGGATTAGCAAGAAGTTCCCGCAATGTATATTTGTCAGAACAAGAACGTGAGGAAGCACCGCATTTATATCGTAGTTTATGTATAGCGAAAGAACGGATTGAAGAAGGAGAACGTAATCCACAAGCTATTACGAATCTTGTGAAAGAATACATTGAAAAACATACAAAAGGTACTGTTGATTACGCGGATATATATGCGTATCCAACATTGACAGAAATAGACAAGATCGAAGGACGAATTATTCTTGCAATTGCGGTTAAATTTGAAAATGCACGATTAATTGACAATATAACATTAACGGTTAAATGAGGGGGAGACATCTATGTTTCGTACAATGATGAGAGCAAAGTTACATCGTGCGACGGTAACAGAAGCGAATTTAAATTATGTAGGTAGTATTACTATAGATGAAGATTTAATGGATGCTGTAGAAATTGTAGAAAATGAAAAAGTACAAATTGTAAATAATAATAATGGAGCCCGCTTAGAGACGTATGTGATCAAAGGAGAGCGCGGAAGCGGCGTTGTTTGTTTAAATGGGGCTGCTGCAAGGCTTGTACAACCAGGAGATAAAGTTATTATTATTTGTTACGGATTAGTTGCAGCAGAAGAAGTAAATAAGCAAGTACCAAAAATTGCAGTGCTAGACGATCATAATCAAATTATTGAAATGCTAGGCGCTGAAAAAGCAGGAACAATATTATAAGAAGGAAGGCTATCTCTATAAGGGATAGCTTTTTTATTTGTAGAGGTGGCTCAAAGTAAATGAATGAAAAAATGTAATTCATGAAACAAAATCAGTTCATTTTGTGTATCAGTTCATTAAGATGAGATAAAACGTGGTATAGTAACAATATATGAATTTTTGTTGTTTGAAAGGTAAGAAATTGAGGTGTTACATATGAGCAAGCGTTATGTCGTCGTTGATTTAGAGACGACAGGGAACTCCTGGAAAGATGGGAAGGACAAAATTACCCAAATTGCAGCCGTTGTAGTGGAAGATGGAGAAATATTAGAGATTTTTTCATCTTTTGTTAACCCGAAGAGAGAGATTCCCCCATTTATTACAGAACTAACAGGGATTGATGAAAATCTCGTAAAACAAGCCCCGCTATTTCGTGATGTAGCCCCGATGATTGTTGAGCTATTAGAAGGTGCATCTTTTGTAGCACATAATGTTCACTTTGATTGGAACTTTTTAACGGAGGAATTAAAGCAGGCTGGATATACAGAAATATATTGTCCTAAAATTGATACGGTTGAATTGGCGCAGATTTTATTGCCGACAGCTGATAGTTATAAATTGCGAGATTTAGCTAAAAAACATGAATTTGAGCATAATCAACCACATCGTGCAGATAGCGATGCACTTGTAACAGCAGAATTATTTTTACAATTTCTCACTCAAATTGAAAAATTACCGCTTGTTACTTTACAATCTTTATACGAATTAAGTGATGTATTTCAAAGTGATATTGCTCGTATTATTTCGGAAAATATTTTAAAGAAAATGACGGATGGGACAGAGGAAACAAAAGCGTATGAAATTTACCGAAATATTGCACTTCGAAAACGGAACTATTCATTACACTTAGGTGAAAATAACGCGTCTAAATTCAGTTCTTTTTTACATAAGTCAATGGAACAGCTTGAATTAAAGATGCCTAACTTTGAAAAAAGAGAAAGCCAACAGCAAATGATGAAAGAAATATATGATGCATTAAGAGATTCTCGCTTTTCACTAATAGAGGCAGGAACGGGTACAGGGAAGACGCTAGCATATCTTCTTCCAAGTATTTATTTTGCAAAGAAAAAAGAAGAGTCTGTAATTGTAAGTACACAAACAGTACAGCTGCAGCAACAAATACTGGAAAAGGAAATTCCACTGTTGCAAAGCGTATTACCATTTCCGTTTGAGGTTGCTCTTTTAAAAGGAAGAAGGCATTATCTTTGTTTGCATAAATTTGAGTATTCCTTGCAAGAGGAAGAGAAGAACTACGACGTTGCACTTACAAAAGCGAAAATTTTAGTTTGGTTATTACAAACAGAAACTGGTGATCGTGACGAACTAAATATTCCAGAGGGTGGAAAGCTATTTTGGAATCGTGTTTGCAGTGATATATATAGTCCTGGCGGAGCAAAAAGCAGCTGGTTTAGCCGTTGTTTTTATCAACGTGCAAAAAATAAAGCATTATTTGCAGATATTGTAATTACAAATCATGCATTGCTGCTGCAAGATTTTGTTAGTGAAGAGCCACTTTTTTCATCTTGTAACTATATCATTTTTGATGAAGCTCATCATATCGAAGAAGTCGCTAGTAGAACGCTTGGAGAACAGTTTTCATGTATGTATTTTCAGTTCATTTTATCGCGCCTTGGTACGCTAGAAACCGATGATGTATTATCAAAGGTGTATAAAATGATGAAAAAATCAGAGCAAGCATCGCGCTCCACTTTTCGTATGATGAGTCATAGGCTCAAGGAAATCAAATTTGATGCCGATGAGTTATTCCAAATGTTACGTGCTTTCATATTTAAACAAACAAGGCAAGAACAAGGGTCAAGCAATATGCCTCTTATTTATCGGTATAATACGGAACAAGAGCATGGGAAGCTCTGGAATAGTATTACTGAATTAACAAATCGATTTATATATGAATTAAGAAAATTACTAGCCTTACTGGAGAAGCAAGCTGATATATTGCAAAGTACATTAGAATGGGAAATGCATGTTATTACAGGCGAGTTTATGCATCTTATAGAGTTATTAAGAAAGATGGTTCATTCATTACAGGTGCTTATATTAGAGAAAAACTCATATGTGACATGGATGGAGACAGAAACGAAAGGTACCATTCATTCCACAGTATTATATGCACAACCTATTCATATAGGAGAAAGATTTGCTGATGAGTTTTTAACAAGAAAGCGAAGCGTTATTTTTACGTCAGCAACGTTAACTGTTAATCATACATTTGACTATATAAAAGAAGAATTAGGGTTACATGATTTTGCGCCAGATACACTAACGGTTCCATCCCCGTTTCATTATGAAGAGCAAGTAAAGTTAATGGTTCCAACGGATGTCCCGCTTATTAAAGAAGTTCGGGAAGAAGAATATATTAGTGAAATATCAAAACAAATTATGAAAATCGCTAAAGCGACAAGAGGAAAAATGCTTGTACTATTTACTTCTTATGAAATGTTGAAAGAAACGTATGTAAATTTAAAAAATGAAGATGAATTAGAAGAATACGTAATACTGACGCAAAGTGTAAATAATCGAAGTCGTAGTCGTTTAGTTCGGAAATTTCAAGAGTTTGACAAGGCTATTTTGTTAGGAACAAGTAGTTTTTGGGAAGGAATTGATATTCCCGGAGATGCTTTAAGCCACCTTGTCATTGTTCGTTTGCCATTTACACCGCCTCATCAACCAATGATGGAGGCAAAAAGTGAATGGATGAGGAATAAAGGGGAAGATGTATTTACAAAACTAGCGCTTCCGCAAGCTATTCTTCGCTTTAAACAAGGTTTTGGTCGATTAATACGAACAACCACAGATACAGGAACGGTGTTTGTATTAGATCGTCGACTAACAACTTCTTTTTATGGGAAGAAATTTTTGCAATCTATTCCGAATGTCCCGCTTTATGAAGAAACACTAGACCAATTATTGAAGCGACTAGAGGAATAACAAATTGCAGGAAAAATACGCCTGAAGTAAATTGTACTTCAGGCGTAAAATGTGGGTAGGAGGAATTTTATTTTTTCTTACTTCTTGTATACAAATTACGTTGCTTTTCGATTTGAAACCTTTTTTTGCTGTACATGTCCTGCTATAATAGATGGGTGATGAAGCAGGGGTTGTAAAGAATGTACTCTTATTGTAACCGCATTGCGTTCTTCTATAATTAGAAATTTTGTGTAACGGAGGAGTTTTCATGGAGAAGAAAATCGAAGTGCTATCAACGACGCGTATTAAATATTCGTCTGACCTATATAAAATTGTTGATAGTTTGAATCGTACATTAAAGGAACAGGACCTCATGTTCGGACTGGCACTAGACGAGAACGAAAAAGAAACAGCAGTATTTACGATATACAGAACGTAGTGATACAATGAAAAAATGGATCTTTGCCATCATTATCGTTATTGTTGCCAGTGGATTATATGGGGTGCATGTTTATAATGCAACAATGGAAAAGAAAATTCCGAAAGAATCAAAAGCTGTAGAAATTGCAAAAGAAAAAGCAAAGCTTACAAAGGTTGAATCCGTTGATTATTATAACGGGAAATCTTCATATACAGTCGTACAAGGTGTAGATGAAAAGGGAGAACAAATCATTGCTTGGGTACCTGAGAAAAAAGGAGATGTTCTCGTAAAGAAAAAGAGCGAAGGGATTTCTGAGAAGCAAGCTGTACAAAAAATGACTGAACAGTTGAAAGAAGAAAGTAAAGAACCTAAGCCAAAACCGCCGAAAGAAATCTTAAAAGTAAAATTAGGTGCCGAAAACGATGTTCCAGTGTGGGAAATTACATATATTGATCAGGAAGGTCGTTATACGTATTATTATCTAGAATTTCAAAATGGGGTCTATGCTGCACATTACAGCGTTGAAAAATAGATACAGGGGGAAAACCACAAATGAAATTAGCAAAGCGAGTAGCTGCTTTAACACCGTCTGCAACTTTAGAAATTACGGCAAAGGCACAAGCATTAAAAGCTGAAGGGCATGATGTAATTGGATTAGGGGCAGGAGAACCTGACTTTAATACGCCGGAGCATATTATAGATGCTGCACATAAAGCGATGTTAGAAGGACATACGAAATATACACCAACTGGTGGGTTAAATGCGTTAAAACAAGAAATTGTGAAGAAATTTACGCGTGATCAAGGATTAGCGTATGATCCAACTGAAATTATTGTATGTAATGGTGCGAAACATGCGCTTTATACATTATTCCAAGTGTTACTTGACGAAGGAGATGAAGTTATCATCCCAACTCCTTATTGGGTAAGTTATCCTGAGCAAGTAAAGCTTGCTGGTGGTAAGCCAGTTTATGTAGAAGGTTTAGAAGACAATCAGTACAAAATTACACCAGAGCAGCTGCGTGAGGCAATTACAGAGAAAACAAAAGCTGTTATTATTAATTCACCGAGCAATCCAACAGGAATGATTTATAGCAAAGAAGAATTAAGTCAGCTTGGGGAAGTATGTTTAGAACACGATATTTTAATTGTTTCTGATGAAATTTATGAGAAATTAGTTTATGGTGGAGTAGAATATACTTCAATTGCTCAGCTTTCTAATGCATTAAAAGAACAAACTCTTATTATTAATGGTGTATCGAAATCACATTCTATGACAGGATGGCGCATTGGATATGCAGCAGGAAATAAGCAGCTTATTAAAGCGATGACAAACTTAGCGAGTCATAGTACGTCAAACCCTACTTCAATTGCTCAATACGGTGCAATTGCTGCATATGCGGGCCCGCAAGAGCCTGTAGAAATGATGCGTCAAGCATTTGAAGAACGATTAAACATTATTTATGATAAATTAATTCAAATTCCTGGTTTCACTTGTATCAAACCGCAAGGCGCATTTTACTTATTCCCAAATGTAAAAGAAGCTGTAGCATTAGCTGGATACGAAACAGTTGATGAATGGGCAAAAGCCTTGCTAGAAGAAGAAAAAGTAGCCCTTGTTCCAGGAACAGGATTTGGGGCGCCAAACAATGTTCGTTTATCCTATGCAACATCTCTTGAACAATTAGAGAAAGCGTTGGAACGAATGAATACGTTTATGAAAAGTAAAGTACAGGCTTAACAAGTATTTCTTGCATTTGTACGTCAAATAGGTTACTTTAAACAAATGAAAAGGACCTCCCTATATATAGGGAGGTTTTTTGACGAATTGTGGCAAAAAGAAATTGTAACAGGTGTGTTATACTAGAGAGCGAGGTGTTTGGTGATGAAGAAAAAAATGATGTTACAGTGGTTTGAACAGGGCAGCATCGCAATTCCTAAATTGCTTATGATGCACTATAAAAAATTAGGTTTAAATGAAACAGAATTTATGGTTGTACTTCATGTGCATACGTTTTTAGAATCGGGTAATTCTTTTCCAACTCCTTCAGAGATTGCAGAGCGAATGACAATTACAGAAATGAAATGTATGGAAGTAATCCAAACATTAATCCAAAAAGGATTTTTAGCATTAGAAGGTGGACAAAGATCCGAAGCGATGATGTGTGAAAGTTATTCTTTGCAACCGCTTTGGGAAAAAATATTGCACTTTTTAATGAATGAAACAATAGAAGAAGAACAGAAAGAGCAAAAACAGCTTCAAGTAAATTTATATACAATTTTTGAACATGAATTTGGGAGACCATTATCGCCTTTTGAATGTGAAACATTAGCGATGTGGCAGGACCAAGATCAACACCATCCAAATTTAATTCAAGCAGCTCTTCGAGAAGCGGTAATGAGCGGGAAGCTTAATTTTCGATATATTGACCGGATTTTGTTTGAATGGAAAAAGAACGGGATTAAGACGGTTGATCAAGCGCAAGATCAGGGGCGGAAATTTAGAGCAAATCAACAACGAACGCAGCAAATATCGAAACAAGAGACCAAATATACAGGGAAAGTACCTTTTTATAATTGGCTGGAGCAGTAATGTAGGAGGAAATATATGTTAAATAAAAACCAAATTCGTTATTGTTTAGATACAATGGCAGATATGTATCCAGAAGCACATTGCGAATTAAATCATGATAATCCATTTGAACTTGTGATTGCGGTGGCATTATCTGCACAATGTACAGATGTACTTGTAAATAAAGTCACGAAAAATTTATTTCAAAAATATAAGACGCCTGAAGACTATTTAAATGTTTCTTTAGAAGAATTACAGCAAGATATTCGTTCAATCGGATTGTACAGAAATAAAGCAAAAAATATTCAGAAGTTATGCCGGATGCTACTTAATGATTATAATGGTAAGGTTCCGGAGGATCGTGATGAATTAACGAAATTACCAGGAGTTGGTAGAAAAACGGCGAATGTAGTTGTTTCAGTAGCATTTGGGATTCCTGCTATTGCCGTTGATACACATGTGGAGAGAGTAAGTAAACGCTTGGCGATTTGTAGGTGGAAAGATTCAGTTCTGGAAGTAGAAAAAACATTGATGAAGAAAGTACCTATGGAAGAGTGGGGAGTTACACATCATCGTATGATTTTCTTTGGACGTTATCATTGTAAGGCGCAGCGCCCGCAATGTGAAGAGTGCCCGTTACTAGAAGTATGTCGCGAAGGAAAAAAGCGAATGAAGGGAAAGTAAAAAGATGAAACAAGTGGTACAAATACCGGATGAGTTCCGGTGTATTCCCTTTTTTGAGGGGGATATAGACAAGATTATCTATCATACAGATGCATCTTTTGTGCAATTGATAGAAAGCCATTATTTCTTATTTGATATAGAAGAACAATACAAACCATGGAATGAGATAGAAATGAGTATTCCAGCTGTGCTAGATATATGGAAAGAAAAAAAAGAGGATATATCTATATCTTTTCGGAATCGAAAAAGAAAAGAAGCAAGTGAGCCGATGATTCACTTCGCAGCTCATTTATTATCAATGTTATATTGGTTAAATGGACAACCAGTGTCGGGATTGAAAGATATGAAGAGCAAGATTGAAGAACTACAGATAAAACCAATTAACTTTATGGAACGTTATTCATTTATTATAGAGCAACCAAATCATTATCATTCCTATATTCAACTGGCACAGTTGTATGTAGAAATAGAAAAGTTGTGTGTAAAAAAAATAATACAAAAAAAGAAGTCACCATCTCGTTAGAGAAAGGTGACTTCTTTTTTATATTATGGTGTTGGATTAACGGGCTCTGGTGGATGAACGTCTCCACCTGTTGGTTGATCTGGTTTTTGTTTATTAGCGTCATCTTCAGCTTTTTTCTTAGCCTCGTCTTCAGCTTTTTTCTTGGCGTCATCTTCAGCCTTTTTCTTGGCATCATCTTCGGCCTTTTTCTTAGCGTCATCTTCAGCTTTTTTCTTGGCGTCATCTTCAGCTTTTTTCTTGACGTCATCTTCAGCCTTTTTCTTAGCCTCGTCTTCAGCTTTTTTCTTGGCGTCATCTTCAGCCTTTTTCTTAGCCTCGTCTTCAGCTTTCTTCTTGGCATCTGCGTTTTCACCAGGAACAGTAAAGGATACGCCAGCGGCATCACTTGTACCAGTCCCTTTTTTCGCTACTACAGAGAAGGTGTAAGTCACACCTGGTTTTATACCGCTAAGTGTAGCAGTTGTACCACTCACGGATAGGCTGCCACTAGAACCGTCGTTGGCTTTATAGCTTGCAGAGTAAGCATCAACATCTGTTGAAGGACCAGACCAGCTTAATGTAATCGTATTAGATGCTGCATCATAAGATGGCGTTACACCAGTTGGTGGATCGACTTTGATCTGCTTAACAGCATCCTTTTTTGCACCTTTCACATAGAGTTCATCATTTATACGTTCTACAGAAGAAGGTTGTTCAAAACGAGTTTTATCTGTAGCATATTTACTCATCATTGCTTTAAACATTTGCTGTGCAATTTTTGTTGAGCGATCGCCTATATAATTTTCTTTACTATCTTTTTCGTAACCTGTCCAAACGGCCATTGTATATTGCGGTGTATATCCTGCAAACCAACTATCTCGGTTTGCATCTGCTGGAATACCATATTTTTGGATAACCGATTTATCATAGTTTTGAGTTCCGGTCTTACCAGCAAGATCGACGCCTGGAACATATGCTGCCGAGCCTGTACCACCAGATCCTGGTTTTACAACATCGCGAAGGACATCTGTAATCATGTATGCTGTGTAATCTTGCATTACTCGTTTTTCTTTTGGTTTAAAGCTTTTCTTTTTGCCATCAGGGAAGACAACTTCTTTTACGAAATGAGGTTTATTGTAAACACCATCGTTCCCAAATGCCGCATAGGCACCAGCTACCTGTAATGGAGAACTTTCGTTACTACCAATTGCCGTTGATTCATATGGGCCATCTTTGAATGTCATACCAAGTTTTTCGGCAAATTCTTTTGATTTATTTAACCCGACTGTTTGAGCAGTTTTTAAAGCAGGAATGTTTAAAGACTTTTTCAATGCTTCACGCATAGAAACATCCCCTTTGTAACTGCTTGTCGCATTTCGAATTTTTGTACCGTTTGAGTACGTATATTCTGAGTCGTTTAATTGATGATAAGTGGACCACTGTAGATTTTCAATCGCTGGACCGTAGTCAAAAATAGGTTTCATTGTGGAACCTACTTGGCGCTCTAAATCAATCGCCATATTATGTCCTTTAAATGTCGATTTACTTTCTTTACGTCCAGCACCAACTGCGCGAACTTCTCCAGAGGTTGTATCCATAAATACGAAAGAACCTTGGAATTGATCATTTGGGTATTTAATAATGTCCCCATCCATTATGTTTTCAGCGTACTCTTGTGCGTCCCTATCAAGCGTTGTGTAAATTTGTAATCCATCAGATCCAATATTTACATCAGGCTCTTCTTTTTCGATTTCTTTTACAACTGCATCTAAAAAGGCAGGGTAAGGCATTTCAGTAACTTCTTTAGATGGAAGAAGTCCGTCTGTTACTGGGATAGCCATTGCCTCATCCATTTGTTGTTTTGTAATGAAATTATGACGATTCATTAATGTTAATACAACGTTACGACGTTTAGTTGCACGTTCGACATTTTCTTTTTTTGTTGGATCATAAATATTTGGTCCTTGTGGTAATCCCGCAAGCATTGCAGCTTCATGTAACTTTAAATCTTTTAAATCTTTTCCATAATAGTTTTGCGCTGCAGTTGCGACACCATAAGAACGATTACCTAGGTTAATCTTGTTTAAGTACATTTCTAAAATTTCATGTTTGGAGTATTGTTGCTCTAATTTATAAGCTAAATACCATTCTTGTACTTTTCGCTTTGATGTTTTTTCCATCGTTAGAAAATAGTTTTTGATTACCTGTTGTGTAATTGTACTACCACCTTGTGATCCAAATCCGCCTGTGATGTTTTCCATAATCGCTTTTCCTGTACGTTTAATGTCGATTCCATTATGTTCATAAAAGCGAGCGTCTTCAGTGGCGAGGAATGCATTTTCTACTACTTTTGGAACTTGATCGTAAGTGATATTCGTTCGTTTTTCGGCACCATATTCATAAAAGAAATTGCCATTTTTATCATAAAATTTAGTAGATAACGGATTGACAAGTTTCGCTTTATCTAGCTTTGGAGCATCTTTTACCATGATGAAGAAAGCAGAAACCCCTGCCACAAGGCCAACAATGCCAAGAAGTAGGCAACCTATTAAAAATTTCTTAAAAAAGGAACCTTTTTTCTTGGGCTTCTCCTTTTTATTTGTTTCTTTCGTTTGATGTTTTGCATGTTTTCGTTCTGTACGAGAACGATACTTTTCTGACATTATACTTTCTCCTACCTTTCATTTTCTCCCCAAAAGTCGAAAAAAGAGCCTTATTGTTGACTCTATCATGAAAAATAAACCGTGTCTAGTACACGAATGTAATCAATTCGAGGGTGATAACCGCATGATAACAAGGATCCGTGCTCTTCGATTTCTTGTTTTGTAATCGATTTACGTCCACCATTATCTTGACGATTCCAAAATGAAATAACGTGTTTTGCATCGAGTAAATAAAATTCATCATAAAGTGTAAATTTAATAATAACAAATGCAATTCCATTATGAGCAATTACACGTTTCATATGCTCAATTTGATGATAATGGAAATTTTGTAGCGGGAAACTTGTTTTATTTTTTGTTTCTTTCGCTTCAAAATCAATGTATTTCCCCTTATATACACCGTTGTAATCTGTCGTAGAAGGCTGTTTAAAATAAGCTTCTTTTACAACTGCAGCGCTTCGAGCGGGGTAATCTACTTTTACAATTTGAAGAGGGGTCGGTTTTTTATGTACACATGCAATATTATGACTTAAATAATATTGATTTGTTTCATTTAATTCCTCTTCAAGAGACATACCTCTGTTACTGTAAGTATGTTTTTTTATTTGACTTTTTTGAGGCTGTAACGCTTGGTTATACCTTTTTCCGTTTGGATAACGAATGGTCATATTTTGTCCACTCCAACTTACTTAGGATCACTTACAAAGGTGATTATATCAAAAAAAACAAAGGAAATGTGACTTTTTTCAGGAGAGATGAGGCGATTTACTAATGTTTGTGTGGAATGAGTACGAGAAAATACAAAACGAACGTAGGGGTATTTCTTGTACAAAAGAGGAGAAGCATTTAATCATGTATATTAAGGAACAAATGACTCTAGCGAATATAGATAATATCTCACGTACACATGCCTATCAAGAATATTACTTGAGAAATAAAGAAATTCGGTGGTCTTTTTTAGCCAGTATGGTTTCGAGAAATTCTGGGTGGAATATGACAGATTTAGAAGGGAAGTATTATCCGAACGTTTTATCTGAAGAGAGGAGAAAACAATTATTTCTCACATATGAAAGTGCGAATTGGCTTATTTTTTCAGATGCATATCCGCAATTATTATTGTACGAACATAGTAAAGAGGGCGGTGCAACGCTTTTTCATTTATTACAGTTTTTTGAAATATCTATTTTTATGGAGAAAGAATGGAAACGCTTTTGGGTAGAAAGAGATATGAATCGACTTATGACGGCACTAATTATTAATGAACAAAATAAAATTCAAAAACCAGTTATTGAGAATTCATATTTTCAAAAACGTGTATTTGATACAGCACTCTTTAAATTTCAAGAATGGTTTCATTTTAATGCGGTGATTTTTCCGACGGTGGAAGGGAATTTATATGGCTTCTCAGTTTATGAATTTGAAAAGTTACAAAAGCGCATCGAGCTTGGAAAGAACCTAGCATGGTTATTGTTTCATCCTGACTATGAAGAGTTATTTTATGATTTTGTCTTACATACTGTTCACACAGGTTCAAGGATGGATTATGAGCAATATTTTAAAGTTTCAAAAGAACAGGACACACCTCAGCTTAGAGATGTCTTTTCAATTGTGCCGCATCAAAAAAAGATTGAAACAGATTGGTTCCATTCAGAAATGGATGTAGAGACTTTATTTTTGCATAAGGAGCCAAAGGAAGAAACTGATATAACGGTTTGGTTTAGAGATAAACAAAAGCAAGTGCATCTTTTTTCTACATTAAATGGCTTTTTTAAAAGGTTAGATGACTTCATGATATAATAAGAAAAAGTCCCGCACTTTTACAAGGATGCGGGACTACTCGATTGGTTACGTTTATACATGTTTCATGAAAATATATCATCTCAGCGGAATGTGAAAAGAAGGAAGTTATCTGAGGTGGATAACTTTTCTAACGCATGAAAGTCTCCCTTTATGTAGCAGGGAAGTTTGGCCCATCTAGCTTTGGATTTCCAGTCTCAGGTTTATTTTGTTGTTTGTTTTGCTTTTTCTTCTTTTCATCTTTATTTTTAGCCATGGTAACACCTCCCTTTTGTATTGTTACCATTTCTATAAAACACATACAAACCGATTTCTTCCGCTATTTTCGGAAAATAATTCCCTAACTATAAAGTGAAACTTTAATCAGTGTGGGGGGTTCTTCATCCCCCACTGATTATCAGCCATCACCAATCGGGCTTTTACGGGCAGTTTATCTCCCACCTACCTTCTTTGCTTTCACCGAATTTTGAGGTGGGAGTCTTACTGCCCGTTAATGCGGGATAAAAATTGAGTAGAGATAAGGAAGAGGAATAAGGAGGACAAATTGTTGGTGAAATCCTCATCATTGGTGGAAGTTTCACTTTATTTGCCGAATCTCAACTAGTTTTGTCAGTCATGCAGGAGTGAAAAGTGAACTGTCGAAATTACATGACAAAGGGAAAGCAAAGAAGGAGGCGTTTTATAAATGGCGATGGTTCAGAAGGAAAATGTAATGAAGAAAATGGATCAAATGTTAAGTGCTCTTGATTTGCTGGAAATGAATGTTTCTCTTAGGGTTAATCATGCTATAAAGGATAGACGTGAAGATATATGTAATAAGGTAGAAATAACAGAAATGCATATTCAACATATGGAAGATAAATTATTGCATCATGAAGAAAAAGGAAGTTGGCTTCAAACGTTTCAAAACGTCGTAGTAGGTGCATAGTAAGGTGGGAATAGAGTGAAGTATCAAGCGTTAATGCAATCTTCAAAAAAGTTAATGGATTATAATGATAAAACGATTGTAAAAAAAAGAGAAGATAAAGAGTTTGATTTTTATACGGATATGAAGCCTTTTGTAGATATGGTTGATCGAGAGTTAGAGGATTGGAAAGAATTAGCCTATCAATGGATAAAACAAGAAAAGCCTAAATATATACATTTACAGCAAATTGATCAAGTGTATGATAATTTACAAAATAATGCTTTGCAGTGTTTTGTAAATAAGGGAAAAGGGAAACGATTTTATGAAACGCATCAAGCGATTTTATATACGTTGCAAAATGTTGTGGAGTTATGTAAGTGACAAGAGGGGAAACCCTCTTGTTTTTATGATTCTACAATTGTATGTGTGGGTTTTGTTGCCCCACTTGTTTCTAATTCACGTATCAATACTCGATATTCTGATATACATATTTTTCCTTCGAGATAACAATGTCTTGCGAAGTCGAGTAACTCATTCATATCTTCTGTACAATACCCCTTTTTTTGAGAAAAAGCCTGTTTTAAATCCCCTAATACCATGTTGATTCCTCCCCTATGAGAATCTTCTTCTTCATTATCATACCATGAAAGGGCTTACTTTCTTATTTTTTTAAAAATTTAAACTTCCGACAAAAACAGACATTTATATAGGTACACATTTTATTTTATAGGTACATATTCTATAGGTAGAAACTTAGGTAAAGGGGGAGAGAATGCATGTTTCAACAATCTAATGCATATCAGCAATCAAATTCATATACAAATCCAAATGTTTATCAATATAATGAGGATACATATTTACGCTACAATATGTATCCTTTCGCGCCTTATTATGGAAATCAAAATTATTATCAGCCATTTGAAGTGTCCTTCATGAACCAGCAACAGCAGCCGTATATGAATCAGCAACAGCAGCCGTATATGAATCAGCAACAGCAGCCGTATATGAATCAGCAACAGCAGCCAGATATGAACCAGCAACAGCAGCCGTATATGAACCAGCAACAGCAGCCAGATATGAACCAGCAACAGCAGCCATATATGAATCAGCAATATTATGTACCACCGCAACCACAACCGTATATGAATCAGCCATCTATGTTTTATCCACCGAAACAGCCTTTTCAACCATATCCAACAATGAATAAACAAAAGCAACAACCAAGTCAGTTTTCTAGTTTTGTATCTCAATTTAAAACCGCAGATGGAAACTACGATGTGAATAAAATGATGAATACAGCAGGACAAATGATGAATGCGATGAATCAAGTTACAGGGATTGTAAAACAAGTTGGAGGATTTTTCGCAAAATAATGATAGCTATGTGGTCAAGTTAGTAGATAGAAATGACTACAATATAGACAAATTTCCATTAAATAAATAGGTGTATATAACAAGCGGCTTTGATTCTTCTCTCATATTGTAAAGTGTAGTCAGATTTTTTTATGAGAGAGGAGAGAAAAACTATGCATCATTGTCATCCTTGTTTTGGAGGGCATAAGCCTACAGGACCTATTTGTACAACACCTCCTGTCATTCATCCAACAAAACAATGCGTAACACACACTTTTTCCACAACGGTGGTGCCGCATGTTCATCCAACTCATACAACACATGTTCACCATCAACAAGTTAAAAGTGCACACTTCTTCCCACAAACAACTTCAAATGTAAATGTTGTAGAACCTGGTGGACCTGGAGGATTCGGTGGAGTTGGAGGGTTCGGTGGACCTGGAGGATTCGGTGGAGTTGGAGGGTTCGGTGGACCTGGAGGATTTGGTGGACCTGGAGGATTCGGTGGACCTGGAGGAGTTGGAGGAGTTGGAGGGTTCGGTGGACCTGGTGGAGTTGGAGGATTCGGTGGACCTGGAGCATGTTGCCATCATCATCATCATCCACATCATGTATCTCCATTAGGACCAAACGTAGGCCCGAATGTATCACCGTTCGGACCTAATATAGGACCAAACGTTGGTGGAATGTTTAAAAAGTAAATGTTATGTTGGAACTAGCGAAATGCTAGTTCTTTTCTTTTAAATGGAGTGTTGATATGAAAGTTGTAGCTGTAACAGGATATAAGCCATTTGAACTTGGAATATTTAAGAATGATCATCCAGGTGTTGCGTGCATAAAAAAAGCGGTACATCGTAAGTTACTCGCCTTTATAGAAGAGGGATTAGAGTGGGTTATCATAAGTGGACAGCTAGGGGTAGAGTTATGGGCTGCTGAAGTTGTTTTTGAAATGCAGTTAGAGTATCCTGATTTAAAACTTGCTGTGTTTACCCCTTTTTTAGAACAAGAAGAAAGTTGGAAAGAAGGAAATCGAGAACTTTATGAGTTTGTTCTTGGACAAGCAGATCATGTTGATAGTATTACAAAAAGAAAATATGAAAGTCCAGAACAGTTTCGATTGAAAAATCAATTTTTTATTGAAAAAAGTGATGCACTTTTGGCTGTATACGATGAAGAAAAACCAGGAAGTCCTAAATACATGGTAGAAGCAGCAAAGAAAAAAGGAGAAATAGAAAATTATCATAGTTATTTCATTCTTTTTTCTGATTTACAAGATATAATAGAAGAGGAACAGTGGAATAATGCAGAGTAATGTGAAATATAGCTCATGTATAGATGATTGACAAAAGGCACTGTTTCTGAAAAAATTTAGCTAATGAAAGTTTTGGGAAAAATTTGAGGTGAAGAGAATGATTTCGGATAAAATTAAACTAACAGCGAAAGATATTTTAGAAAAAGAATTTAAAACTGGCATGAGAGGCTATCAACAAGAAGAAGTAGATAAGTTCCTTGATATGATTATTAAAGATTATGAAGCATTTCATAAGGAACTTGAACAATTGCAGCAACAGAATTCGCGTTTAAAACGTGAATTAGAAGAACAAAAATTAGTTGGAGCACAAGCTCCGCAGCAACCGGCTCCAACACCAGTTGCACAACCTGTATACAACAATACGAATACAGATATTTTAAAGCGTTTATCTAATCTGGAAAAAGCTGTATTTGGAAGTAAGTTATACGAGTAATATAGGAATGGAAAAAGATTGAAGCATTTTACATATAAAAAAGCATTGCAAAATCTTTTTGTTTCCACTATACTAATGTTTGTCATAACGTTTGGGTAATCGCTGCAACGCCAACGTTGTAGAGGAAAGTCCATGCTCGCACGACCTGAGATGGTCGTAGTGTTCGTGCCTAGCCAATTCATAAGCTAGGGTATTCTGGCTGTAAGGCTGGATTAACGGCAGGGAAAAAACCTAAGTCCTTTTGGATATGGTTTGACTACCTTTAAAGTGCCACAGTGACGAAGTCCTTGAAGAAATGATAGGAGTGGAACGAGGTAAACCCCACGAGCGAGAAACCCAAATAATGGTAGGGGAATCTTTTCCAAGGAAATGAACGATGGGAAAGGACAGGTTTGAGTAACCTGTAGATAGATGATTGCCACCGGAGTACGAGGCGTGGGCCGTTTGCAGTACAAAGGAACAGAACATGGCTTACAGAACGTTATGAACCAATGATGAAATAACTCAGCTCTCCTTTGTAAGAGGAGGGCTTTTTATTTGTATGAAGTGATAACGTGTGAGTCAAAATGATAAATAAGAAAATACTTCGTAATATGGAATAATTAATAGAAGACAAAACTATTAGTTATTGTTTGATTATACATAAGAGGTGAATGCAAATGGGAAAAGTTACTTTAATTGCAACAGCGGCAATGGGAATTGAAGCTTTAGTTGCAAGAGAAGTTCGCGATCTTGGTTATGAATGCCAGGTAGAAAATGGAAAAGTAACGTTTGAAGCGGATGCAAAAGCAATTTGTCGTACGAATTTATGGTTACGTACTGCAGATCGTGTGAAAATTAAAGTTGGTGAATTCAAAGCGACAACATTTGATGAGTTATTTGAAAAGACGAAGGCTTTAAATTGGGGTGACTATATTCCAGAAAACGGAGAGTTTCCTGTTATTGGAAAGTCATTAAAATCAACGTTATTTAGTGTTTCAGATTGTCAACGTATTGTAAAAAAGGCTGTTGTTGAGAAATTAAAGACAACTTATAGACGTACAACATGGTTTGAAGAAGATGGTCCTTTATTCCGTATCGAAATTGCGATGTTAAAAGATATTGCAACATTAACAATTGATGCAAGTGGCGTTGGTCTTCATAAGCGTGGCTACCGTGTTGATCAAGGGGAAGCACCTTTGAAAGAAACATTAGCTGCATCTTTAATTAAACTTACAAATTGGAAGCCAGATCGACCATTTGTTGATCCATTCTGTGGTTCTGGGACAATTCCGATCGAAGCGGCACTAATTGGACAAAATATTGCTCCTGGCTTTAACCGTGAGTTTGCATCTGATGAATGGGGCTGGATTGGTAAGCAAAATTGGAAAGAAGCACGTCAAGAAGCAGAAGATTTAGCGAATTATGATCAGCCATTACAAATTATTGGATCAGATATTGACCACCGCATGATCAGAGTTGCGCAAGATAATGCGGATGAAGTTGGACTTGGTGACTTAATTTCCTTTAAACAAATGCAAGTAAAAGATTTCACAACAAAAGAGGAATATGGCTATGTTGTAACGAATCCTCCATATGGAGAACGTTTAAGTGAAAAAGAACTTGTTGAAAAGTTATATAAAGAAATGGGAGAGGTATTCCGCCCATTAGATACGTGGTCGCTGTATTTATTAACAAGCTATGAAGCGTTTGAAAAATGTTATGGAAAAGAAGCATCGAAAAAGCGTAAACTATTTAACGGCTTTATTCGTACAGATTACTATCAGTACTTTGGGAAACGCCCACCACGCAATTCATAGTATAAAACCTCTTTCCTGCGCATATACTGGCTATTATGTAATGTGCAAAAGGAGGAATCAATATGGATGGTTTCCAATTGTCAATGATTCAAAAGGCCATTCATCGTACGTATGATGAGCTTGGAAAAGAAATTAATTTTCAAGGTGTAGCAGCAGATGAAATACAAAAAGCGCAGGAAGAATATTTATCTGCATTATCACATGAAACATTAATTGATAAGCGCTACTTAAAGTCATTAATAGAGTAAAAAAGTTTTCCTTTATATAAAGGAAAACTTTTTTCGCGCATTTCTATGTATTACAACAGGGGAAAGCAACTGCTATTTAGAAATAGCAGTTGCTATATCTTTTTATAGAAAAACTTTTTTGTTGGAGGCTGAGGATGTTTACTGAGAAGAAATTACCATTTGAAGTAGGGAAACAAGATAATTTTTATGATAAGTTGAATGAGTGGATTGGAGATGTGTTTTACGATATCCTCCCAGAAAAAGGTTTTGAAGAACGCGATGAACAAATTTTTATGGCATTCCAATTAGAACGAGCATTTCAAGAGAAGAAAGTTATGTTCGCGGAGGCAGGCGTAGGAACGGGTAAAACGATTGTGTATCTTTTATATGCAATTTGTTATGCGCGTTATACGGGGAAACCAGCTATTATTGCTTGTGCAGACGAAACGTTAATCGAGCAGCTGGTGAAAGAAGAAGGGGACATTGCTAAATTATCAGAAGCATTAGGGTTATCAGTTGATGTACGTCTAGCAAAATCAATGGATAATTATTTATGCTTACGTAAACTTGAAGACGTGATGAGTGGACGAGCTCCAGAAGTAATTGAAGATCTATATTATGAATTACCTCAATTTGTATTTGATCATGGAACAATGCAAAATTTTACGCATTATGGTGATCGAAAAGAGTTTCCACTATTAAATGACGAAGAATGGTCAAAAGTATCTTGGGATTATTTCCAGGACTGCTTTACATGTGATTCTCGTCATCGTTGTGGTCAAACACTTTCTCGTGAACATTATCGTAAAGCAGCAGATTTAATTATTTGCTCTCAAGATTTCTATATGGATCATATTTGGACATATGATGCTCGTAAGCGTGAAGGCCAGATGCCGCTTTTACCAGAAAGTAGCTGTGTTGTCTTTGACGAAGGCCATCTTGTTGAATATGCGGCACAAAAAGCATTAACGTACCGATTAAAGCAAACGATGATGGAACAATTATTAACAAGATTATTACAAAATGATATCCGAGAAGAGTTTGCTCATTTAGTAGAAGAAACGATTTGGCAAACAGAGCGATTCTTTGATGTTTTACAAGAGAATAAAAAAGAAATTGCTGGTTCGGATCGTTTAGAACTTACTGTGACAGAAAAGGTAACTGCTGAGGCAAAACGACTTTATGCGAAAATTGGGGAAGTCGGTGATGCATTAGTATTTGAAAGTGAAATGTACACAGTAAACACATATGATTTAAATATCGTTGATGAGCATTTAGATGTATTGGAGCATTCACTTCGTCTTTTCATGCATGAGAAAAATGTAATTACATGGGGAGAAGAAGGTGATGGTGCCTTTACATTAGTTATTATGCCACGTGCCGTAGAAGAAGTGTTGCAGGAGAAAGTATTCTCGAAAAAAATTCCGTATATTTTCTCTTCTGCTACATTATCTGAAAATGATTCATTTGCATTTACAGCAAATAGCTTAGGAGTAAAAGATTATTTATCGTTCGCAGTGGCTTCTCCGTTTGATTATGAAGAACAAATGAAAGTGTACTTACCGTCGTATACGAAGGAAAATGAATGGGAACGAAAATGTCAGTATACACTTGAGAACATTCAAAAAACAAATGGACGTACACTTGTATTATTCCGTACAACACAAGAACTTGCGGCATTCAAAGAATATGTGAATAAAGAGCAAATGTCTGTTCCGTTCTTATATGAAGGAGACCAAGAAATTAGTCAACTTGTTTCACGTTTCCAAAATGAAGAAGAGACTGTGCTTTGCGCGGTTCATTTATGGGAAGGTTTAGATATTCCGGGTTCATCATTATCTCATGTCATTATTTGGTCGCTTCCATTCCCTCCAAACGATCCTGTGTTTGAAGCGAAACGTAAGCACGTGAATGATCCATTTTGGGATGTAGATGTACCATATATGATTTTACGTCTTCGTCAAGGAATTGGTCGCTTAATTCGTACAAGTGAGGATAAGGGTGCGATTTCGTTATTCTTGTCAGAGAATGAAAACGAAAAGGTTATTGAGGCTGTAAAGAAAGTACTTCCAGTAGAAGGTGCGGCTTTATAAAGTGAAAGTCGATTATCAGGTTTTTTTACGCTTCACCAAATAGGAAAAAGCTTGGCAAATGCCGAGCTTTTTTCTATTGGAAGAAAAGGAGATTATCTATTTATGTCGAAATAAAGGTGAGGTAGAAAAAGGAGGGTTATCATATGACAATAGCTACATATGAAGTGGAAAAAGAGTTTTTAGCATACGTGAAGAAGATAAATAATTATGGCGAAGCATTAAGTTTAATATTTTGGGATTTACGTACAGGTGCCCCAAAAAAGGGTGTGGATCAACGCTCTGAAGTAATAGGAATGCTTTCATCTGAAGTCTTTTCATTATCGACTTCAGATGAGATGGGAAGATATTTAAAGGAATTAGAGCAGCTAATCGCAGAGAATAAAATTTCTGAAACAACGAAGAAAATTGTAGAAGAGTGCCGTAAAGAATATGATCGAAATAAAAAAATTCCTCAAGCCGAGTATGAAGAGTTTGTCAAATTACAAGCAAAATCGGAAAGTGTTTGGGGAGAAGCACGCGAAAAATCTGATTTTGAAATGTTCCGTCCATACTTAGAGAAAATTGTTGAATATAAGAAGAAATTCATTACATATTGGGGTTATGAAACTTATAAGTATAATACGCTTTTAGATATGTATGAGCCGGGTATTACAGTAGAAGTATTAGACCATGTATTTGAACAATTACGTGAGCGTATTGTTCCGCTTGTAAAAGAAATTTCGGGGTCTAATAAAGAATTAAAAACAAATGTTTTATTTGAGCATTTTTCAAAAGACCAACAAAAGAATTTCACTTTAGAGTTATTAAAACAATTAAACTATAATTTTGAGGCTGGCCGTCTAGATGAAACGATACATCCGTTTGAAATTACATTAAATAGAGGGGATGTTCGTATTACGACCCGTTATGACGAGAATGACTTTCGTATGGCAGTGTTTGGCACTATTCATGAATGCGGCCATGCTGTATATGAACAAAATATCTCAGAAGAATTAGAAGGAACGCCACTTTGCAGTGGTACATCGATGGGAATTCATGAATCACAATCGCTATTCTTTGAAAACTTTATTGGACGTAATAAATCATTCTGGAAGAAAAATTATGAGCTATTAAAACAATTTAGTAATGGACAATTTGAAAATGTATCTGGAGATGAGTTCTATGATGCAATTAATGAATCAAAACCTTCCTTTATTCGTATTGAGGCAGATGAACTGACATATCCCCTTCATGTTATGGTTCGTTATGAACTGGAGAAAGAATTATTTGATGGAACATTAGAAGTAAAAGAATTGCCGGCAGCATGGAATGATAAAATGGAAAGTTATTTAGGCATCCGTCCAGAAACGGATGCACAGGGTGTACTGCAAGATGTGCATTGGTCAGATGGATCGTTTGGCTACTTCCCATCTTACGCACTTGGTTATATGTACGCAGCGCAGTTTAAACATAAGATGCTAGAAGAAATTCCTAACTTCGATGCATTGCTAGAGGAAGGAAACGTGACGCCAATTCGTGAATGGTTAACAAAGAATATTCACCAATATGGTAAAACGAAAAAACCACTAGAAATTTTAGAAGATGTAACAGGAGAAGGCTTGAATGCGAATTATTTAGCAGATTATTTAGAAGCGAAATATAAAGAGATTTATGCGTTATAAGAAAGCAGAGGAGCTACATATATGTGGCTCCTTTTTATAAATGAAATGTGTACCGTGTATGTGCTTATATAATATAAAGGGGAGCGAAATGAAAATGAGTAAATTAAGTGAAACGAGTAGATTTGAAAATAGATTTACAGAAGAGATTATTGAGGTAGCGGCTGTTACAGGAGCATCGGGCGTAGGTGCGGGAAGAGCAGGTGATGCTATTTTATGGAGTGCGTCAATCCCTTTGATTGCATGGAAAGATTTGTGTAATCATGAATTGATTATAGAAGAAAAACTAAGACTTGAATGGTTAGCTGACGATGCAGAATTGAGACGATCAAGAGAATTTTTATAAAAAAATACCGTTGTAAGGTTGCTGGTACGTAGGGCAGAAAATGCGATGATGCTTGTTCAGGTTTTGGATGAAACATATAGAGATAATGAATTAGAAAAGATATTACAAGATTCAATGAAGCCAGTCTATTATCAAGATAAAGTGTTAGGTGAATTTGTACTTGACAAAAGTGTGGAGTTATTTGAAAAGCAGATTACTTGGGATGGTGAAAAATGCAGTTTGTCTTTTGATTGGAATAAAGATGAGCGTATGATGATGGCGGCTTTAGAAACAGCATATGCACTTTTCGAGGAGAAAAATGAATGGAACAGAAAAATTAAACTGTTTGCAGCAACAGAATTATTGGGGTTAGCAAATGAATGGTTACAGGATGATGATGAGGCAGAGATAGATGAGATTACGCAGGAAATGTTCATTGGTTTTATGGAATTAGAGAGCATAAGTGTTTATTCAGACGGTGATTTTACAATATATTTTGCTGATGGGGATATGTTTTGGGGACATTGTATTATGGTAGATGGAAATATTAATGGGACTCTTAATTCGGCTCATATTGCAGGATAAATTTGTTTGGTGAATGATGAGTTAAGGGGCTTTAAAATAATAAAAAGCAGAGGAACTCCCTCTGCTTTTTAGCTACCATAATTTAAACCCTTTCGAACCAGGCGGAGCATTTTGAATCATATCGATAAACGGAATGGTATAAGCGAATAAAATAAGTAACGCCGTAATACCAATCCAAAGCTTCCAATTATCAAAAACCATCGGTGTACGTTCAGATGCATCGGCTACTTCACCGATTGGGAACTCCGTTTGACCTTTCGGAGCAAAGAAGACAAGGTCTAAGTAAATAATGATCGCAATTACAATTCCTACAAATAAAATCGCTCCCCCGACTGCTTGTGCAATTTGATACGGAATCCATTCAAGTGCTTGTTGTGAATTTCCATATGTGGAAAAAGCAGAGCGGCGAGGTGCTCCAAGTAGTCCGGCAAAGTGCATACCAGCAGACATGAAAAACATGCCGACCGCCCATACACAAGTTTGGATCATAGCAAGGCGATTCATTTCCTTTGTCATGACGCGTCCTGTTAAATGAGGAATGAGCCAATAACCAATACCGAAAAATGTTAATACAACAGATGTTGCTAATGTTAAATGGAAATGTCCAGTTACCCATACAGTATTATGAACGACTTGGTTTAGTTGGTTACTTGCATTGACAAGTCCACCGGCACCAGCTGGGATAAACATGAGCATACCGACGAATGGAGCGAAAAATCTAGCATCTCCCCATGGAAGCATTCGAAGCCATCCGAATAGTCCAGTAGCTCCTTTAGAGCGACCAAACTGTTCGAAGGTGGCGAATAAAGAGAAGGCAGTCATTAAGGATGGAATGACAACCATAAATGTTAAGACAACTTGTAAGTATTTCCACCCAGGGTCAATTCCTGGTTCTGTTAATTGGTGGTGAAATCCTACAGGCATAGAAAATAGTAAAAATAAGATGAATGATAAACGAGCTAATGAATCACTAAAAATTTTCCCACCAATAATTTTCGGTATAATAACATACCAAGCCATATAAGCTGGGAGGAGCCAAAAATAAACGAGAGGATGGCCGAAGTACCAGAATAGTGTTCGGCTAACAAGGACATCGATTTTATCGATAAATCCTAAGCTCCATGGAATAAACTGAATAAGTGCAGCGGCAGCAACACCGATTGTAGCGACGAGCCATAGCGCCATTGTTACAACGGCCATAAAGCTTAAAAGAGGACCTATTTTTCCTTTATTATGCTTTTTCCATGTTCGATACTGAGCAAACATTGCAAATCCGCTGAACCAACTGCCGACAATAACAAGGGTAAGTCCGATATAAAATCCAGGATGTGCTTTTAATGGGGCGTAAAATGTATAGAGTACGGTTGCTTTATTAAGTAGAATAAAAATGGCAGTAATTGTTGTTCCAATTGTCATAAGCCAAAAGCCAATCCAACCTGTTTGACGAACTCCTTTCGATAGGATACCAGTTGTTTTACTCATACAAGCAAATAAGAAGCCGATAATAAAGAACGTTGTTAATACGAGTCCGAGCAAAACACCATGAGTTGTTAATATTTGATAGTAACCAATACCAGCAGGTAAATTGAATTTTCCAGAGCGAACGAGAACTTGCAATAATCCGCATAGCCCACCTAAAAATAGAGCGATAAAAGCAACATGAATATGAGCTATTGCTAGTTTTGCATCTCGTTTACTTATTTTATCTTGCAGTGCAATCATTTGTCAGTCACCTCCACTTTTGCGCTCATCATATGATGGCCAGTACCACAATACTCATTACAAACAATTAAATACTCCCCAGATTTTTGAAAAACTTGTGAAGCAGTACTTACATATCCAGGTTCAATCATCATGTTGACGTTTGTTCCTGCAATTTCAAAACCATGTACAACATCTTGCGTTGTGACGACGAAATCTACTTTCGCACCTTTTGGTACTTTAATTGTGTTTGGCGTAAAGGAAAATGCTTGTGATATGATGATAACTTGATAATGATCTTTCCCAACTTGCTTGACACCAGGATGATCAAAAGGTGCTGTTGCATGGACCTTTTCGGGGTCAATGGTCGTTAAGCAACTTGGTGGTTTGTTTCCCATATAAAAGGCACTAATTCCTAAAACAGCCAAAAATACGAATAGTGAACCGACACCGAAAATGAGCCAGATTTTTTCGTATTTATGTAAGTGCATATCCCCATCTCCCTTTTCAAAACAATATATTAAAGTCGATTAACAAAAATTTGATAGACACTAAACCAAGTGAAAATAATGAAAAAGCCAACCAAAAAAACGGAGATTAATGTTCCTTTTAGGGAGCTTTTTTGACTGCTTTCCGTTTCTTGTTGATGCAATTTATGTTCGCCCATGATATCCCTCCTTGGATAAATGAAATCTTATATTTTTATAATACAAAAAAATTAGATAATTCAACCGCGTCTACATATGCTTTCAAAAAGTGTTCATTGATACAATAAAAACTATGTCTATGATGAGAACTTGTAAAATCGTGGATTCTTACAAGTTTTGGAATATGAATTTGTGAAAAAAATGTGAAATGAGAGCTTTTTTGAAATTATGGAGAAGGGTGTGTATGATGGAATTTGGATAGCTTTTATTAATGGGAGTTTACAGCCTATGGATAGAAGGATGAACGAGGAGAGATTGTATGAATATGATAAAAACGAGAAGAGAGATAGATTTGATGCGCGAATCTGGGAAATTGTTAGCTTCGTGTCATCAAGAAATTGCAAAGATGCTGCGACCAGGTATCACAACATTGGAAATTGATACATTTGTTGAAACATATTTAGCAAAGTATGGTGCAACGCCTGAACAAAAAGGATATAACGATTATCCATATGCAATATGCGCGTCTGTGAACGATGAGATGTGTCATGGCTTCCCAACCGATAAGGCCTTAAATGAAGGAGATATTGTTACAATTGATATGGTAATAAATTTAAATGGTGCACTCGCTGACTCTGCATGGAGTTATAAAGTAGGAGATATTTCTCATGAGGCAGAAAATTTATTACTAGTAACAGAAAATGCTTTATATAAAGGGATTGAACAAGCGATAGCAGGAAATCATGTTGGGGATATTGGCTATGCAATTGAAAGTTATGTAACTTCTGAAGGATTCTCTGTCGCAAGGGATTTCACAGGGCATGGAATTGGTAAAGAAATCCATGAGGAACCAGCGATTTTTCATTTTGGAAAGCAAGGGCAAGGACCAATGTTACAAGAAGGGATGGTAATAACGATTGAACCAATTGTAAATGTAGGTATGCGGTATGCAAAAGTGGATGTAAACGGCTGGGCTGCACGGACAATGGATGGGAAGCTATCAGCACAGTACGAGCATACAATAGCAATTACAAAGGATGGACCGATTATTTTAACGAGTCTTTAGCAGGAAAATACAAAATGTAAGAGTTTTCAAAACTCGAACGAAAAAGGTATTTTTATGAAATTTGTACGTGTTTTTTTCTAAAAATGCTTTTCAAAGTAAAAAAAGTGCGTTATAATCCTCCTATAAATAAATAGGTTAGCTACACTCATATAATCGCAGGGATATGGCCTGCAAGTTTCTACCGAAGTACCGTAAATACTTTGACTATGAGTGAGGACGAATATATTGCTGGTTTAGCATTTTTTTGCGATGCTCCAAAAGTACGTTTCTCACTTATAACGAGTGGAGGCTGCTTTTGGAGTTTTTTATTTGCATAAGAGGAGGAACAAGCATGAAAGTATTACAAGAAAAGATTTTAAACGAAGGAAAGGTTTTATCTGGTGATGTGCTAAAGGTAGATGCATTTTTAAATCATCAAATTGATCCAGTACTTATGCAAGAAATCGGGAAAGAGTTTGCACAGCGATTTAAAGAAGAAAACATTACAAAAATCGTGACGATTGAATCTTCAGGAATTGCACCAGCAGTGATGGCAGCTTTAGAACTTGGTGTGAAAGTAATCTTTGCAAGAAAGCGTAAATCGTTAACGTTACAAGATAATATGTATGTTGCGAAAGTATACTCATTTACAAAACAAGAAACAAATGAGATTTCATTATCTAGAAACCATATTGATGAAAATGATCGTGTCTTAATTATTGATGACTTTTTAGCAAATGGTCAGGCTGCTTTAGGCTTAATGAGTTTAGTAGAGCAAGCTGGAGCAAGTATTGCTGGAATTGGAATTGTTATTGAAAAAGCATTTCAAGATGGAGGAAAGAAACTGCGTGAGAATGGCGTTCGTGTAGAATCACTTGCAGAAATTGCATCACTTGATAACGGCACTGTTACATTTGCTTTGCAAGAGACTGTGGAGGTGAAATAATTATGAAGCAGCACCCATTCAAAATCGCATCCCTTGGCGTGCAGCATATGCTTGCCATGTATGCGGGAGCAATTATTGTTCCTCTTATTGTTGGCGGAGGACTTGGTTTAAATCAGCGGGAACTGACGTACTTAGTATCTATCGATTTATTAATGTGTGGTGTCGCAACGATTTTACAAGCGTTATCGAATCGGTTTTTCGGAATTGGTCTTCCCGTTGTACTCGGTTGTACGTTTACAGCAGTTGGACCGATGATTGCTATCGGTAAGCAGTACGGTGTTTCTTCTATATATGGAGCAATTATTGCAGCAGGGCTGTTCGTTGTTATTTTTGCGAAGTTATTCGGAAAGCTTGTGAAACTGTTCCCACCTGTTGTAACGGGTTCAGTTGTTACAGTGATTGGGGTTACATTAGTTCCAGCAGCGATTAATGATATGGCTGGGGGCGTAGGTAGTAAAGATTTTGGGAGTCTTGAAAACTTAGCATTAGCATTCGGTGTCTTATTATTTATTATAATTATGTATCGTTTCTTTGATGGGTTTATCCGCTCTATTTCGATTTTACTTGGTCTTTTATTTGGTACAATTATAGCAGCATTTATGGGGAAAGTGAGCCTGCAAGCAGTTGGAGAAGCAGATTGGTTTCACAGTATTCAGCCGTTTTACTTTGGTACACCAACATTTGAATTAACACCGGTTATTACAATGATTCTTGTTGCTTGTGTTGGAATTGTAGAAGCAACTGGTGTGTATTTCGCTTTATCTGATATATGTAACAAAAAGATTGGTGAGAAAGAGTTAACGAAGGGTTACCGTGCCGAAGGATTGGCGATGATTTTAGGCGGTATTTTTAATGCATTTCCTTATACGACTTATTCTCAAAACGTCGGTCTTGTTCAATTAACAGGTGTACGAAATCGTGTGATCATTTATACATGCGGTGGGATGTTAATCGTACTTGGTTTTATTCCTAAAATTGCAGCTATTACAACGATTATTCCAAAACCAGTGCTTGGCGGTGCTATGCTAGCGATGTTTGGAATGGTTATGGCATATGGGATTAAAATGTTAAGCAGCGTAGACTTTGCTAAGCAAGAAAATTTATTAATTGTAGCATGTTCTGTTGGAATCGGACTTGGTGTAACAGTCGTTCCAACGTTATTCTCTCAGCTTCCAGAAAGCATTCGTATTTTAACAGATAACGGAATTGTGCTTGGAAGTGCGTCAGCGGTACTCTTAAATATCGTGTTTAATATGATTCCGCAGCGCAAAGCGAAAACAAAAGAAGAGAAAATTCCAGTGCAAAGCGCTGTAACAGAAGCATAAACAAAAAGCAAGGTTCTCATTAAGAGACCTTGCTTTTCTTTTTGAGTGGCATCAATTTCCCATACGTACCTAGGCGCCAAATGTATTCAAGTGGACCGTACTGATAATGAGAGAGCCACCAGCGACTAATAAAGATTTGTAATGTATAAAAGCCGATGCAAAATATTGGGCCGATCCATAATGGTATTGGTAAGTAATTTTTGAAAACTAGACCAAACACAAGCAATGTAATGATTGTCTGTGAAATGTAATTTGTTAGTGCCATTCGTCCTACATATTGGAAGGGACGTAATAGCTTTTGCCATCTTTCTCGCTGTAATAAACGCATAAGTGTGAAAATGTAAAAGATAAATAATGTTTTCCCGCTAAACATTGTAAGACCGTACATGTGGATTGGCTCGTATGGTTGTTTTGCCACAAAGTAGCGAATCATGAAGAACCACATAGGTAATGTTAAAACGAACATAATGATTTGCCATTTTTTTAGTTTTGGATCTAGTTCCTTCGTTCGGCGGAAAATGTCTTTTTTGCCAGCATATAGACCGAGTAAGAATAATCCAACTATTTCTGGAAGCATAGAAAGGTTTGTCTGGATTACTTCAGAGTAAAAGTCTGTAAAGCGATCTTGCACTTGTACTCCCCAATTTTCTAAAGGCATAATGGGGAGGGAAGTTCTTAATTCTTCTATTGGTATAAACATAAGGATTAAACTCACTAGTAGCATGAAAAATTGGAAAAGTCCTAATAAAACTAAAGCCCATATTAAAATAGTACGAGGCTTTCTTTTATAAAATAAAAATAAGAAAAATCCTGCAATTGCATAGCTATGTAAAATATCCCCATCCCATAAAAGGACGTAATGTAAGAAACCAAACAACAATAAGATGAGAAGTCGACGAACAAACAATGTTTTTGGATGATCTGTTTTTGTCTCAGCACGTTGCATAAAAATATAAAATCCTAGTCCAAACAAAAATGAAAAAATAGTATAAAACTTTGTTTGAATAAACATGTCGTAAAATAGGCGGATATAACGGTCTATTCCTTCATAACTTCCTGTGATTTCACTAGTGTCAACACCGGCAATAACAGGCCAGTTAACAAGAAAAATACCAAGTATAGCAATTCCCCTAATAATATCGATAGAATGAATCCTCTCGCCTTGTGAAATGTTTTGTGTCATTATTTTCCTCCTTTAAGCAAATCCCTTTTATTATACAAAATGTAAACAAAAGGAGATAGAGGTATTTCCAATTTTTGAAACTATTAAGATGTGTATGATGAGATATAATAAGAGTGCACAACAAGTTTTTCACTCCTTTAAAACAGGCAGTAAAAAGCCCCTTCTTTCAAAGGGGCTTTCTTTTCGAAAAAAAATATTGATAATGATTCTCTTTAATGATAAAATGAATACAAAATTGATAATCATTATCAAAAAAGGCTGGTGTTAAATATGATGTATACATTAATTGCAGGAACGGTTGTTGTATATGCTGTCATTACAAAGTATGTGTTAAATGAGGTTGGAACAACAAAATGAATAATCTCACATAGAATCCCTTTCATTTGTAAAAAGAATGAAGGGGATTTTTTATTTTTGATGTGAATATGCTGAAAATTTAGTATGATAATAGGGTATATACATCTTGGAATAAAGGGGATCAAGGGGATGACAAACATAGTACAGACAAACAGTATGAAAAAACTTGTTTGTTTTTATGAAGAATGGCAGAAGTATGGTGATACAGAAAATAGCTTGAAATTGTTTGAGGTAATGCAAAAATATAAAGAAGAACAGCTTATGATTGCATTTTGTGGCCATTTTTCTGCTGGGAAATCAACGATGATGAATCACTTATATAAAGCGCAGCTATTGCCGACAAGTCCGATTCCAACAAGTGCAAATGTAGTTAAAATTGAAAAGGGACAGGATCGTGTTGTTGTTACAGTGAAATCTGGAGAGCACTATGAATATGACGGTGCGTATTCAGCGGAAGAGTTGAAACAGCTTTGTAAAAATGGTGATGAAATAATTGGCGTTCATATTTACCGAAATGATGCACCAATTCCTGATGGTGTCATGCTTGTTGACACACCTGGAATTGATTCGACGGACGACGCGCATCAATTAGCAACAGAATCAACGCTCCATCTTGCGGACGTTATTTTTTACATGATGGACTATAATCATGTTCAATCAGAAGTGAACTTGCAGTTTGTGAAAGAATTAAAGCAGCGTAATAAAACGGTGTATCTTGTTGTCAATCAAATTGATAAGCATAAAGAAAATGAGCTGTCATTTGAGAGTTATAGGCAAAGTGTGAAACAATCATTCTCTAATTGGGATATTGAAGTAGATGGTATTTTTTATACTTCTTTACGAATGACGAACCATCCGCACAATGAAATTCAAAAATTAGAGAATTTGCTTTCTTCTATTATGAAAGCGCGTGAACAATATGTGAGCAATGGTATGGAAAGAGAAACAGAATATTTATTACAAGAGCATTTTTCATTCGTTCTTTCAGAAAATGAAAAACAGCTTATGCCATATGAAAAAGAATTAGCATCACCGTTATCGCTTTCAGAAGTAATGGAAAAGAAGGAAGAGCTTCTTGAAAATAAACGACGTGTGGATAATAAAGAATCCGATGTAAAAAATGAGTTTATAAAAGGTTTGCAAGCAATATTAGATAACGCTTACTTAATGCCGTTTGAAATGAGAGAGCTAGCGAATCAATATTTAGAAACGAAACTAACAAAATTTAAAGTCGGTTTATTATTTGCAAAAGGAAAAACAGAGCAAGAAAAACAGCGGCGTTTAGATGCATTTTATTCAGCACTAGAGAAGACCGTTGAAACGCAGCTTGATTTCCATGTAAAAGAGTTTATTGTAGCTTTCTTAAAAGGTGAAGGGTTGTTTACAGAAGAAGTAGGAAAAGACATATATGCAATGCAAAGTTCTTTTAATCCCGAATTATTAGCAGAAACAATTAAACAAGGTGCAGGATTTACAGGAGATTACTTGCTTCTGTATACAGCGGATGTTGCGAATGAGCTAAAGAAAAGATACTTTATGAAAGCGCAGCAGATTTTCGAGAAGAGTACGAGTGTTTTACAGGAAAAGGTCAAAGAAGAGATTGTTCACATTGAAGAAGAAATTGAACAATATGCGGTATTGCAGACGGCGAAAGAAACAAAATTACAATATGTTAAAGCGTATGATAAATACGAAAATTACTTACAAGGTATTTGGAGCGATCATGTACCAGTGCCAGATGGATTACAAATAGAAGAAGTATTGCAAGGTAAGAAGCAGGTTGTAAATGAGAAATTTACATTACAAGAACAAGAGGTGCGAAGTGATAGCATTTCTTATAATGAAGAAAATGTAAAAACGACAGCAACATTAAATATTCATCGTATATTAGAACAAGTAAAAGGTGCGGAAACGATATTAGAACCTCTTCCTACGCTTAAACATTTGCATCAAGAAGTTGTTGGGAAAAGAAAACGTGTGGAAACGAAACAATTTACAGTAGCGCTATTTGGGGCGTTTAGTGCAGGGAAATCATCATTTGCAAATGCTTTGCTTGGTGAAAATGTGCTCCCAGTGTCACCAAATCCGACAACGGCGACGATCAATCAAATTTTGCCAATTACAGAAGAGAAACCTCACGGTACGGTGGTTGTTCAATTTAAATCAAAGCAAGCATTGTTAGAAGATATGAAAGCAGTTTATAAACTGTTTCATTATGAAATAGCAACATTGGAAGAAGCATTATCACAAATAGATACAATCATTCAGTATCCATCACCAAGTGGAAAGCAAAAAACAACATTTAGTTTTTTACGTGCGGTACAAAGAGGATATCAGGCAGTTTCTAACAACTTAGGAGAACAAGTACAAGTTACGTTAGAAGAATTTGCTGAGTATGTAGCGAATGAAGAAAAGTCATGTTTTGTGGAATATATGGAACTCTACTATGATTGTGCTTTAACGAGACAAGGGGTTGCTCTTGTTGATACGCCGGGAGCAGATTCTATTAATGCCCGCCATACAGATGTTGCATTCCAATACATAAAAAATGCGGATGCAATTCTATTCGTAACGTATTACAATCATGTCTTTTCAAGAGCAGATCGTGAATTTTTAATTCAGCTTGGTCGTGTGAAAGATACATTTGCACTTGATAAAATGTTCTTCCTAATTAATGCAGCGGACTTAGCAGAGTCTGAGGATGAACTTGAAATGGTAAAAGGATATATTGCAGATCAGCTCTTACAATACGGTATTCGAAATCCGCGCTTGTTTGCAATTTCAAGCTTATGTGCACTGAAAGAGAAACAAGGAAAGAGTATTTCAAAAGAACAGTATGGAATCTTGCAAAATTCGGGAATTACAAAGTTTGAGGAATCATTTACATCCTTTATGATGCGTGATTTAATGCTCGTGTCTGTACATTCTTTATATAGTGCACTGCAAAGCGCAGATCAACTTCTTGCAAACATGATACAAGGAGCCAAGCAAGGAAATGATGAAAAAGAAAAGCAAATAAAAAAATATGAAGCAGAACGTGAGCAGCTACTTCATATTATTTCATCGTATAGTGTACTTGCTGAAGAACAGGCAATGCAAAATGAAGTGAAAGAACTGTTGTATTATGTACAGCAACGTTTATTTTTACGTTATAACGATGTGTTTACTGAATTTATTAACCCAGCATCGCTTCGAACAGATGGAAATGTAAAAATTAAGTTGCAAGAATGCCTCATGGAGCTTGTATCCTTCATTCAGCATGATTTGGTGCAAGAAATGCGAGCAACTTCACTGCGTCTTGAAAGATGGATTGATGAAACGATGCAGCGTGCAGGGGATGAAATTGCAGTAAAATGTAAGTCGGAAAATAAATCTATCTCTATGAATGGAACAGCGGATTATGAGTACCAAGTTATTACACATAAAGAGCCGTTTCCTTCTATAGAAATAAAAGATTTTAAAAAGGCATTATCCCATTTTAAAAACGAGAAAAGCTTTTTTGAGAAAAATGATAAAGCAGCCATGCAAGAAGATACGAAGGAATCACTCGAGCCTTTCGTATCCCAATATGTAGCGGATGAAGAAGAATTATTTATTCATCACTATAAACAAGAATGGGAAGTGAAGTGGGACCTATTCCGAGAAGTGATGCAGCAAGATGTTAAGCAATATTATGAAAGTGTATTATTCGCTTTAGCAGAAACAATTGATGTATCGCTATATGAACAAAGTAAGGGACAATTACAGAAACAATTAGCAGCAATCGAAAAAGAAATTCATATTGTATAACTTCTATGAAAAAAAGATTTGTTCAATTTTCTTTTGTAATACAGTATCCAGTGATTTTACGAATCCTGCAAATTCATCTGTAGAAATCATATGAGTAAGAACTAATCGTCTACCATCTGGTGTTTCACCGCATAAGACGAATGAAGAAAACTCATATGGTTTTCCTTCTACAACTAATTTTGGATAGGAATATGTTCCATTTTTCTTTTTCTTTCCATCAATTGAGATGACGTTGCACTTTTTCTCATTGTTGTCCATGGTGAATCCCTCCTTTGTATTACTTATGGTAGACAAGGAGGGTTTAGAACAAGAGAGAAAGGAGAAATTTTATGGGAATTGTAATAGAGCGTATTTCTAAAGAGATTGCACCGAAGTCGCTGTTATTGCTTGCCGATCCAAGTGAACGTCAAATCAATTCATATCTCCAGCGCGGTCTTATCTATGCTATGAAAGAGGAAGAAAAGGTAATAGGTGTATATGTATTGCTTCAAACAAGGCCACGAGCAATGGAAATTATGAATATTGCTGTTTTGGAAGAGTTACAAGGACAAGGCATTGGGAGACAATTGTTACAACATGCGATTATAACTGCGAAAGAACATCATATGCATACACTTGAAGTTGGGACAGGAAATTCTAGTGTTTCGCAGCTTGCATTATATCAAAAATGTGGTTTTCGTATTTTTTCTATTGATTTTGATTACTTTTCAAAGCATTATGAAGAAGAGATTATTGAAAATGGAATTGTATGCCGTGATATGATTCGGCTTACAATGGAACTCGCGTAGTCATTTTCTTATGAAGAACTGGCAAGAAAGTACAAATTTTACTTAGGGGGAAGAGAAGATGGAAGTACATAAAGCAATTACAGCACATTCTCGTAAACAAAATGAAATTGTGACAACATTTTTACAGCTAGAAGCACAGCGTGAAGCGGCAATTGAAGCGGCGGTAGCACTTGCTTCAAATGGAAAACATTTCTCAGTAGATGCAATTAATATGGTAACAAAGCAAATCAATGACCTTGCTAAACGAGGTGTTGCACCGCAACGTAAAATTGTAACAGAAGATATGGTTATGGAGTATGTAAGTCGCCTGCAAGAGAAAGAAGGTCGTTAAACATGATTGTTACAGTCGAATGGTTACGAGAGCATATAGAAGATGAACATGTTCGTATAGTTGATTGTCGTTTTGACTTAGCTAATCCAAATTGGGGACGAGAACAGTATGAAAAAGAACATATTCCCCATGCACTATATTTCGACTTGAATCTTGATTTGTCCAGTCCTATTACGGAGAATGGTGGCCGTCATCCACTCCCGAACCTTGAGGATTTTGCCGAAAAGCTTTCTCAAGCTGGTATTGATGAACATACAACAGTTGTTGCATATGACAGTCAAGCTGGTGCAATGGCTTCGCGTCTATGGTGGCTATTAACATATGTAGGACATCAAAAAACATATGTGTTAAATGGTGGTTTTCCTACTTGGAAAGAACAACATTTATCTACAACAGCGGAAGTTCCAACATTTGAACGAAAATATTTTATGCCAAACGTACAAGAAAGCTTGCTTGTGACGATGGAAGATGTGAAAGAAAAGATTCGTACAAATGCAGATATTACGTTAATTGATTCTAGGGAGCCAAAGCGTTATGCTGGTGCCGAAGAACTTGTCGATCATAGTGCGGGTCATATTCCGACAGCAGAAAACTATTTTTGGAAAGATGGAATCACAGCGAAAGGACAGTTCAAAAATAAAGATGAGCAAGAGGAACGTTTCCATCATCTTAATAAAGAGAAGGAAACAATCGTTTATTGCGGATCTGGTGTAACAGCATGTCCGAATGTATTAGCGTTACAAACAGCTGGTTTTCGTAATGTGAAGTTGTATGCTGGGAGCTGGAGTGACTGGATTTCTTATCCGGAAAATCAAATTGTAAAAGAAGGACAGTAAACCCTTGCATACAAAAATATTTTGTATTAAAATAAGGTCACAAGCAAGAAATTGCTTCAAAACATTACATTTTACACATTGCATGCAATGTGATAAGATAGCGACAAGTAAATAAAACATCCTGCGGTGTACGTAACTTATTTATGTCTAAAACCGATGTTAGTTATACGGAAGCTCAACATTTAGCGACCATCATCAAGCCTTCTTTGTGAAGGAAGATATATGGTAGCTGTGAGGGCATCCACCTACAAGTAGCGGGTTTTTGGACATTTACGAGGGACGGCACGTGCGGGGGTCTTATTTTAACTAACATTATATAAAATTCCTACGGTGTACGTAGCTTATGTATGTCTTAAACCAATGAGTATAATACGGAAGTTCAATATTTAAATGGAAACAGCACGCCGTCTTTTTAAGAAGGAAACTGCAAACATTTGTGAGGACATCCACCTGTGAGAGCAGGTTTATGGACATCTAGAGATAACGGCATGTGTGGGACTATATAAAAATCTTACGTTTTATGCGTAAGATTTTTTTTGTTGTAGGAGCCCTTTTTTATCAGCGTACTTGAAATGATTTAAATTTCGTTGTGTGGGAACTATAAAAAAATATTAGAAATAAAGTGAAACCCCCACTGATGGGAGTTTCACTTTATTGTTATCTGCATTCACCTGTAAATTCTCCATAATAAACATAGCACTTTCGGTCTTCATCAATCTCTCTTGAGTCTAAGGTGAATTCCAGAAATATTCCGCCCTTTTGAACGTACAAAATATCTGAATGAAGATACGTTAAGATTTCGTCATGATTCCATACATATTTACTTTCTATCAAAATCGAATTTTCTCCTTGTAGTTCTCTAATCTCAAAACCTATATGAGAATATGTGGTTTCTGACGAATCATCGAAGAATTTTTCTTTTTGGACATATAATACTGCTGTTCCGTCAGGGTCCATCGCGGTCGCTGTTACGACATACGTATCCCCTTCTTTAATGAAATACTCACAAGTCATCCTTGCGACGGTTTCAGAGATAGGAATATCCGTATAGTTCCATAAGGCAGGATATTGTTTAGCTTCATCATTGAGCCGATATTCTAACCGCAATAGTTATCCCTCTTCCTTTTTCTTCTACTTTATCATGAATTCTTTTATAATAAAAATATAATCTATAAGGAGTGTGGGAAGGTGACAAAAACGAAATGGTTAGTAACTGGTGTTCTTACTTCTTTAATGGCCAGCACTTTATCTGGCTGTACAGAAAATCTTCCTCCAAAACCGAATGATAAGAGCTGTTCCGATTGGGATTGGGATGATGAACTTGGCGTGTGGCGATGTGATGATAATCATTCAAGTTATCATGGGCATTATTATTACGGTGGTACATATTATCAAAATAAATCAACTTTCAAAAATTCATCTGAATTTAAGTCCTATCAAGCTTCTTCTAATTTTAAAGGGGGAATTGGAAGCGGCTCAAAGGGCGGATTTGGAGGTTAAATCATGTCGTTTTACATAAAGGAACGAAGTCAATTTTATTCAAGGTTTCCTCATTTTTGGTCTGACTTATACGGGAGTGAGTATAGCCTTTTTTATGTTTTTGAAATAACAGAACAAACTATTAGGCATTTGCAATTAGCAACAGAACGAATGGGAAAAGTATTTTTTAAGACTGCTAGGCTTCTTCGGACCTTGTCGGATGATCAGCTTCTTGAACTTGGTTTTCCATCTACAAGTCTGCCTTTTATCAGAATGAAATCTCTTTTTCCTGAATCTGTTATTTCACGGTTTGATTTTGTTTTGACGGATTGTGGTATCAAAATGCTTGAGTTTAATAGTGATACCCCAACATTTATCGTAGAATGCTTCCAAATGAATGGAAAAGTATGCAAAGAATTAAATTATCATGACCCAAACGAGAATCAGGAACGACTTCTTTCTTCTGGTATCACAAAAGCTGTAATGGAGGCTGCTAAAGGAATAGAGATGCCAAACGTTGTCTTCACGGCCCATCATGAACATATAGAAGATTGGAATACTACTATGTATTTGAGTCAGCTATGTCAGGTTAAAAACAAAATGGTGTCAATGTCAGAACTTAGAATTACTGACGATGCTTTGGTCGATAGAGACGGTGTGCCAATTGATATTTTGTATCGCCAAACATATCCTATTGAAGATTTGGTTGAGGACCGGGATCCTAAAACGGGAGATTTTGTAGGGATTGAGTTACTGCAACTTGTAAAGGAAGGAAAACTCTTTATTATAAATCCTGTTTCATCCTTTCTACTTCAGCCGAAATCGATTCAATGTTTGATTTGGGGATTAGCTGAGATAGGCGCTTTTTATACAAATGAGGAACGACAATGGATTAAGGAATATATGCTTCCTACTTACTTAGAACCAGATCTATTTTTAGGAAAAAGTTCTTTTGTTCAAAAACCTTCGTTCGGTAGAGAAGGTGACACGGTTACAATTCGTGACAAAGACACGAATATTGTGATTCAAAATTCATATCAAACGTATAAAAAAGAACTTCCTGTCTTTCAAAAGTATATAAAGCTGCCAGTTGTTTCTCTTGAGACTGAAAAAGGAAACGAGGAGCTGTCGTATGTGTTTGGATCGTTTTTAATTGCTGGAAAACCAAGTAGTATCGGTATACGTGCCGGTGAAAAAATTACGGGGAATGAATCTTATTATTTACCTGTAGGGATTAAGAAGGAGGATTATAAATGATGAATTTTTTACTTTATTTAGCGGTTTCACTCGGTCTTTTATGTATCGGTCTGTTTCTTATGGCAGTGACAACAAAAGTGAAGGAATTTTCGTTAATGGCTAAAGGGAATCGAGCAGCAAGCTACGCACTTGGAGGAAGACTTCTTGGTCTTGCTGTCGTCTTGTATTCGACTGCTGCTCATTCTGTTTCATTAATGGATATGGTTTTATGGGGAGCGATTGGAGTATTAGCCCAAATTATTGTGTTTTATTTAGCAGAATGGCTTACGCCGCGTTTTAATATTAATCAAAGCATTGAAGATGATAACCAAGCCGTCGGACTTTTCCTTATGTTTTTATCAATTTCTATTGGAATTGTGATTGCTGGGTGCTTAACATATTGAAAAACCTTACGTTTGATACGTGAGGTTTTTATTAGGTGGATGAGTTTATTTCAAGTCTCACCAGAGCGGATCAAGCCTATGTTAGAAGTTCGCTCTGAATATTTAGATGAAGTTTACGGTGAAATTATAAAAAAGTATGGAGATGTTGAAGTGTGTCTTCTTCAAGCTTGTCACCTTGAGAAAAAGAGCATACAAAACCTTAAACAATTAGTATGAGAATAAGAGTGTTCCTGGTCTATATAAATCCATTTTAATTTTTCGACATCTAAATCCCTACTATGCAGAATAAAAAGTAACCTACACTCGTGTGCTCTTTCTGTTTTTCCTTCGTATGTGGCAGAAAAAGGCCCTGACCGCTTCTATGCATGGCCAGATGCTCTCTCCCACCTAAAAAGAGGGATTTTATGTCGGTTTTGAATTGATGTATATATAAATCATTTTCTAGGAAATACTTGCTGTAATAAGGAAAAGTTTGAATTCAAGGTGTTGACATCTATTTTAAATAAGAGTAACATTTTCTATATAATAAAAAATAAGTCTCTGTTAGGTGAGGCTCCTGTATAGAGAAATGCTACTGCCCAAAAATGTCGAGAGACGCCAATGGGTCAACAGGAATGATCGAATTAAGGTTTTTCTTAACGTAGCTGGTAACACACCTATGCTATACAGTGCTAAAACTCGGCGAGGGAGAGGTTCGTAGATTCCTATGTTTATTAGGAATCGCTTATTTATGTATGTAATGACCTTTACTCGTTTAAGAGTAGAGGTCTTTTTATTAACAAGCTGTGAGAGATTTTCATAGTATAAATATTGACTAAAAAATGAAAGAGGAGGTGAGGAGCATGTCAAATTCTGACTCGGTTCCGTTACCCATATACTTCGAAACAAAAATATATGATGTAGGCAGGAAACGACTTGTTCCTCCCCCCCTATATTTATCATAAGATAACGTTCAATTTTATAGTTATAAGTTGAACGTGGAACACTTTAACAGGCCATAAAAATACATAAATTGTTAAAGTGAGATAAATTGAGAAACAAAGCGTTTCTTCCTATGTTGTAAAGGAGGAGACGATAATATGTTATATGTAAACAAAATTGTGGGTAACATGCCTCATAAACAAAATAAAAAAATGATGAAAGAACAATCTATGTTAAAACAAAATAAAGACTTGTTAATCGAAATTGCAACAAGAGATGTGAAATCTGTATTTGCTTATTTTAAAACAACAAGAGATGGTCTTTCTATGAAAGAAGCGCAAAAACGCATTCATGTGTACGGAAAAAATGAATTATCTTCAAAACGAGCAATCCTTTCTGATGTAATGATGAAACTAGGCGGAATGATTCCTGGATTTGCAAAGCAACGTGTTCATAATGAAGATCAGTGTGAGATTGTAACGGTAACTGTTTCTAGAGTAGAAGGATGTACAATTGCAGGGATGAATAGTGAATCGAAAATAATGAAACTTCCAGTTGAAGAACTTGTTCCAGGAGATATGGTTTTTCTTTCAGAAGGTGATATCGTTCCAGCTGATGTACGTATTATTTATGCAGAAGATTTGTTAGTAAATGAATCAATGCTAACAGGGAACGAAACGAATATTGAGAAATTCGAAAGCTGTTATCATCTGGAACGTAAACGGTTTATGCCATTAAAGCGTATGAAAGATTACAATCCACTTCAACTTGAAAATGTATGTTTTCAAGGCACACATATTGTAAAGGGAACTGCGAAGGCTGTGGTCGTTTCAACAGGTAAAAATACGTATTCTGGATTACTTCATACGTGCCGTAGCTAGACATATTAAACCGTTAATGGTGCTAAATATATTAAAACAATGTATAATAGATAGAGTTGAAAAGAGACGTAGAATGGTAATCTATTCATATAACCTTACGTGATGACGTGAGGTTATTATTTTTTGTTAGTAGGAGAGGAATTATGAAAAAAGTATTGTTAGTTGATGGTATGGCACTATTATTTCGTGCTTTTTACGCAACAAGTGTGTATGGACAATTTATGAAACGACAAGATGGTACCCCAACAAATGGGATCCATGGTTATATGAAACATTTATTAACAGCAGCGCAAGCAATTGAACCGACGCATGTTGTAACGTGCTGGGATATGGGAAGTACAACATTTCGAACGGAATCGTTCTCAAATTATAAAGCAAACCGCGCAGCACCACCAGAAGAGTTAATTCCACAATTTGATTTAGTGCAAGACATGACATCGAAGCTATCTGTTCCTGTAATTGGTATGAAAGGCTATGAGGCTGATGACTGCATTGGTACGTTAGCAAAAGAATATTGTAATGAAGCGGAAGTATATATCTTAACAGGGGATACTGATTTACTACAACTTGTCGATAGAAATGTTACGGTCATGCTTCTTCGTAAGGGAATCGGAAACTATGAGTATTATACTCCTGAGAAGATTATGGAAGAAAAAGGAGTAGAACCTTGGCAAATCGTCCATGCGAAAGCGTTTATGGGAGACACAAGTGATAACTATCCAGGTGTAAAAGGAATTGGTGAAAAGACGGCATATAAGCTCATTCAAGAACACGGAACAGTAGCGGCAGTATTAGAAAACATAGCATTATTAACAAAAGCACAACGTACAAAAATTGAAAGTGATTTAGAGAACTTAAATGTATCATTACAATTGGCGAAAATTCATTGTGAAGTTCCAATTTCATGCTTACTAGAAGAGGGTCTGCATACAATTGATGAAGAGAAAATACGATTTGTTTGTGCGCAAATGAACTGGGGAAGACCTGAAATATTTATAAATATGCTATAAAAATATATATACATTTATTAAAAAACATAAAACTCCTCTTTTAGGTGGGAGAGAGCATCTGGCCATGCATAGAGGCGGTCAGGGCCTTTTTCTGCCACATGCGAAGTAAAAACAGAACGAGCAAACGAGTGTAGGTTACTTTGTATTCTGCATAGCAGGGGTTTAGATGTCAAAGAATTAAAATGGATTTATATAGTATTAGAAGAGATTGTTTCACACAAAAAACGTCCGATCAAATATATTTGATCGGACGTTTTTTTGTGCTTTCTTTCAATTGATAAATTTATCAGAAAAAATACATAGTTTTCATGTCGAGTTCAAATGGATTTCACATGTATCTTTTATTATAAAACCACACAGATAATTACTTATCTTTTATATAAATAATCCTTTGATAAGTTATTTGTAATAGTGAAGGAGGAAAAGAAACATGCGAAAAAAAATAAGAAAATCCTTTAAACAATTATTGATAGAGAATAAACAATTATTATTGAACGATAAAGAGAATATAAGAGAAATAGAAGAAAAAATTGAAAGACGACATGTATCGTACCGTGTATCGAGTAATTAAAGAAAATGACATTATATATAAAATCCCTTCATGTATAATCTGAAGGGGTTTTGTATATAAAGATAAACAATTATAGCCACACCATATATTGATACTGATTTCAAAGTGAGCTTATAACATAGAAAGAAGGGGAAAAAGTGGGTGAATTCATAGGAGAGATGGCCGCACAATTTGTTCTTTGTATTCCTACAAAAAAACAAAGAATAGCTAACAAAAAATTCAAGTTACTAAGACAACAAAAATGGTTTCAAGATAAGTATGGTTCAATTGTTTTTTTTAACTCGAATGTAAAGAATTTTATTATAGGGTATGACATTGATAAAATGTTAAAAGATGATTTAGAAATTATGATATTTCAGAAAGAGCTGAATAGAATATTAAATAAATAATTTGTTATGATATTACGGTTGAAATAAATAATAGGTAGTAGCAGGAGATGACGTAATTTGAACGCATCTCCTTATTTTTTGTAAGGGTATTTAATTATGATTCTTTTTGTAATTGCTGAATCCTCTTTTCTCCCCAGTCGTACATCATTTGTAAAATGGGCTGTAAGCTTTCGCCGAGATCTGTTAAAGAATACTCTAGGCGGGATTTCTGGATAAATTTTTCTTGCGATTACACCATCATCTTCTAATTCACGTAATTGTTTCGTTAATACTTTATGTGTAATTTTGGGAAATAAATGTTGAATGGCACTAAAGCGCATTGGACCATTTATCGAAAAATTGGCAAGAAAACTCCATCTTCAAAACGTGCAGGGCATAGCCCAGTTTAAGGTGGAGATGAATTGCCATCGAATTTGTAAAAATATTTTTGTAGCACGGCGAATGTATGTTCTTTTCGGCTGTTTTGTAGTATCATGAAGAAAAGAAGGTGGTGAACATGATGACAACAGAAAAAGAATATGCAACCTATCAAATTTGGATCAAGAAAGGGCATAAATTGTACGCCTACTTCATGGAAATGTGTCAAAATGCAAAAAATCTCTACAATACAACAAACTTCTACATTCGCCAAGTGTATACGGCTTTACGTACAGAGAAAACTCTACAGCCCCTTCAACAAGAAGTTCTCCATACATTACAAGCATATATTGAAATCATAAATGAAAATCAACTTCATGCGTATCAAAAACGTGTGCAAAAGCAGAAAGAAAAGCCGGCAGAAGAACGGAAAGAAATCAAGTGTAATCTGTTTACGTTACCGACAAAAGAGAAATCATTCCTATCCTATAACTTCCTAGATTGTTTGTTTAAAACAATGAAGCAACAAGACTATATAAATCTACCATCGCAAGTGAATCAAGCGGTTATGAAGAAATTATATCAAAATTGGAAATCATTCTTTGCTTCCATGAAAGCATATCAGAAACATCATTCCACTTTTACGGGCAGACCTCGCATTCCCAAATACATCAAATCATCTATGAAAGAAATTGTATTCACGAATCAAGTATGTAAACTCCAAGATAAGTACATTCGTTTTCCAAAAACAAGCATAAAATTAAATATAGGTAAATTGTTTGGACGGATTGATAATCTCAAAGAGGTACGTGTTTCTCCTGCTTATGGGAAGTTTAAGATTGAAATTGTGACAGAACAATCTGAGCCAGCACTTAAGCATGTGGACAATAACCGTTATATGAGTATTGATTTAGGGATTCATAACATTGCAACTATCACAACGAATACAGGAACCATACCTGTGTTAGTAAAGGGCAATGTCATCAAAAGTATTAATCAGTACTACAACAAACAAAAGGCGCATTTACTGAGTATTCTTCGTCATGGAAAAGAACCCAAAGAAGGACCACATACATCCAAGCGTTTAGAGAGGCTTCATGAAAAACGGTTTCTCAAAATAAAAGATCTCTTTCACAAAATGAGTTACCATATTGTTCATTTCGCAGTTCAACATGAGATCTCTATGATTGTCATTGGGAAAAATACATCATGGAAACAAAACAGTGATATAGGAAAAAGGCAGAATCAATCCTTCTGCCATATCCCGCATAATCTACTCATTGAAATGATCACATATAAGGCGCATCGACAGGGTATTACTGTACAAGTGGTGGAAGAATCGTATACAAGCAAGGCATCCTTTCTAGACAATGATGCGATTCCTACTTACGGTGAGAAAGATATTCCTGTATTCAGTGGAAAACGTATCAAACGTGGCTTGTATCGTACGAAAGAGAACAAACTACTGAACGCTGATGTGAATGGTTCCTATAATATCTTAAAAAAAGCAGTTCTAAAGGCATTTGCCAATGGAATAGAGGGGTTGTGCCATCAGGCAGCTGTGTCAACTCCACTCGTATTAAGCATCTCTTGAAGATGATACACGAGAAACCCCCACTTCAAGATCCGAAGGAGATAAGTGGCGGGAATTTTCATATAGGGGAGGGATTATATATGCAAGAAATGGGGAAGATGACAAAAGGCTTTATTAGTAGCTGTCTTGCAGAGCAACCAATGACAATAAACAGTCGTTATACATTTAGTTTGCCACTGTACACGATAGGAATATTATTCATTGAATTACTTGAAAAAGGCTATGTACAGTTAAATCAAAATGATGAAATAGAAATAAGAAATAATCAAGATACAAATCGTGTATACGTGAATCAACTGATATTATGCATACAAAATAACAAAAGACGTACATGTAAAGAATGGATGCACTATTTTGGTGAAAAAAGCAAAGTAACGGATGAGATATTTATAGGTATAGTGAAAGAGATGGAACAAGAAGGTGTAGTTCGGTACTACTCTAAAAAAATATTATCATGTATTGTTACTCAAATAAAAATTGAATATGTAACGAATGCTAATTCATTTGTAGATTATATCCAAAAAAATCCGTTGTTTAAAAAGGAAAATAAAATTGAGATGATTATACTGTTATGGAAATATTACTATGCAGCTTATATGAATGAACAAGAAATAGTCTCTTTGCAGAAAGAACAAACAATTTACAAGTTTGTACAACAAATTCAGGAGGGGGTTCTTGAAGGAGCACAAAGAAATGTTTTGTTTGTATAAATGAAGATGAAAAAAGATTCCTTTCGCAAAAGGAATCTTTTTACTTTAGAAATGAGATTTTTCTATTCACGATATTGATCATGAATAGGGGAAAATAGATCTTCCTCGACATCTCTTATAATAGAAAAATGGTCGACATTATAATGACCATGTAGTGTTTTATTATGATGTTCGATAATTTGCTGTGCTGATAGAATGGTAGAATCGGTCGTTGAGTGGCCATTTTGTATTAAAGTGACATCAAATCCTTGTACGGTTGCGGTTCTAACGGCAGTATCAATACAATGCTCGGTTTTGCATCCTCCTATAATGAGATGACCGATTTCTTTCTCTTTTAAAAGGGCCTGTAAAGAAGTGTTATAAAATGAATTGGTAGCCTGTTTATCTATAACGACGGCTTCAGGAGGTACTGTAATTTCCTTATGTATTTGAAATCCTTGTCCTATACCGGAAGCAACATCAGTATCTCTGACAAAAATAATCAGAGCATTGGATTGAAGAGCCTTTTGAATGGCTACATTTATTGCAGCTAATAATTGGTCTTTATGAAATACTGCAGCTTCTTGTTCGTTACCGTCAATAAGCTCTTGTTGGGCATCAATAATTAATAGGGCTTGTTTCATTAAATAGCTCCTTTTTAAATAAAATATAAGATTCTCTTTTCATTCCGTTATTTTGGGGCAAACGTCTTCTCAGGTCAATATTCCGAACAGAGTAAAGAAGATAGGTGAGTCGTGAAGAAAGTCACTGTTGATTCAAGTTTCACTGTATCTACTTCTAGATGTTGTCAGTAAATCCTGTTTGTATAAGAAAATTATTCCAATTTCATTGTTGACCTTCACATCATGTAACACCTTACAATATAACCAAGGGGAGGGATGGAAAGTGAAAATTAGTGAACTTTCAAATCAAACTGGAGTTAGTGTAAGATCGCTCCGGTATTATGAAGAAAAAAATTTACTACATCCAACAAGGTTAGAGAATGGGTATCGGATATATGCGAATGAGGATATAGGCCGTGTGAAGACAATCCAACTATATTTATCAGTCGGTTTAACGGCGGACAAAATTTCTCATATTATGAATTGCCCTCCGGAGCAGCATGGTAGTGAGTGTAAAACAATGGCGTTAACAATGTATGAGAAGAAATTAGTTGAAATCAATGAAAAAATTGAAGTGCTTCAAATGGCAAAAGCTTATATAGAAAATAAAATTTCTTATTGGAAAGAAGTGTGAATATAAATGTCATACTTTCGTATTTTTCTATTAACAATGGGTACGTTTGCAATAGGGACAGATGGATTTATGATTGCAGGATTATTGCCTAGTATTGCAAATGATGTAGATGTTTCTATTAGCCTAGCTGGACAATTAGTTACTATCTTTGCACTTACATATGCAATTTCTTCACCATTACTTGCAACAATCACAGCAAATATGCCTAGAAAAACAGTTCTCATTCTAGCGTTAAGCATATTTTCATTATCAAATTTTATGTCCGCATGTGTTTCTTCATTTTCTTTATTATTTTTATCACGAATGGGAGCAGCGATAGGAGCAGCACTTTATACTCCTACAGCAATTGGGGTGGCATCTAGTTTTGTTTCCGAAAAGGAAAGAGGAAAGGCAATTGCCTTTGTCAATATAGGACTTACAGTGGCAATTGTAATCGGAGCACCTTTTGGTACATGGATTGGAAGTATAATAAGCTGGCAAGCTACCTTTTTTATTGTTTCACTATGGGGATGTATAGGCAGTATTGGGTTGATGTTATTTTTACCAGCATCCATTCAAAAAGGATTAAAAATACCGGTTGTAGAACGCATGTTAATGCTTAAAGATGGAAGAATAGTACTGGCTTTAGTAGGTTTTGCCTTTGCAACAATTGGTGGATTTTCAATTTATAATTATGTTGTACCTGCTATTCAAACCATTACAAGTATGAGGAGTGAAGAGATTAGCTATATACTAGTCATGGTGGGAATAGGAAGTGTCATTGGAAACGTTATTGGTGGATATAGTGGTGATAAATTCGGTAATATCAAGATAATTCAAATCAGTTTTATATGTTTCGGCTTATCTATGTTAGCTTTGTCTATTATGATGAATTTTTCTAATGGGAATTTACCAATTGTTTTCGTTATTCTGATGGGAACAATTTGGGGAATTGCGGCATGGTTATTTAATGCGCCGCTCAATAGTTATCTTATTTCCTTGTCAAATAAATCGCCGTCGGTTGTGTTATCTTTAAGCGCTTCAACGTTATATATAGGGATTGCTATAGGAGCGATTGTTGGTGGATTTATTTTGAAGTATAGTTCCATTGTCTATCTTGGTTATATAGGCGCGATATTTGAATTACTTGCGATGGCAATGTTGTTTTTATCATATCGAAAAGCAAGTCAATATAAAGAAGGTGTCAAAGAAAATTCATTCTCATAAAGTCTAAAAACATGTATGATAGGGAAGGGACAATTTTTTGAATTAGGTGGGAACAGCATGCAAACAGTGCAAGATTATCTTTCATTCTTACATACAAAAGGATTCAAATTATCAGAAGAAGCACAAGGATTTATTATGTTTGGTCAAGGATATACGGGTGCATCTGATGGAATCGTGAACGCAGCGATTGAAGCGACGATTAAACATCAATTACAGTTTGATGGAAGTTATTTTGTGGCGCTGTTAGAGAGATTGAAAGAAGAGGAAATTACGGACAAAAAAAGCGCAAAGGCTTTTATGCGGAAGTTACAAGCATAACTTCACGCAGCCTGCGCTTCTTTTTTTTGTTTTGAAGGAAGTTCAACGAAAATCATGCCTAGGAAAATACAAAGGCAACCAAGTATTGCGGAAATCGAAAGTTGTTCGTTTGCAACAAGAACGCCTGTTAATGCGGCAAAGACAGGTTCCATTGCGAAAATAATGGCGACTCTCGTTGGAGAGGTGTGCTTTTGCGCAGCTGTTTGAATAAAAAAAGCGATTGCTGTTGCAAATAAGGATGTTGCAAGTAGAGCAAATAAAAAGGCATCATTCGTCCATAAAGAGATTGAAAATAATTTCTCCCAATCCTCAAATAAAAAAGCACAGATGGTAGAGAAAATTCCAACGGACAATACTTGAGATGTACTTAATAACAGAGGGGATATCTTTTTGGAAAAGATCCCATTAATCAGAATATGTGCTGCAAAGGCAATTGCACAGCCGAGAACAAGCATATCTCCAATATTGAATTGAAAAGAATCACCAGCGGTTAGTAAATATAAGCCAGCTGTAGCAGCGATAATGCCGAGTACGATAAAAGGTGTAGCTTTTTGTTTCAAAAAGATAAATGAAAGAATTGGAACCATAACAACGCTGAGTCCAGTTAAAAATCCTGCTTTAGAGGAAGTGGTATAAATTAATCCAAATGTTTGTAATAAATAACCGATAAATAAGAAGAATCCGACAATTAATCCAGCGATACTACTATCTTGAATTTGTTGTTTTGAAGTTTTTTTCGAAAACATCATTTGGACGAATAACAAAATAATTCCAGCAAATAAAAATCGAACACCATTGAACGTAAATGGACCAACAAATGACATTGCATTTTGAACGACGACAAATGTGGCTCCCCAAATAAAGGAGACAAATAATAAAGCAAGAGGAGCAATCCACCCTTTTTTCACGCTATGACCCCCATTCATTTAGTAAAATAGCTTTTCTTGCTAATTCATCAGCAACTTTGTTTTGACTGCTTGGAATCCACTTTATAAAGAAAAGGTCAAATTTCTCGATGTACGCCAGCGCTTCTTGTAAAAGTGGTGCATACGTTTCGTTTTTTGCATACTCTTTTTCTACTGCACGTTCAACAAGTTGAGAATCTGTGCGAAAAGATACAATGCTATAGTTATGTTCTGTACAATATTTTAATGCAGCGAGTAGTGCATGATATTCTGCTTCATGGTTAGACATCGTTCCAAGCGGCAGTGATAATTGCACTGGCGGTTGTACGCCTTTAATAAAAACGCCAGCACCAGAAGGCCCCGGATTTCCCTTTGATGCACCATCAATATATACTTCGATCAAAACTTAATACCTCCATTATTTATATAGCGTTAGCTTATAGTAAGCCCCCGCCTAAAAGTTTCTAAAGGCGGGGGATAGAAAATAAAAATGCATTTTATCCAATTGTAATGCTGTAGCGGCATGCAAATGTTTCATTCGCTTGTAAGGATTGCACACCTTTTTTCTCTTTGAAATCTTTAGCTGGTTCTACTTCATCAGCAATTCCATACCAAGGTTCAATACATAAGAAAGGGGCATCATTATTTTGTGTCCACACACCGACAAATGGGAAGCCTTCAAATGCTACTTTTACAAACTTATTATGTTTATGAGAGCGAATAGAAATTTCACTTGTATTCATATTTTCAAAAATAAGGGCATCATTTTTGAATAAATCGTATGTAAGTGGTAATTCGGTCGTATTTTTAGCGATGAGTCGTTTTTCTTTTGAAAGAAATGCGCCTTCTAGTATGCTTGTTTCTAAATGTTCAGGGCCATGAAATGATAAATGGTAGTCTGTAAATGACTCACCTTCTACTAATGGACAATTGAAGCCTGGATGTGCTCCGATAGAAAAGAACATCTCTTTTGAAGTAGGGTTATGTACTTCGTAAGTAACATGTATATTTTGCTCATCTAGCTCATAAGAAACAGACAACTCAAATTCATACGGATATTTTTGAATAGTTTCTTGATTGCTGGAGACTGCATAAGTAATTTTTGTTTCACTTTGCTCTTCTATGGAAAATGTAAGGTCGCGAGCGAAGCCGTGTTGTGTTAATGAATAAGGTTTACCATCTACATAATATGTATTGTCCACTAATCTACCGACAATTGGGAATAAAATTGGTGCACGACGTCCCCAATATTTAGGATCACCTTGCCACATATATTCTGTGTTATCTTCTTTTAAGCAAATGCTTTGTAACTCTGCACCTTTTTCAGAGAGGGAAACGATCAGTTTTTCATTTTGAATTGTTACTGTCATGAAGCGAAACCTCCTAAATCCTTCATATCCTTTATTATACGTTGTCTATTCGAAAAAGGGTAGTGAATGGTAGAAATCTATTGACGAATGGTTGGCTATTGCGTACAATATAAAATTGTTGTTTAAAAACGAATCACGTGGTTCGAAACCATCCCACGTAAAAAAACTAAGGAGATTTTGTCATGAATATAAAAACATTAGTTGGTAATGGTATTTTAGCGGCATTATACATTGCTGTTTCCGCGCTTATTCAGCCGTTTGGCTTTACGAATGTACAATTTCGTATTTCGGAGATGTTTAACCATCTCGTTGTATTTAATAAGAAATCGATTTATGGAATTGTCTTAGGCGTATTTTTAACAAATCTCTTTTTCTCACCTATGATTGCGTATGATTTAGTATTTGGAGTAGGGCAATCCATTCTTGCACTTCTTGCTACGATTATTTCCATGCGTTTTATTAAGGGTGTTTGGGCTCGTATGATTTTTAATACAGTTATCTTTACAGTTACAATGTTTATGATAGCAATTGAACTTCATCTAGCATTTGACCTGCCATTTTTATTTACATGGCTTACATGCGCAGCTGGTGAATTTGTCGTGATGGCAATTGGTATGCCGGTTATGTATTGGATGAATAAACGAGTGCAATTTAATAGATTTATGTAACATGAATAGAAAGAGCTGCTTCCGATATGGAGCAGCTCTTTTTGTATTTTAAAAGTTGACACTCGTCAACTTCCATTCGAATATAATACTATGACTATTGGTAAAATATAATAAAAATACGAAGTCTTATATAGGGGGAAATGAGTATGAAATATAAAATACATTGGCTATATAAAACAAAGTCTAATCTGCAAACAGAATTAACAACAGATTATATGAGTATAGAAGAGGCACTTCAATTTGCGGCTGATTTTGAGAAAACAGGAAGAGTAAAAGAACTTGTATTTTACGATGAGATGGACGCGGAATGGACGCTAAAAGAAATGAAAAAGCTCAGTAAGCAAGTAGAAGAAGAACCACAAGACATTCGTATGTACTTTGATGGTGGGTATGACCTGGAAACAAAAGAAGCAGGGATTGGTATATGTATTTATTATAGAAAAGGGAATGCAAATTACCGAGTTCGTCGTAATGCGTACATAGCGGGGATATATGATAATAATGAGGCGGAATATGCAGCATTATTATATGGAATGAATGTACTGGAGGAATTAGGGATTAAATATGAATCGATTACACTTCATGGCGATTCCCAAGTGGCCTTGCAGCAATTAGCTGGAGAATGGCCTTGCTATGATGAACATCTGAATCACTATTTAGATCAGATTGAACAAAAAGCAAAGCAAATGAAATTAAAGCTTGTCTGTGAGCCAGTAGCAAGAAAACAAAACAAAGAGGCGCATCAATTAGCAACGCAAGCATTGGAAGGAACAGCCATCGACAGTCATAAAGAAATAACCGAATAGAGAGGTGCAGCGGTGAATAAAAAGCAGCTCATTACAGAGGCAAATGATTTATTAGAAACATATTGTGAAGGATGTTTTTTGCAAGAACATTATAGAAAAACACGTAGTAGGTATTACGCTCATTCTTTTTGTATTCGGCAATGTACCATTGGCGAAAAGTTAAAGAAATATGGAGATCAATTATCATGAAAAAACATCCAGAGGTAGCTCTCTGGATGTTTTTTCAATGCTTAGCTTCTTGCAATTGATGTTCACATTTACTTAATTTTTTTTCTTCATTCATTAAGAATGGTTCATCCAAGTCTGTCGCAACAGATTTCATGATTTCAAGCTGTGAACGTGCAGATTCGACTGCATTTGTCGCATGCTCTAGTGATTCTGGATCCATTGTAATTGTCGCAGAACCTACCATTTTTTGTGCTGTTTCTACGCGTAATTTTACTTCTTCAAAATCATTTACATGTGAACCCATTGTCGATTCCTCCTTTGTATTCTGTTACATTGCACATAGTTTTTACTCTGCAAAAAGGAAATATACAAAGGAATAACAAAGGAGGTTACCTAGTAGGCAACCTCCTGTTATATGTTGGATTAAAGTTTTACTACGTTAGCAGCTTGGGGTCCGCGGTTACCTTCAACGATGTCGAAAGATACTTCTTGACCTTCTTCTAAAGCTTTGTAGCCGTCGCCTTGAATAGCTGTGAAATGTACGAATACATCGTCAGCGCCTTCAATTTCGATAAATCCAAAACCTTTTTCGTTGTTAAACCATTTTACTTTTCCTTGCATGTTACAATTCCTCCTAAAAAACGATTACTTTTCATTTAGTAACATTCGCCTGAAATGTTTGCAAATTCATAAAACTAAAAATGCTATATTCTCGAATATTCTGCTAAATGATAATTTAAATATACATGAAATGGTAGATTTTAGTCAAGTAAGCGTTTTTATCTTTTTGTATTTTTAAATAATTTTCTGCTCAAGTTTTTTTCATGGTATAGGACGAGTTCACTTTTTAATATGTTTAAGTGAATGCTGTACATAGTGAGGTGAGAGAATGGTTCAGTCTTATCTATTAGATAATGAAGGAATGAAAAATAGGGTAGATATACCGAGTTGGGTTTCTGAGGAGTTTGCAAATTTTTCTCATGTTGTATTGGATCCAACCTTTCCGTGCTATTTTGGATTAACGGCCTTAAAGAAGAATGAACTTCGGTATTCGTTTCTTTCCCATGATGATTGGAGTCATTTACCGCATACGATGCTTTCTTTTTTAGATCTAATGCACGAACGACCAGTTGTAAGAAGGGGTTTTTTTCTTTTTGTAGAACCAGAACTTGAAGAACAGTCCATTGAACATTACCGGTCCTATTTTTGGAGAGTACTACAATATTTACATGAAGCAGATGAACAGCCATGGCCTGAAAAAATCCCCGAAAATCCAGATCATCATTTATGGGAATTTTCGTTTGGTGGCGAGCCTATGTTTGCGTTTGGAAATGCGCCTGCTTATAAACAAAGAAAAACGCGGCATTTAGGAAACTCACTTATTATTGGATTCCAACCGCGTATCATTTTTAATGGACTAGAAGGGGATCGACCAAAAGGTTCATATTCACGGCAAATGGTTAGAGAGCGGGTTGAAAAGTGGGATCAGTTGCCAAAGCATCCGAATATTAGCCACTATGGTGATCCTGACCACCGTGAGTGGAGGCAATATTTTATTGGAGACGACATTGAACCGATTAACGGAAAATGTCCATTTCATCATAAAGTAGAAAAATGAAAGCCGCCCATGGACGGCTTTTTTGCATATTTTGGATAAAAAAGGACATTTTAATTATGTATATTTTTTCGTAAAAGCTAGTCTATTTTTCGTAGTTTCCTCATTTGCTAATAGAAAAAGGAATAGAAAGGATAGAGCGATGTTTGGAGTAATTATACAGCAAATTGTACTAGGTATTTCATTAGCTGCACCAGTAGGACCAATTAATATTGAAATGTTAAAAAGAGGAATTGAACGTGGTTTTTGGCACGCTTGGGTTGTTGGAATAGGAGGAATGAGTGCAGATATTTTATTTATGCTCCTCATTTATTTTGGTTTATCTTCTGTATTTATGTATACATATGTACAAGCATTTATGTATTGCATAGGATTTTTCTTACTGTTTTATTTAGGGTTTCAAAGTGTAAAACAAGGAATTTTACACTCGAATATGGAATATAAACAAGAAGAGGTAGGTGGGCTTCAGCAGTCCTTTATGGCTGGATTTTTAATTGCGATATCCAATCCATTAAATCTTGTTTTTTGGTTTGGTGTATACGGGAGTACACTTAGCTCACTACTTACAAAAGTAACCAAGCAAGAAGCCTTTTTGTATAGTCTTTGTATTATTATTGGCATTATTTTATGGAATTTAAATATTGCTTTTTCCGTTCATTTTGGACGAACATTGCTTAAACAAAAAGCGCTTGGCTATATTACAGCGGGGGCTGGAATCATTCTAGTCGGGTATTCTATCCATTTTGCGTACAAAGCTTTACAGTTGTTCACATAAGATTGAAGGGGAGATTTTTATGTATCGAACCACTATTAATGGAAAAGAAATCATTATTACATTAGCACCAAAAATTCGAAAAGAAGTTACTGACAGAAATCCATTATATGAAGCTGTTCTTCATACTACTGAAAGATTATTACAAACAAAGCAACCAACATTTGCTGTAAATCATGATGTATTCGGTCTGATTATTGGGGAAGTGCAGATGGGAGAAGTAACTGTTTTTGCAGTTGAACACATCATTCCAAAGCAAAATATATTTGGTTCCAAGAATTTTTTTGCTACAATAGAACAGCAAGCAAATTTGTAATGAGAATAAAATAAATAGATAAGAAACGGTCGTAACAATATGTTACGGCTGTTTTTTGAAAAAAGGGGGAAGAGTAAATGAAAAGGGTGATGAAGGAGTTCTTTTTCCAACATGATATTGTCATTATGTCCGGGGTATTGATACTGTTTATCATTATTTTGAAAATGCAATTATTTACAGGGGTAGCATTGTTGTCGTGTCTTGCAGGGATCATTTTTTATACAATCAATGAGTATGTAACACATCGATTTTTATTTCATATTAAACCTCCTAAAAATCCATTTTTACTGAAAATGTTAAGGAGATTACATTATGATCATCATGTGTACCCTGATGATTTAAAACTATTGTTTTTACCAGTTTGGTATAGCTTGCCAGGGTTCGCGATTTATTTGTTCATTGTGTATGGATTTACAAGTAATATAACGATTACATTTTCATTTGGAATTGGGATGATTATTATGCTGCTTATTTATGAATGGAAACATTATATCGCACATAAGCCAATTCGACCGCTGACTCATTTTGGTAGATGGTTAAAGAAACAGCACATATTGCATCATTATAAAAATGAAAATTATTGGTTTGGTGTGTCGAATCCAGTTTATGATTTCTTATTTGGCACGTATAAAAATGGAAAAGATGTCGAATTAAGTGAGACGGCGCGTAACCTAGAAAAAGAGAAGGACAAAGAAGTGGTGCAATGAGCACTGCTTTTTCTTTAACGCGCAGTAATACTCCTATTTCAAAATTCAGCGAAAGAAAAGAAGTTAAGTGGGAAGTAAACTGCCTGTAAAAGACCGATTCGTGAGGGCTAATCACTAGTAGAGATGAAGAGAATGTTCACTGACGAAAGTTTTATTTTATTTCAAAAAAATATATTAAAAAAATGGAAAAATATGACGAAAGATGTCTATCGAAAAATCTTTGCAGAGAAGAAGAGATTGTCTAAAATGAATATAAGTTTCTGAATATTTATAAAATTTAGTTTTTTAGGAGGCAAGGGGGAATTTGATTTAAAGAATGAGGGAGAGGGGACTTGAGAAATGAAACGAGATGATAGTTCAGCACGCAAGTTACAAAGTGAGGTAAATTATACAGAAGTCGTTCAGTCAGCAGAATTTCAATCACTGTTAGAAAAGAAACGAAAATTTATTATTCCTATGACCATTTTCTTTTTGAGCTTTTTTATTGCATTACCTATTTTGACATCTTATTCAAAAGTATTAAATACACCAGCATTTGGTGATGTGACATGGGCGTGGATTTTTGCTTTTGCCCAATTTGTTATGACGTGGGCTTTATGTATGATTTATAGCAAAAAAGCAGAATCATTTGATGAAATTTCGCAGGGAATCCTTCAAAAAATGCAAAAAGGGAGGGGATAAATTTGAATACAACTGCGTTTGCACTCTTTTTAATTATTGTTCTTGGTACGCTCGTCATAACATATTTTGCATCGAAAAAAACGAAAAATGCGAGTGAGTTTTATACAGCTGGAGGGGGATTAACTGGGTGGCAAAATGGTTTGGCCATTGCTGGGGATTATATGTCAGCTGCCTCGTTTCTTGGAATTGCTGGAGCTGTAGCGTTAACTGGATTTGATGGCTTTTTTTATAGTGTTGGTTTTCTCGTTGCCTATTTAGTTGTATTATATCTTGTTGCGGAACCGCTTAGAAATTTAGGGAAGTATACATTGGCCGATATGATTGCAGCACGTTTTGATGCGAAGAAGGTGCGAGGTATTGCCGCTTTAAATACGATGACAATTTCAATTTTCTATATGATTGCACAACTAGTAGGAGCGGGTGCACTTATTAAATTACTATTAGGAATTGAATATACGACATCTGTTTTAATTGTTGGAACACTAATGACAGTGTATGTTATTTTCGGCGGTATGACGGCAACAAGTTGGGTGCAAATTGTCAAAGCTGTCTTACTCATGGCAGGAACATTTGTTATTTCAGTTATTGTGTTCGCGAAATTTAATTTTAGTATTACAGAAATGTTTGCCCAGATGAAAACAGCTACACCACTGAAGGAAGCTTTCTTAAATCCTGGTGTAAAATACAAAGATGGATTAGATACGATTTCTTTAAACTTAGGCCTTGTTCTTGGAACAGCAGGTTTACCTCATATTCTGGTACGATTTTTTACTGTTCGTGATGCCAAAACAGCACGCCAATCTGTCGTATGTGCAACTTGGTTAATTGGAGCTTTTTATATTATGACGATTTTCCTAGGTTTTGGAGCAGCTGCGTTTGTAGGAAATACTGCAATTATTCAGGCGAACCCAGCTGGTAATATGGCAGCACCGTTATTAGCAAAAGCACTTGGAGGAGATTTCTTATTTGCTTTCGTTTCTGCAATTGCATTTGCAACAATTTTGGCAGTTGTAGCGGGTCTTGTGTTAACAGCCGCTTCAGCATTTGCGCATGATTTCTATAATGAGATTATTCGTAAGGGCAAGGCAACAGAAAAAGAACAAGTATCAATGGCGCGCTATGCATCCATTGGCGTGGCGGTATTATCTATTATTTTAGCGTTATTTGCTCAAACGTTAAATGTTGCTTTCTTAGTGTCGTTAGCGTTTGCGGTTGCTGCAAGTGCAAATTTACCAGTTATTTTATTTACGATTTATTGGAAGCGTTTTAATACGACGGGGGCAATTTGTGGTATGATTGTCGGTCTTGTTTCAGCAATTGTGCTAGTGGCATTAAGTCCAAATGTTTGGAATCCTGTAGCAGGGAAAGCGATTTTTGTGGGAGAAGCACTATTCCCATATACAACACCTGGAATTATTTCCATTCCACTTGGATTTTTAGCGGCATACTTAGGGACAATTTTTTCAAGTAAGAAAGAAGATGCAGCAAAATTTGATGAAATTCTCGTGAAATCCAATACAGGTCACGGAGTGAGTGACGTTTCTGCACACTAAAAGAACATGAGCTTTCCAAAATATTTGGAAGGCTTTTTTCATTTTGTAATTTTGTTTTAAATATTACTTGTTATTTGGTAGGATTTGTCTTATAAGTGTGGAATGAAAATAGGCAGAGAGAAGTTTTAACTCATCATGGCACCAGTGCAGCTTGGAGAAGAATAAGTTGTTATGGAAGGTGGAAGATATGATGAAAACGAAACAAACAGATTCATTACTAGCAAAGGATGAACAGTATGTGTGGCATGGAATGCGCCCGTTTAGTCCAAATAGTACAATGGTTGGGGCAAAAGCGGAAGGTTGCTGGGTAGAAGATATAGAAGGAAAACGATATCTAGATGGTATGGGTGGTCTTTGGTGTGTGAATAGTGGATATGGGAGAAAAGAGCTTGCTGAGGCAGCGTATGAGCAACTGCAAACATTATCGTATTTTCCCATGTCACAATCGCATGAACCAGCGATTCGACTTGCTGAAAAATTAAACGAGTGGCTCGGAGGAGAATATGTCATTTTCTTCTCTAATAGTGGATCGGAAGCGAACGAAACAGCTTTTAAAATTGCAAGGCAATATTATGCATATAAAGGGGAACAGCATCGCTATAAAATTATGTCACGTTATCGTGGCTATCATGGTAATACAATGGCGGCGATGGCAGCGACAGGACAAGCACAGCGTAAATATCAATATGAACCATTTACTTCAGGTTTTTTACATGTGACGCCGCCAGATTGTTACCGAATGCAAGGAGTGGAATCGCAAAATATTTACGATGTAGAGTGTGTGAAAGAAATTGACCGTGTTATGACGTGGGAACTAAGTGAAACGATAGCTGGATTTATAATGGAACCAATTATTACAGGTGGTGGTATTTTGATGCCTCCGCAAGATTATATGAAAGCTGTTCATGAAATCTGTCAAAAACATGGAGCACTCCTTATTAGTGATGAAGTGATTTGTGGTTTTGGCCGTACCGGAAAAGCGTTTGGTTTTATGAATTACGATGTAAAGCCTGACATTATTACAATGGCAAAGGGAATTACGAGTGCATATTTGCCGTTATCAGCAACAGCGGTGAAGAAAGAAATTTATGAAGCGTTTAAGGGAACAGGAGAATATGAATTTTTCCGTCATATTAACACGTTTGGCGGGAATCCAGCTGCTTGTGCGTTAGCACTTAAAAACTTAGAAATTATGGAAAATGAAAATTTAATTGAGCGTTCCGCACAAATGGGATCGCTTTTATTAGAGCAATTGAGAGACGAGATTGGAGATCATCCGCTTGTTGGAGACATTAGGGGAAAAGGGCTATTAGTCGGTATAGAATTAGTAAATGATAAGGAAACAAAAGAACCAATTGATAATGATAAAATTGCAAGTGTCGTGAACGCTTGTAAAGAAAAAGGATTAATCGTTGGACGTAACGGAATGACAACAGCAGGCTATAATAATGTTTTAACATTAGCACCGCCTCTTATTATTTCAAGTGAAGAAATCGCTTTTGTTGTAGGGACATTGAAGACAGCGATGGAACGCATTTAATAAAAAAACGAGATGATTGTCTTGTGAAGACAATCATCTCGTTTTTTATATTATGAAATTAGTACTCAATATATATAAATCCATTTTAATTTTTCGACATCTAACTCCCTGCTATGCAGAATAAAAAGTACCTACACTCGTTTGCTCGTTCTGCTTTTACTTCGCATGTGGCAGAAAAGGGCTCTGACCGCTTCTATGTACAGCCAGATGCTCTCTCCCACCTAAAAAGAGGGGATTTATGTCGTTTTTTTAATTGATGTATATATAGTTACGATTTACCTAGTTTTAATTGCTTATCTTTTACACCGAAAGAATATTTCAGCATTGGTGGTGTAATCATTGTTGTTAAAATAACGACAATAACAATTGCTGTAAAGTAGTCTTTTGCTAGTAGACCAGAAGCAAGTCCCTGTCCTGCAATGATAAGAGCAACTTCACCACGGGAAATCATGCCAGATCCGATAATTGTAGAAGACTGTAAATCAAAGCCTGTGATTCGTGCCCCAAATCCGCAACCAATTAGTTTTGTTAAGACAGCAATGATAGTTAATGCTAAGATAAACCATACTTTATCTCCAATACCTGCAAACGTAATGTTCATGCCAATGCTGACAAAGAAGATTGGAACGAACATTGCATAAGCAATTGGTTCTACTTTCTTTTCAACTTCATGTTTGTAATCTGTCTGAGAAATGGCAATACCTGCTGCGAATGCGCCGATAATTCCAGCGATTCCTAATAGTTCACCAAAATATGCGAAAGCAAAACAAATGATAAGAGCTGCACTAATAATAGATTCTGATACACGCAGTGGTGATAACCAGCGCATAATCATTGGAACACCTTTCCAGCCAATTAAGATAATAGCTGCGAAGAAGACAACTTTTTTCAAGATAATCACTGTTAAATTCACATCACCTGTTCCTAGGAAACTCATCGCAAAGGCTAGTAAAATAACAACAAGAATATCATCAAATACAGCTGCACCTAACATAGTTGTACTTTCTTTTGTCTTCATTTTACCTAAGTCGCGAAGTGTTTGTACGGAGATACTAACACTTGTTGCACATAGAAGTAATCCTAAAAAGATTGCATTAGCTTGTTCCATGCCAATTACAAGTCCTGCAACATAACCACCCACAAATGGCAGAATGATGCCCCCAACTGCAACCGCTAAAGAGGAATTACGGTTTTCATTTAGTTCTTTTAAGTCTGTTTCAAGTCCAGCCATAAACATAAGGAGAATAACCCCTACTTCGCTTAACTGTGTAAGTAAATCTGAATTGTTAACCCACCCTAATACAGCAGGCCCAATAATAATACCGACGATCAATTTTCCAAGTACAGACGGTTGACCAAGCCTAACACTAATGTCACCAGCAATTTTTGTACTTAATAAAATTAACGCAATTTGAAAGAAAAATTCCATCTCATCTCTCCTTTTCATTTTTTGTTTTTATCATACGATTTCTCGGAGTGTGCTTAATGTAAAACAATATGTAATGCACATTAAACAGGAGGTCTTTATACGAGTTCTTTTGAACTTGTAATTTGAACTTGTAATAAATATATAATAAGTTTCAGAAAAAATCAATGTTAAATGAGCAGTTTTTTTAGTAGAGGATTCATTTTGAATAAGGAATATATGCCTATATAATGAAGGGTAAGAAGAAAGAAGCTAGAAGGAATAAATCTATTTGAAAGAAACGGAGCAGGAAACATGTTATTCAATCAACGTTTTACAATTGGAGAAATGGCAAAAATGCATAATATTCCAGAATCAACATTACGTTATTACGATGAAAAAGGTATTTTTCATCCATCCATTGTCGATCCGCAAACAAATTATCGATATTACACCATTGATCAGTTTTCACTTTTAGATACAATCAAATTTTTACGTCAGTTAAATATTTCTTTAAAAGAAATAAAGAAGTATATTGATGAAAGAAATCCAACTTATGCTTTAAATCTACTTGAAAAACAGCAAGAGATGATGTTAAAGAAGCAAAGGGAAATTGAATATGCATTGGCGAAAATGAAGCGTAAAATTGAGATGATGAAAGAAGCTACAGGGTCAAAAGTAAATCATGTCATATTTAAAAAATTGCCAAAGAGAAAAATTACGGCGCTAGCTATTGCACCGAATATAACGGATGATATGTTTGAATATTATATACATTCACTTCAAAAAAATATGAAGAAAATAGATGATAGTGTATTTTCAGGAGATCTTGGTGTGACAGTATCAAAAGAAGCATTGTTTCAAAATGAATTCCAATCATATAATCGTGTTTTTATTTTGCTTGATTATATGCCGTTTCAAATGGCGACTTCAGATACTATTAAAGAGGGGATGTATGCTTGCTCTTATCATCATGGGCCGTATGAAAAAACGGATGAAACTTACAAGGAGTTATTAAGAGGCATTGAAAAGGAAGGATATGAAGTATCCGGAGATGCAGTTGAACTCGCTTTAATTGATTGGTCTGTGACAGAAAATCCAGAAGAGCAAGTAACGGAAATACAAATCCCTGTCGTAAAAAAGAAATAGAATGCAGTAATGCTAAGAAAAATCGCATTTTTTACTTCTCTCTTGACCTTCAAGTTGCTTTAAGGTTTAAAATGTGAGCAGAGAGTCGTAAAGGAGCAATTTAAAATGGAAACAACAGAGAGATTAAGAGAAGAACCAATAAAACGTTTGTTTATTTCGTATTTAATACCAGCTGTTCTTGGAATGGTATTAATGTCAGTTAATATTATGATTGATGCAGTGATGATTAGTAGGGGAGTAGGAGCGAATGGTTTGGCCGGGGTAAACGTTGCTGTTCCAGCTTTTTCAATCTTTTTTTCTATCTCATTATGGATTGGTATGGGCGGGGCAACACTGTACTCCATTGCATTAGGTGAAAATAAAATAGAGCGAGCGAGATCTATTTTTACACAATCCATGACAGTAGCAGTTATAATTGTAGGTATTTTAATGGTTATTTGTTTATGGAAAATAGAAGATTTAGCTTATTTATTTGGAGCAAATGATGTAATCTTGCCGTATGCTTTAGATTATTTACAAGTATTGTTAACATTTGGGATGATATATGTTTTAGAAAATGTTTTGAGTACGTTTATCCGTAACGATGGGAATCCAAATTTAGCGATGGCCGGTCTTGTTATAACAGCTTTATTAAATATCGTATTTGATTATGTCTTTATCTTTATATTTGGCTGGGGTGTAACAGGAGCAGCGGCAGCGACTATCCTCTCAGCAGCAATTGGTTTTCTTGTTTTATTAAGTCATTTCTTTAGAAAAAGTAGTATTTTAAAATGGACGAAATTTCATTTTGAATGGGAGACAGTCAAACAAATTATGGTGATTGGTTTTCCAAGTTTTACAACTGAAATAACAGTAGCGATTGTAACAATTGGTTTCAATATAGCCTTTATTCAATATGCAGGAGAATTAGGAGTTGCCTCCTATGCGATGGTAAATAGCATTCATTCCATGACATTGTTATTGTTCTTTGGTGTTGGAGCAGCATTACAACCAATTGCAAGTTTTCATTATGGTGCGAATTTATCTGAAAGATTAAGGGAAGGATTACAGCTTGCCGTAAAAATAGCAGTTGCACTTGGGTGTGCAGCAATTGTGATTGGTTTATTCTTTGGGAAATATCTGATCGGTTTATTTGATGTTCAATCACCAGAATTATTTCAATTAACGATAACGGGAATTAGCCTTTTCTTTATCCAATATGTATTTTTAGGCTACAACATCGTGTATGGAGAGTATTTTCAGTCGGTAAGACAAACGAAGAAATCAGTCTTTATTATTTTGAGTCGTGGTTTATTTTTCATTATTCCGCTACTATGGATGATGCCAAAGTTGTTCGGAGTAAATGGAATTTGGCTTGTCATGCCAGTTGCAGAGCTATTAACAGCGATTATTGTATTTGGGATGAACCGTATGAAGCATCCTGTACCATTACGAATCATGGAGGAGAAACAAGCATCATAATGAGAAATCCCCTTAACCGTTTAAGGGGATTTCTCATTTTTCAGCGTAATCGTAAAAGAGCCATCTGTTTCTTGGACGGAAGCAAAAGCAATATTTTGTATACCTTTCACGCCTTTATCGAGTAACTCTTTATAGAGCCATTTTTCATTTTTGTGGATTAACTTTAAATTATCGTGTTGGATCTGTGCATCAACGATAAGGGCAATTGGTAACCCAGCATATTTCACATCGATATGCATATCTTTTGGAGTAAGAGGAACAAGCTCTCTTTTAGGTAAAATACTAATCGCACCATTTGCTTCTAAAATGGCATATTCAATTTCATGAACGCTAGGATATCCTGCTACGCGAAGATTAGAAAGTAATTCAGCGATTGGATATCTGCTTTTCTTTAAATTTTCAAAAATAATATCTCCATGTTTAATTAAAATAATGGGATGCCCTAGGATGAAACGATTGAGTTTATTGAGTAGGCTTAGCTTTGTGATTAAAAGGTGAAGGCATGTAATTACACTCATACCGACAATAGCTTGCAAAGCACCATCAACCGGCATTGCTTGAAAAGCAAAATAGGATAAAAAGATAATGGCTCCAAAATCATGTGGTGTAAGCTGTGCGAGTGCGGATTTGCCTAGCAGTTTAAGCGATATGAGAAATAATAAAAAGAAGAATGTTACATTACATAAAAAAACAAACAATGTTTACACCCCTTCATACAAAGCTCCCATTATAAAATATACTTTATTCACTATGCCCTTATTTATTATAAATATTACTTTTTAAGGTTGAATTATATATACATCAATTAAAAAAACGATATAAACCCCCTCTTTTTTAGGTGGGAGAGAGCATCTGGCCATGCATAGAAGCGGTCAGGGCCTTTTTCTGCCACATGCGAAGTAAAAACAGAAAGGGTAAACGAGTATAGGGTACTTTGTATTCTGCATAGCAGGGAGTTAGATGTTAAAAAATTAAAATGATTTATATAGATTGAATTGGAAATCGAATCTATACAAATAACTAGAGAAATATTATGATGAGAAAATAGAAAAAAATAGGAGTATACGTAAATGTTAAAGAAGAAAAAAATGATTAAGTATGGCTTAATTGTAATGATGATTATAGTAGGTTATATGGGGTTCTTACAATATAACATTTATAAGCATGGTCATATGAAGGCACCAGATGATGCAGATTATATGATTCTGTTAGGGGCAAAGGTGAAAGGAACAGAGCCTTCTTATTCTTTACAATATCGCATTGATCAAGCGGCGGAGTATTTAAAAACACATGAGCAAACAATTGTAATTGTGTCCGGTGGTAAAGGAAAAGGCGAAGATATTTCAGAAGCGTTGGCTATGAAAAAAGGATTAATAAAACAAAGCATCGCGGAAGACAGAATTATAATGGAAGAGCGCTCGACAAATACAGATGAAAATATTAAATTCTCAAAGTCTCTTATTCCAGCAAATAAGAAAAAAGGGATGATTGTTACGAATGACTTTCATATGTTCCGGGCAAAAAAAATTGCTGAAAAACAAGGTTTAAAAGTAGAGGGACTTCCTGCAAAAACACCAAAACCAATTATCATTCAGTCGAATGTGCGAGAATACTTTGCGATTACACAATATTGGCTAACCAATCGAATATAGCGACAAGTCTTTAATTGTAGGGATTTATTATTTCGTTTTGAATATTATTAAAGGTATTAAAGTTTTGAGTGCAGCTTAATATAATAGAGTTAAAAAAGGGTGATTCGGTAAGAATTTACTCTTTTTTGTTTAGGGGGAGGGTTTGTTTTATCGTAAGTGATATGGATTAGACTATAGAAGTGGCATATCGAAACAGTTTGCTGGGCATATAAGTTGTGAATATTGAAACAGATGTGTTAATTTTTCAGTATGAAGGAAAAAAGGGAGTGATTTTGATGAATGAGATAATACATAAGATGGAGCAACACGTTTCAGTCCGTAAATATAAAAATGAACCGATTCCAAGAAATATAGCTGAAAGAATGGTACAAGCAGCTCAACATGCCGCATCATCACATTTTGTTCAAGCGTATTCGGTTGTTTATGTAACAGATGAATCATTAAAGGCACAATTAGCAGAGCTATCTGGAAATCGTCATGTGAAAGATTGTGCGGCCTTCTTTGTCTGTTGCGCAGATTTAAAGCGTTTAGAAATAGCTTGTGAGAAACAAGGGACAGAGATTAAACATGATACTACAGAAAACTTTATTGTAGCTACAGTAGACGTATCGTTGTTTGCGCAAAATTTAGCACTCGCTGCAGAATCATTAGGATATGGCATTTGTTATATTGGCGGGATTCGGAACAATCCAGAAGAAGTTAGTGATATACTTCATTTACCAGATAAAGTATATCCGGTATTTGGGATGACAGTCGGAGTACCAGATGAAAGCCATGCAGTGAAACCACGCTTGCCAGTTGAAGCCATCTTACATGAAAATGCATATGACGAAAATAAATATGATGAATTATTAGCAGAATATGACGAAATAACGAATGAATACTATAAGGGAAGATCTACCAATCAAAAGAATGTAACATGGACAGGATCAATGAGTGCTTTCATGTCAAAAGAGAAGCGATTACACATGAAGGAATTTTTGAGTAAAAAAGGGTTTAATAAAAAATAAAGTTTGAAAAGCAGATCTACCTTCGATTGCTGTTGCAGAGAGTGTAGGATTTGTAAATCTTTTTGATTATGTTGTATATGAATATCGGTTTTGATTTAAAACGAAAAGCGGCTTATTTAGAGCCGCTTTTCTTTATGAATGTATTGCATGCAGCAGAGATTTTTCTAAATTGACATGTTCAGCACGAATAGAACACTTGAGCCATGCAGAAGCAATATTTTCAAATATATGTGGTTCGCCTGTTGTGAAAAAGCGATGATGTAAAAAGCATGCTTATACACATGCTATCGAATAGAGGAAGAATTGTCGTATAGCTTTCCGCTGTAAAATAGAAACAGCCATATAAAACTAACGAAAATACAACATACAGCTAGAACACTACCGATTACTTGAGGAGAAATTCTTTCTAGAAGTAATCCCGTAATAAACATAGAAATCTGTATAAGTGAGCCGTAAATTGAGTAATGAAATGCAAATACTTTGCCGATCATCTCTTCTTTCGTATAGGTTTGTAATAATGTTGTATCGAGTGGAACTATCATTCCTCCAGCAAGTCTCATACATAGTAATGTAAGGGTGCCAATAATAAGTTGATCGGAAAGAACGAAACCGAGAAAGAAAATCCCTTGCCACAAATAAGCCCAGCCAAATGCTTTTTTCATTACTTTCTCATTTGAGCCAATATAAAGATTGACAAGTAAACTTCCAATCATAAGTCCAGCACCCTGGACAGTATATAAAACGCCAATTCCAGTATTCCCTGCATGAAAGATACTTTCGGCGTAGATTGTTAAAAGCAGCTGATAGGCGCCGCCAATAATGCCCCATGAAATCCCAACGAGAATTAAAGCCATAATAATCTTTTGCCGTAATATGTATGTATAGCCTTCTTTTATATCGGTAAAAAATGGTGCCTTCGTTTTAGATGTTTCAGTAAAAGGAATGGTTGTCTTAAAAATGAAAAAGGCAGAAAGTAAGAAAGAAATACTATTGATAAAAAAAGCAGCTTCTACACTTAGGATCTGAGCGGTAATTCCGCCCAGTGAAGCACCAATGATAGCCATAAAACCATTCATTGTACTAGAAAGAGAGTTTGCGGTTACTAAATGGTTTTGCTTTACAACTCTTTTTATAGAAGATTGTTTGGCTGGTTCGAATAAGCAAGAAAGCACTGCCAATATGATATTAGCAATAAAAATGATTTCAATTCGGTAGATTGCTAGCAAATAAGTAAGGACAATCACTCCGCGTAAAATATCGGTCACGATCATGATTTTCTTTTTTGAAAAACGATCTACAATTACACCGATGAAAGGGCTGAGAAGTAGCTGTGGCAAACTTTTGCTCATAAAGGTTAGCGCAAGCATGAAAGAAGATTGCGTTACACTATACACGAGTGTTAATAATGCAATGGTGTGAAACCAATCTCCAAGTACACTTAATGTTTGCCCATAAAAGAGTTTTGTAAAGTCACTATTTTGTTTTAGGAGATTACGATATGTGATAGGTTGTGATGACATAAGGATCAGCTCTCTTTTCCTAACAATAGTTGTACTTGTCTTTTCCATTCACTTAAATATATCTTATTCATATTTGCTAATTCAAAAGGTAGTCTTGTGATGAGTTCTAAACTATTCCCATCAGGATCATGGAAATACACAGATGCATGTGCTTGTTCTGGAAAAACGATTGGTTCAATTGGTTCCATTCCAAAGTCTTTTCTTACAGCAATATTTTTGTTATTTAACCATTCTATGGCATGTTCTAAATCATTCATTTCTACTTGAAAAGCAATATGCCGTAGAGAAGGGTGATACTTTACTTTATATTCTTCGCCTTCCCAGAGACCGAGCCAACTTTCCTTTTCTACAATCCAAAAGAAAGTAGCGTTCTCATATTTTTTATATAATTTGAGACCTAATGATTCATAAAATGGTATGGATATCTGTAGATTACGGACGGGTAAATGTGCTTCATATAAACCTTTAATCATTCGAATCCTCCTGTAAAATTATGTGATTAAATTGATTCATCACCGTAACATGAGGTTGATTTTTTGAAAAAGAATCATTTTTCATACACGGAACGGAGAGTGGCGACTCCAGCGGGAATAGCGAGGAAAGTGAGACCCCGCAGGCTTGCCGAGGAGGCTCGCTCTCGCCCGCGGATGGAGTGTGCATCTATCTATATGTCACCCTCGTCTTTTGGTGATGAACCATTAAATTACATCTTTTATTTTTAATGTTAAACGATATATCGCTAATTTAAATCATGAAAAAGGATGGGATTGTCTCATACAAAAGTATGAAAAAATAACGTATTTCAATAACAATAAATTACAATTTATGAATTTTTTAAGAAATATTTATTTTTTTATTTTTTTATATGCAAAGATGAATTATACTTTAAAAAGTAATAATATGGGAAAAGGGAGTTTTTGTATAGAGATGGAGATGAGACAATTACAAGATAAAATAGAAGATCAAAAACAAGAGTTAAGTGTACTTGTTGCTAAATATGGATTAGCTCATGATAAAGTTGTATTATTTAGTCGAGATTTAGATATACTAATTAATAGGTTTATGAATGAACAGAAAAATGATGTGATATTGTGTGGACAGTTAACGAGATAAATAGGAATCAATTCAACTGTTTGGTAGTTACAAACAATTAATATCTCTATTGATGTATATTGTGATTAATAGTTTATTGAGCAAGAAAACATGGTGAGGAATTTTTTGAAGGCGTATCGTATAGAAAAATTTGTGAAATATATAGATCCATTTTAATTTTTCGACATCTACATCCTTGCTATGCAGAATAAAAAGTATCCTACACTCGTTTGCTCTTTCTGTTTTTACTTCGCATGTGGTAGAAAAAGGCCCTGACCGCTTCTATGCATGGTCAGATGCTCTCGTCCATCTAAAAAAGCGGTTTTTAAGTTGGTATTTATAGAACTACTTAAAGAACTACTTAAAGAAAAGACACTCAATAGAGTGTCTAAAGTTATCGTAGTTTCTCCTAGAGAAGTTGTTATTGTTTACAAGCCTCGACATCAATGCCCGCAGCAATTAATTTCTTTTCACCTTCTTGTTCAATGATTTTTTGTAATTTTGATAAGAAGGAATCAAAGTCTGTATGCTTAGCAACTTGAAATGTCATTTTATGTTCAATTGGAAGCCAAGTGTCGATATCTGCTTCGTTATGTTGAATCTTTACCTCTAGCTTATCGAGAGCATTTGCAACTTTGGCTTCATATGTTTCTTTCGCTTCAAATTCCATCCATAAATCGTACAATTCTTCGCCAAGAGGACCTTCTAGTGTACGTTTAATATGTAAAATTGCCTGTTGTTCATTTTCTTGTTTTTTTAATTGTAATTCACGACTATTCATTGTATCAAAAGCAGGGATATCTCCAGCTTCAGCTTCCACAAGATCATGAATGATAACCATTTTAAGTAGCTTTTCCATGTTTACTTCTTTATCTAAATAAGGCTGAACCAAGACAGCCATTAGTGACATACGCCATGTATGTTCGGCAACGCTTTCTTGACGACCGTTAGAAAGCCAGCTATGTCTCATTTCATATTTCAGTTTTTCTGCTAGTGCAATGACTTGTAAAATATTATGTTCCATATGGATCCTCCTCACATTGCTATATTGTAATTTTAATATAAAAATGAAATGTGTCAATTTCATGAGAATATTGCGATAAACGGATAAGGGAAGTATAATGATAAATGAATGCAAAAATGTATTATTAAAATAAAAAAATATTCAAAAAAACAAAAAGGAAGGGCAGGAATATGGGAGACGAAAATCAATTGTTAGCTAGACCAAATAAGAAAAAAAGAAAGTTTGATATTTCTAGCCCGTTTGGCATTGTAGTAGGATTCGTCATTGTAATTGCAGCAATCATGCTTGGCGGCGGTGGAATAAAAGGTTTTAAAAATTTCTTGGATATTTCATCTATTCTAATTGTTATAGGAGGAACAGCAGCTACAGTTGTTGTTGCTTATAGATTTAGTGAAATAAAAAAATACACGAAGAGTATTTTTTCTGTATTGAATAGACAAGAAGAAGACTTAGAACAACTAACGGAATTATTTGTAGATTTCTCCAGAAAATCAAAAAAACATGGCCTATTATCGTTAGAGGCGGATGGAGAACAGGTAGATAATCCTTTTATTCAAAAAGGAATTCGCTTAATGCTAAGTGGGTACGATGAAGAGGAATTAAAAGAAATACTAACGAGGGATATTGAAACAGAAGTATATGAGTTGAAAAAAGGTGCGACATTACTAGATAAAATTGGTGATTTTGCACCAGCTTGGGGAATGATTGGGACATTAATTGGTCTAATCATTATGCTTCAAAATTTACAGGATACTTCACAAATTGGTACTGGTATGGCAGTAGCGATGTTAACGACGCTGTATGGATCGGTAATTGCCAATATGATTGCGATTCCGCTTGCTGAAAAAGTATATCGCGGTATCGAAGATATGTATACAGAAAAGAAATTTATTATGGAGGCGATTTCAGAGTTGTATAGTGGACAAATTCCTTCTAAATTAAAATTAAAGCTGGATACGTATGTATATGAAACGAAAATAAAAAAAGAAAAACGAGCAGCCTAGTTTTTTAGGGGGGGTATGATGATAAAACGACCGCAAAAAGGATCACCGCGCTGGATGACGACCTTTACCGATTTAACGATGTTATTGCTTACTTTTTTTGTATTATTAGTTGCTACGTCAAAACAAGATACAGCGAAATTTTCAAAGATGCTTGAGAAGTTTAGTGATACAGGGCAAGTAGATGCACAAGTAATGGAAAATACAATACCTGATATTTCTCATGAGAAAAATAGTGAAAAGGTAGCTTCTAAAAAAAGAATGGATGAATTATATAAAAAGTTAAAAAATTATGTAACAGATAATGGAATTGAAGAGGTAAAAGTTTACCGTGAAGATACAGGTGTTAGTATTGTTATTGTAGATAATTTAATATTTGATACAGGAGATGCGAACATTAAACCTGAAGCGAAAGATATTATAAGTGGATTAGCGGGATTTTTTCAATCTGTTCCAAATCCAATTGTCGTAGAAGGTCACACGGATAGTAGACCAATTCATAATGAAAAATTCCCATCAAACTGGGAATTATCTTCAGCTCGTGCTGCAAATATGATTCACCATCTTGTTGAGGTGTATCATATAGATGATAAAAGGCTGGCAGCAGTAGGGTATGCGGATACAAAACCAGTAGCACCAAACGATTCACCAGAGAATTGGGCAAAGAATCGTCGTGTTGTTATATATGTAAAAGAATAATATATTTCTATTTTATTAATAAAATAATAAAAATGTAGAAATTCTTTAAAAAAAATGTTAAATTTTCTCGTGTTATTTTGTATAATGGGTGAGAATGATAGGCTTAAATATTAAGATATGGTTATACATAGAAGGAGAGAACTGAAAAAAATGGCACATAAAATTTTAGTTGTAGATGATGCGATGTTTATGAGAACAATGATTAAAAACTTATTGAAAGGCAACACTGAGTTTGAAATTATCGGTGAAGCAGAAAATGGATTAGAAGCAATTCAAAAATTTAAAGAGCTTCAGCCTGATATTGTAACACTAGATATTACAATGCCAGAAATGGATGGATTAGAAGCATTAAAAGAAATTATAAAAATTGATGCGAATGCAAAAGTTGTTATTTGCTCTGCGATGGGACAACAAAGCATGGTACTAGATGCAATTAAGGTTGGTGCGAAAGACTTTATTGTTAAGCCTTTCCAAGCTGACCGTGTTATTGAAGCATTAACAAAAGTAGTAACAAGCTAATTCATATAAAGGGGTGCCACAAAGAATCGAACAATGATATGTATAGAAGTGTGGTACCTCTTTTTCTATTGTTTTTAAAACATTAAATTGTTATACATAAATGAAATGTTTGTGGAGACAGGTAGGGGATTAAAATGCAAACAGATCTATTGAATATATTTTTTGAAGAGGCAGAAGAGCATTTACAATCATTAAATGAAAATGTGCTGAATTTAGAACAGAACCCTGAAGACATGGATGTCGTAGGAGAAATCTTCCGTTCAGCGCATACATTTAAAGGTATGTCTGCAAGTATGGAATTTAGTGAAATGGCAGATTTAACGCATAAGATGGAAAATGTTCTTGATGAAATTCGTCATGGTAATATGGCAGTAAATGCCGATATTATAGATGTTGTTTTTGAATGTATTGACAATTTGGAGAAAATGGTCGCAGATGTTCAACAAGGCGGTATGGGAAATATAGATGTTACTGCTACAAAACAAAAACTAGAAGCATTATTAAATGGTGATGCAGTAGGTGCTGCGGAAAGTCAAGCCCAAGTTGAGTTAGAGGACGATGACACAGCTTCTTACGAAATTCATGTTACTGTGGAACAACAAGCAATCTTAAAAGCAGTACGAGCAATTATGTGTATTGAAGCATTGCAAAAATTGGGAAGTATAGAAAAAACAGTCCCAAGTATGGAAGAAATTGAGGCGGATACCTTTGGATTTGAATTTACAATTTATATGAATACAGATCAAAGTGAGGAAGAGCTAAAGCAAGCTGCACTTCATGTTTCTGAAATTGAAAAAGTAGAAGTAAAGCAAATCCAAAAAGAAAAAACAGCCGTACAAAAGAAGAAAGAAGCTGTTCAGTCTGTAATTAAGCAGAACGTAACGCCTGCTCAATCGACTTCTAAAGAGGCGCCTTCAAAAGGGAGCGCAAAAGGTAAAAATGCAAAAGTAGAAAACCGCTCTATTCGTGTGCAATTAGAAAAAATCGAGCGATTGATGAACATGTTTGAAGAAAGTGTAATTGAACGTGGTCGCATCGATGAATTAGCAGAGACGATTCAAAATAAAGAATTAATTGAACATTTAAATCGATTAGGTGATATTTCTAAGGATATTCAAAATGTACTATTAAATATGCGTATGGTGCCGATTGAAACGGTCTTTAATCGCTTTCCGCGTATGGTACGCATGCTTGCAAAAGATTTAGGGAAAAAAATTGATTTGCAAATTACAGGTGAAGATACTGAAGTTGATAAAATCGTTATCGATGAAATTGGAGATCCGCTTGTTCATTTAATTCGTAACGCAATCGATCATGGTATTGAAACAGTTGAAAAGCGCCGCGATGCTGGTAAAAATGAAACAGGTACGATGAAATTAGAAGCGTTCCATAGCGGTAATCATGTTGTAATCCAAATTACGGATGATGGAAACGGCATTCATAAAGGGAAAGTATTAGAAAAAGCCATCAAAAATGGTGTTGTAACCGAAGCGGATGCTAATAAATTATCGGATCGTGAAGTGTTTGAACTTATTTTACAACCTGGTTTTAGTACGGCTGAAGTTGTTTCAGATCTTTCTGGACGCGGTGTTGGATTAGATGTTGTAAAGCATACGATTCATAGTTTAGGCGGACATTTAATTGTTGATTCAGAAGAAGGAAAAGGTAGTACGTTCCGTATTGAGCTTCCTTTAACACTTTCTATTATTCAATCTATGCTTGTGCAAACGAATGAAACGCGTTATGCTTTCCCGCTTGGCAATATTGTAGAGGCGATTCGAATTAAGAAAGAGGACATACAAGCATTAAATGGGAAAGACGTTCTTAATTATCGTGATCAAATTATTGAAGTGAAACATTTAAGTGTTGTTTTTGGTGAGAAAACAGCAGCTGAGGTGTTTGAATCATATGAAGGTCAAATGGTTCCGGTTTTAATCGTTCGTAATACGCATCGAAGCTATGGACTTATTGTAAATACAATTATTGGTCAAAGAGAAATTGTCTTAAAGTCGTTAGGTGACTTTTTTGCAGAGAATGCAAATCATTTCTCTGGTGCGACAATTCTTGGTGACGGACGGGTAGTCCTCATTTTAAACCCAGAAGGTTTATAGTATGAATGAAACTCCCCAGTAGATGGAATTGGGGAGTTTTTAGTTACAAGAATAATAAAGTGTATATTTGCTCATCTATGTTTATAATTTTTATAATAAGTTTGTTAAAATATAACGAGTGTAATAGATAGTCTGTATGATTTTTATGAAAAAATAGAAATGAGGAGGCGGGGAAAATGCCTGAACAACATACAAAAGGAGACACGGGCACAATTGTGCTAGAAAAAGAAAATCAGCCACTTACGTCTCAAGAGTGTGACATTCTTGGAGAGATTGCAAATATATCATTTGGTTCAGCTTCAACTATATTATCAACTATTTTAAATAGGCAAGTAAGTATTACTGCTCCTCATGTAGAGATGGTAGATTTATATGATGCGAGAGAAATTGAAGTTCCACATGTCGTATTAAATATTCATTTTACAAAAGGACTAGATATGGAGAATCTTCTTGTCCTTAAACAAGATGTTGCCTTGGCTATCGCGGATTTAATGATGATGGGAACAGGTGAGGTTGAAGAAGGAAAAGAACCTGGAGAATTAGAACTAAGTGCGGTACAAGAAGCGATGAATCAGATGATGGGGTTTGCGGCAACATCTATGTCAGAGTTCTTCCGAGATACGGTTGATATGTCTCCGCCAACGATTAAGGTTGTAAAGTTAGCAGACGAGATGGAGAAAATCTCTGGTATTGATGGAAACGGTACAATTATTAAAGTGTCATTTGATTTAAAAATAGATGAACTTGTAAACTCTAAACTTGTACAAATCGTGTCAGTTGAAAATGCGAAACAAATGATAAATAAATTGTTGCAGTTATCTGGCGGTGCAGAACCAGCAGAAGTACAAGACATAGAAGAGACGCAGGAACTAGAAAAAACGGAAGAACAGCCTGTAAAAGAGTACTTAACACAAGAAGAAAAGGATGTTCTTGGAGAAATTGCTAATATTTCTATAGGTTCAGCTTCAACTGTATTGTCGACAGTGTTAAATCAACCAGTAAGTATTAGTACACCGAATGTGGAAACGATTAATGTTCGTCATTATGATGATGTGCCGATGCCGTTTGTTATTTTAAACGTTGACTTTGTTGAAGGTTTGAAAAATGAAAATATATTCGTATTTACGAAAGATGTTGCTTTAACGATGGTAGACCTTATGATGATGGGGACTGGCGAAATTGATCCAGAGCAAGAACTTACAGAGCTGGAACTAAGCGGCATTAAAGAAATTATGAACCAAATGATGGGGCATGCGGCAACTGCAATGTCAGAAATGTTTATGGAGAAAATGGACATTACTCCGCCGGCGGTGAAATTTGTTACATTAAAAGAAGAAATGGAATATTTAGGAGAAGGAACAGATTTGGACGAACTTGTTCAAATTACATTCAATATTGACATTGGGGATCTTGTTCACTCAAAAATGTATCAAATTTTACCGATTCCAGAAGCGAAGGAAATGGCAAGACGTCTTCTTTATCCAGTTGTCGAAGAAGCAGCTGAAGAGGAAGAAATTCGAGTTCCGGTAGTGCAGCCGATTGAGTTTCAAGAAATCAAAGTGAATAATCCATCGTATATGGATACATCCATTCTGCAAAATGTAGAAGTCGATGTAAAATTTGTATTTGGAAGTACGGTCAAAACGATTCAAGACATATTAAGCTTACATGAAAATGACGCAGTTGTTTTGGATGAAGATATTGATGAACCGATTCGAATTTATGTAAATGATGTATTAGTCGCTTACGGTGAACTTGTAAATGTTGATGGCTTTTTCGGTGTGAAAGTTACAAAATCGTTATAAGACATCAAAATAGGAGTTTGAACAAATAGATGAAAAGTATGAGACGTTTTCTCATTGGCTGGATGGTAGTACATCTACTTATATTGTTCCCTATGCAGAGTAAAGCGGAAGAAGATGTAGTACAAAATAATGATATAGGTAAAATGGATCAACAAGATGATCGAAATCAGCAAGGAAATGAACGAGAGACAGACCAAAAAGAAGAGAAAGAACAAAAAAAAGAAAACGAACAGCAGCATGAGCAAAAGGTAGAAACGGAGTTAGGTGTAGTTACGGTTAGTAAACAACAGGCTATACCTGGAGAAAAGGTTCGAATTGCAGTAGAGCCGAAAGAACAAAATATTCAAAGTATAAAAGGCTCATTGCAATTGCAAAAAAATGATAGCCAGTATGATCAAAAAAGACCGCTATCTTTTGCGTACGAAGATGAAACGAAGCAATGGGTTGCATATTATACGGTTGGACCATACGATTTAGAAGGTGATTGGCATCTTCAGCTCATGCAAAGTCGTAAAGAAGCTGGAAAAGAAGAATTAGAAGAGCGAGAAGAAAAGGTTCCACTTGTTCATATTAAAAATGAAACACCGACTTTGGATAAAGAACTACCGAAGCTTGAGCAAATGATCATTGATGGAGCGAAAGATGGAGTGGTAGAGCGAAAGATTGGTGATTCGCTCCATATTCGTGTGAAAGCATCAGATGCAGAATCAGCGGTGAAAGAAGTGCGCGTTGTATTAAAAGGGAAAGAGAACAGCAGCGACATTACATTTTTACTAGATTACAATAAGCGTGAAATGGATTGGCGCAAAATGTATGAAGTAACAGGGGCGTTGCAAACGGGTACGTATCGCCTTAGTATTGAGATCGTTGATGCTGCGGGGAATCAATTCGTCCAAGAAAGTGAATATGTGATATCGGTTAGTGAACAACAGCCAAAAGAAAAGGAACAGCAAGAAGAATCGATTCAAGCAAATAAACAAGAAGAGCAGCATATAAAGCAAGATCAAGTGTCTAAGCAAGAAGAAAAGATGGCCGAGGTTATAGGTGTACCTAAGAAGCAAGAGGAACCAACTCATTCTCAACAAGAAGCGACGAAAGTACATAAGAAGACAACGGATGAAAAGGACGATAAAGCTGCTTCAAAAAAACAAGAGCAAGTTGAGAGTCAAAAAGAGAAAAAACAGCCGAAAAATGAACAAGGTATTGAGGCCTCAGATGTATTTGCCGTTATATCTGGATTGTTCGTATTATTCTTTGTCTTAAAAAATAATAAAGAGTGGGGCTAAAAAGAACGATATATTATACTGTGGTATTTGAAAAGGGAGGCGTAAAATGGACATCAAACGCATTGCGATTGAAAATAAGACGTTAGAGCCATTAAAACAGCCTGCTGCTATTTCTGAACAAGAAGTACAGAAAGAACAAAAGCAAAGTAATGTTACGTTTACGACTCAATCTCAAATTATTACAAAAAATAATGAAATCGGAATTTTACTTGCCAGCCTTGCTGACGGGAAAGCGCTAAAAGAAGTTCTCATAAAGGAAATGGACACAGTATTGCAGTTGTTTTCGAAGCTTCATACCCTGTCAAAAGAAGGACGACAATCAGAGCCAATCTATGAACAAATTGTAAGAAGTATAGAGGGTCTTATCAAACAAGCGCATGTGAAAGGAATTCCTTTACTAGATGGAACATATGACTTCGCTGAAGTACCGATGTCGTTTGGGAGAAAAGTATTGATTCCATTACTGGATGTAGGCGGGCTTGTTTCTAGGGCGGAGCAGGATTCTTCACAAGGAAATATAAACATGATTGTTGGCGTGATTACAGCCTATATCACAAAGCTGTCGAGTGAGGCTGTTTTGATAAATGGTACGCATATCGTTCCGAAAGACCGCGATGCAAGTGTATGGCGAGCGCTAGCTGAAATGAATATGACACAGTTATCTCAGCAATTGAAAGAAGTCGCGCAGGAGCATAAGTGGTCTATGACCATTTGCTTTTTACTCATATGGATCATTTGTATCGTTCTGATTCGATGGTAATAGCAATGACATAAGAAAAGGGTCGCCGTTCTATACAAGAAGGCGACCCTTTTCTTATAGGTTATATTTTCTCATAAAAGAATGTATCGAAGCGCTGAAGATTATAGCGTTCAGGAGTTAAGATTTGCTCGGTGCTACCGACAAATAATACGCCGCCTTTTCGTAAAGAACGGCTGAATTTTTCATAAAGTTTACTTCTCGCTTCTTCTGTAAAATAAATCATGACGTTACGGCAAATAATTAAATCGTAATTTGTATCAAAGGATTGTGTTAACAAATCATGCTGTTTAAATGTTACTTGCTGTTTAATACTTCGGCTTAGTGTATATGTATCGTTTTCTTTTGTAAAATGACGTGTTTTAATGGTGTCAGGTAATTCTTTTAGTGATCGTTCCGTATATTGTCCTTGTTTTGCTTTTTCTAAAATATGAAAATCAAGATCTGTTGCTTGAATTTCATAGCGAAACGCTGGTAATCGATCTGATAAGATTAACGAGAGGGTATACGGTTCCTCGCCAGCTGCGCACGCAGCACTCCATGCTTTTAATTTACCGTTATTTTGTTCTAATAGTTTTGGGAGAACTTTTGTTTCTAACGTTTGCCAGCGTTCTTTATTACGGAAAAATTCCGATACATTGATCGTAATGTAATCAATAAAGCTTGTAAATAATTCCTGGTTATTTCGTAAAGTGTTTAGGAAGTTGGCGTAATTTTCAAAACCTTTTCGAGAAATAAAAGAATCAATTCTTCTACGCATCCTATCTTGTTTATACGAAGAAATATCCATATTAAATTGCTGTTTAAAACTCGCTATAAAATAATCATAGTTCTGTTCAGTTGTCATAGTTATATAGGCACAATATTTTTGTATTGTGCCTCCCCCTTTTACATCATGCGAATTTTTTGTTCAAAGCTTTTTTGCATTTGTTCTACATGTGAGCCCGGTAAATCGTAAATAACGGCATCAATTCCGGCGTCTTTGGCGATATCGACAGGAATAACAGAAGTATGTTTATCGCCGTTATAAAAACAGAGAACTAAATTGCTGTTTTCGACAATTTGTTTAACAAAAAACATATATTCTGATCGATAAATTGAATCGTATGGGTGATCGAAGGCGATATACTGAGCCCCATGTGCTTGTAAATAATCAATAGCCTCTTGAAATTCGTCTGTTAGCAAATGCAATGGTTGTAATGTATACAGGTATAAATTTTGTGCAAGTCTTTCATTTTCAACAAAGAAACGAAGGACTTCATTTTCAATAGATTTGTAACATAATATGTAAATTTTATGTTTGTTAGCATAGTCTGATAAAAAATTTTTGATTTCTTCTCGATCTAATGCTGTTAATTGATTTGAACCACAAAGAAAGATATTCATAGATTTGTGCCACCTCATGATAAATTGTAACATATCTTCTGCAAAAAATAACTGCAAAATATCGTGATACAGAGTATAATTATAAATAACTGGATTTTACGATTAAGTGAAGAAAGAAATAAAAAAATAAATAGGTGATATATATGCTACGTTCTATCTCGCATAATCCAATTTTATCGCATATACCGCCTGCTGCGCAAACGCCGAAAGAAGCGAATTCAAGAAGTGGTCTTGTTTTTTCGGATAATTTGCACGCAGAGGACAAGAATGATAAATTGCTAGAACAAATGGAGACATTTGTTGATAATATTGGAGAAATTAAAGAAAAAATTGAATTAGAGTTAACGCTGGATAATGTGATGGAATACAAAAATACAGTAAAATCATTTTTGAATTTCTATGTTGATCACGTACTACAGTACAAAGATGTGATGTCGCGTCATCCGAGGTATGGATACTCGCAAAAAATGACAATTGTGAAACAAGCTGAAATGGGTTTAAATGATTTAGAGGATGTTATGAATTTAATTAATACAAAAACAGGTCATTTAGAAATGTTAAATCAAATCGGCGAAATTCACGGTTTAATTGTTAACCTAGTATTGTAAAAAGGAGGGAAGTTATATGTACATACAATTATATGAGAAACTTGTTCTTATCCAAAAGGCATATGAAAATATTAGTGTGCTTGGAGAACAAATGTATGAGAATTTACAACAAAAAAATGTGAGTGAAGTACAAAAATTACAAGTAGAGCAACTGCAGTATATAGACGGTGTCAAACAGCTGACAACTGCTTTTCAAGAAATGATTGAGCAGTTTTGTAAGGAAAATGGCATCGAACCATATCGTATGCAATCATTATTTTCGTATTTTTCGGAAGAAGAAATTGAAAAAATAAAAGAATTACAAAAAACATTAGCAACGCTAGAAGAAAATGTAAAAATGATACTTTTGAAAAATCAATATTACTTAAACGTACTATTAAAAATTACAGAAGGTATTGTGGATTCTGTTTCTGAGTACAATCTGGAAAGGAATCATAATTCGCAAATCTTTATAAATGAGTTATTGTAAAGGAGAAGTGAAAAATCATGAGGTTATCTGACTATAATAGACCGCTATCGGGTTTGTTAGCAGCACAACTAGGGTTGAAAACAACGCAACAAAACCTTTCTAACATTCATACACCAGGATATGTACGCCAAATGGTGAATTACGGATCGATTGGATCAAGTAGAGGTGATACACCAGAGCAAAGAATTGGCAACGGTGTTCAAACATTGAGCATAGACCGTGTTACGGATGAAGTGAAAACAAAGCAATATAATGAGCAATTCTCTCAGCTTTCTTATTATTCTTATATGAATTCTACTTTAGGACGAGTAGAGTCAATGGTAGGAACAACTGGGCCCAACTCGTTATCGAGTTTAATGGATGGTTTCTTTAATTCATTTCGTGAAGTAGCGAAAAATCCAGAACAACCGAATTACTATGATACGTTAATTGCTGGAACAAATAAATTTACGAATCAAGTAAATCGCCTCGCAAAAAACTTAGATACGGCAGAAACACAAACAGCAGAAGATATTGAAGGACATGTAAATGAGTTTAACCGCCTTGCTACTAATTTAGCAGAAGCGAATAAAAAGATTGGACAGGCAGGCTCGCCCGTACCGAATCAGCTCTTAGATGAGCGGGATCGTATTATCAAGGACATGTCTCAATATGCCAACATAGAAGTTTCTTACGAATCAATGCATCCTAATATTGCAAGTGTTAGAATAAGCGGCTCGTTAACAGTGAGTGGACAAGATACATACCCACTTCAGCTGAAAAAGGATCAGGAACCATATAAAGTCCAAATTTCTGGAAAAGATATTTCGTTACAGGGCGGTTCCATTTCTGCTGCAATTGATACGAAAGCAAAGATTGCTGACTATAAGAAAGACTTCCAGGAATTAGTGATTGCTGTTAAGGACCAAGTGAACACTGTTATGAAGAAAGAATTCTTTAAAGGAGATCATGCACGAAATATTCAATTAAACCCTGACTTCATAAAAGACGTTTCAAAAATGAAAATTTCTGCTGATACTGCAAACCAACTTGCAAGAGTTACAGATCAACAATATAAGGACGGACTTTCTTATAAGCAAACATTAGATAAATTCCTTGTTGGGGTAGCATCTGATAAAAACGCCGCTAGCGCATTTAAAGACATTCATGGAGACTTATTACAAGGTATTGAACAAGAAAAAATGAGTATAGAAGGCGTCAATATGGAAGAAGAAATGGTCAATTTAATGGCATTCCAAAAGTATTTTGTAGCGAATTCAAAGGCAATTACGACGATTAATGAAGTATTTGATAGCCTATTTTCAATTATTCGATAAAGTGAAGCTAGTTAATTCATAAAGAATTAAAATATATAAAGAGGGTGATTTTATGAGAGTATCCACATTTCAAAATGCAAACTGGGCTAAAAACCAAATGATGAGCTTAAATGTTCAACAGCAATATCATCGTAATCAAGTAACTTCTGGTAAGAAAAATCTTCTCATGAGTGAAGATCCGCTTGCAGCAAGTAAATCGTTTGCAATAGCGCATTCATTAGAGGATATTACACAAATGCAAAAAGATATAACGGATTCGAAAAATGTATTGACACAAACAGAAACTGCATTACAAGGCATTTCTACATCTTTAAAAAGAGCGAACCAATTAACAATTCAAGCGTTAAATGAGACGAATGGTCCAAACGAACTGCGAGCAATTGGAGCAGAAGTCGATCAAATCTTAAAACAAGTCGTGTACTTAGCAAATACACAAGAACAAGGGCGTTACATTTTTGGCGGAGATAGTGTTGCGCAGTCTCCATTTAAAGAAGATGGAACGTATCAAGGCGGCCAAAATGATGTGATTTGGCAATTAAACGACGGTTATGAAGTGAAGGCATTCCGCAATGGAAAAGAGGTATTATCTCCGGCTATTGAAACATTGATGAAGATGAGAGATGCATTGCAGAACGCTGATCAACAAGCGTTACGACCATTACTAGATGTAAATAAGCAAAATCTAGACAAGGTGCTGGATCGTACAACAGAAGTTGGTTCAACAATGAACACAATGGATACATTTAAAACAATCTTAAGTGAACAGAATTTAGCACTGCAAGAAAACCGCAAAGAAATTGAAGATGTTGATTTAGCGGTAGCTATTTCTGATTTAGCGTATATAAATGCCACGTATGAAGCAACATTAAAGGCTGTTAGTACGATGAGCAAAACGAGTATTTTAGATTATATGTAAACAGAATAAGGAGTGGAAGAAAATGGCAGGAACATCAATTTCTAATATTGGGGATAGACAACAGATTTGGAATCTTGGTAATACTCTTATTGATACGAAAAATTTTGTGGATTTAGAGCTATCAGCGTTAGAGATGAGAAAAACACCTTATAATAACGAGAAAAATAAACTTTCAAACGATAAATCATTATATGTAAGTTTAAAATCACAATTTAGTTCATTTACACAAACATTTAAAGACTTAGCTGCTTTTAAAGGAAATGAGAAGAAGGTAACGACGTCAAAAGACGGTTATATCAATGTAAAAGCAGATAGTGGTGCAATTGCGGGGACGTTTAACATGACAATTACGCAATTGGCTCAGCGCCATCAAATTGCTTCGAATCCAATTAATCTAGATGATAAATTAAATGTAAATGACACGCTCAAAATTGGTAAGGATAAGGAACTAAAGGAACTAAAAGTAACAGCTGATATGACTTATAAAGATTTAATTAATCGGATTAATGATGGAAACTATGGTGTATCTGCGTATACGCTTGGTGGAAAAATCTTTATGTCTTCCACAAAAGAAGGGGAAGAAAACAAAATTAATTTACAGGATGGGACATCAGATTTATTTAAAAGGATGTTCTACTCAGAAGCGAGCGGTACAAGCGTCTTAAACACAATCAATGAAGCAAAGGATGCAAAATATACCATTAATGGTATTGAAGGAACGAGCGCTAGTAACACAGTCGAGGCACTTCCAGGTATGAAAATTGAGTTGCTGAAAGTGACAGCTGCAGAAACGACTCCAGTAGAGCTAAAATTTACAGTAGATGATTCAAACGTAACAGATGCAGCCAATCTCATTAAAAAAATGGTAGCGGATTATAATAAAGCTGTTTCAACCGTAGATCTCTTTGCTGGGAAAGGCGGAGCTTTTCAAGGGCAATCGATTATGCAAAGTATTCGTCAAGTGATGAGCGATGTTGTAACATTTTCACAAGAGGGTAGCTATTTATTTACGTACGGTATTCAAATCAAATCAGAAGACGGAACATTGAAAGTAGATGATGAGAAATTAACGAAAGCGTTGAAAGAAAATCCAGACGCAGCGAAACAATTCTTTTTTGGTTCTAAAGGCTTAGGAAAAATGATGGAAGAGCCGCTTAATAAGATTTTCGGTGATAAAGGTATAATTGGAAATCGAGTAGAAAATATTGACAAACGCGTAAGTGATCTGGATAAAAAAATCAATGATATTGATGCGCAAAATAAACAAAAACAAGATGATATTATTAAGAAATATCAACAGTTAGAGACTACATTAGCAGCACTTGATAGTCAGTTAAAACAAATTAAAGCAATGACAAAACAAAAAAGCGATGATTAATGAAGGTTGAGGAAGTGAAAGTATGCAAGCATGGCAACGTTATATGCAAAATGATATTATGACGAGTAATCCGATAAAAAATACAATCTTTATTTATGAAAGATGTATCGTTGAGTTTCGTAAATTAGAAGAATTACTGACTACTTTTCAGTTGCAAGAAGGAGATGCGCTTCTTGAAAAGCTAGATCGTATTTTTGAAGAGCTAAAACTACAATTAAATCCAGAAATCACGAAAGATTTATATGATAGCTTGTTTGGCTTATATGATTGGATTAGTGTGCAAATTCAATCGATGAAACTAACGCGTCAAGCAACAGGTATTGATGCGATTGAAAAAGTATTACAAGATTTAATAGAAGGTTACCGCGGAGTGTTGGAAAATGAACAATGATATCTATCAAGCATTTGTCGGCTGTTTTAATGAAATAGGTGAGCTTGCGGCATCTGAGAAAGAATTTGCGGAAAAGAGTGAAATGTTAAATCGCTGGATGATGACATTAGATGATGAAGAACGGGCAAAAGTTGCAGGAAAAATCAGTCCATTCATTATAAAAGCCGCTCAGCATATTCGAGAGAAACAAAAGATATTAGAAGAAATGATTATGTCGAACGATGGGCGTATGAAAGCAAATTCATTTTACGGTAAATATTAATCTATTATAATAATCCATTGGGTGGTTATTGTAAGTATATGAAGAAGTGATTTTGTATAAGATGAAAGCAGGGATTTACCTATTCAACTTGTAAGGGAATCCCCTGCTTTCAAACTATATATACATCAATTAAAAAAACGACAGAAAACTCCTCTTTTTAGATGGGAGAGAGCATCTGGCCATGCATAGAAGCGGTCAGAGCCTTTTTCTGCCACATGCGAAGTAAAAACAGAAAGAGCAAACGAGTGTAGGTTACTTTTTATTCTGCGTAGCAGGGATTTAGATGTCTAAAGATTAAAATGGATGTATATAAAATTACTAAGTAAAACAGTTCGTTGATAGAGGTGTCACTTTATGGATATAGGCAGAAGCGAAGCGGTTTTGTTCGTAGAATTGAATCGTTGTTCCTTCTTCTTATATTGTTTTTTGTATTCTTTTTTTATATTTTTTTATTTTTCTAAAGACAATATTGGAAAAATGACATAAAATATTGTAGGATACATAATAGTTATTATTTTAATAAATAGATACATATATGGAAATGGATCATGAAGTGAAACTTCCATCAGCGGATCATTGTGCTCATAAAAGAGAATGATGGAAAAGAAAGGGTGTGGAATATGCCAGATTTGATTAGTGACGTAGGTCACTATATGAACTATTTAGTAACAAAACGAAATACAGTTTCTAGTAATATTGCAAATGCAAATACACCAGGATATAAAGCACAGGATGTTACATTTGCTGAACAGATGCATATGAGCAATAAATTGTACAAAAAAAATAAAGCTGATTTGCAGACAAATCCTGATTTATATCAAACAAGTAATATGCATTTGCCGACAGCAAATGCGAAAAATACATATGCAAAGATTCAGACGAAATCGATGCAAACAAATAAAGATGGAAACAGTGTCGATGCAACAACAGAAATGATAGATTTACTGAAAACAAATCAGTTATATGGTATTTCAATCAATTCAATTAATACGCAGTATGCAATCGATCAAGCGGCACGAGGACGTTAAGGAAAAAGGAGTGACAACTATGTTTCAGGCAATTAATGCAAGTGGATCAGGATTAACAGCTGCGCGAAAGTGGATGGAAGTTACTTCTGATAATATTGTTAACGTCAATACAACAGGAGCGCCAGATGGAGAGCCATATCGTCGCCGTAGCGTTGTATTAGAGGAAAATAATAATTTTGCAAGTATGTTGAACCAAACTCCGAATAATGGAGTTAAAATCAAAAGTATTGAATCAGATCCAAAGGAAAATCTTGTTTATGATCCGTCACATCCACATGCGAATGCAGAAGGATATGTTCGCTATCCAAATGTTGATATGACAGCTGAAATGACGAATGTAATGGTCGCACAAAAAATGTATGAGGCGAATACAAGTGTACTAAATGCAAATAAAAAAATGCTCGATAAAGATTTAGAAATCGGCCGAGGATAATAGGGAAGAGGGAAAGTATGAAAATCGAATCAGTGATGAATACACAACCATTTGGGACAATCCAACCAATTGGCGCGCCGAAAACTTCACAAACATCTACGGTTGAAGGTAAGAAGTTTATTGATTTATTGGAAGATATGAATCAAACGCAAAACAATGCTCAAACAGCAGTATATGATTTGCTTACAAAAGGTGTGGGAGAGACACATGATGTCCTCATTCAACAAAAGAAAGCTGAATCACAAATGAAAACAGCGGCTGTTGTACGTGATAATCTGGTTGAAAACTATAAACAGCTACTTAATATGCAAATTTAGGAAAATGGACGGGTGTGTTTAAATGGAAAAGATAAAGAATGTTTTCCGATCGTTAAAAACGTGGCATAAGATGGTCATTGGCGCTGCGCTTTTAGCGATTGCAACAGGAGTACTTTTATATTTCACCTTGCCAGATAAATACGTTGTTGTATATCAAAATTTAAATGATGCAGATAAACAAGAGATTACAGCAGAATTATCAAAGCTAGGTGTCGATTATCAGCTAGCAAACGATGGAGCGATTCGGGTTCAAAAGAAAGATGCTCAGTGGATTCGAAAAGAAATGAATGGAATGGGTTTACCATTTAACTCTAAAAGCGGAGAAGAGATTTTATTAGAAAGCTCACTTGGATCAAGTGAACAAGACAAGAAGATGAAACAGCTTGTCGGTACGAAGAAACAATTGGAGCAAGATATTGTTAGAAACTTTGCGACAGTAGAAAGCGCAAACGTTCAAATTACCTTGCCAGAAAAAGAAACGATTTTCGATGAAGAAAAAGCAAAAGGAACGGCTGCGATTACAGTTGGTGTAAAACGCGGACAAACGTTGACAGAGGATCAAGTTGCAGGAATTCAGCAGATGATTAGTGCGGCAGTTCCAGGTGTGAAACCAGAAGAAGTCAGCGTTATTGATAGTAAAAAAGGCATCGTTTCAAAAGGAGCAGATGCATCTCATAATGCAGGTTCGTCTTCATATGAGAAAGAAGTAGAGATGCAGCAGCAAATTGAAAGTAAGCTGAAACAAGATATTGATGCAACATTATCAACGATGTTTAAACAAAATGAGTTTAAGGTCAATACGAAGGTAAATGTAAATTATGATGAAGTAACACGCCAGTCAGAAAAATATGGTGATAAAGGTGTGCTTCGCAGTAAACAAGATCAGCAGGAACGCTCCACAGCGCAAGAAGGTGCGGATGCGAAGCAGGCCGCTGGTATTACTGCAAATGGTCAAGTGCCAAACTACGGTACAAGCAATAATCAAAATGGAAAAGTTGTGTATGACAACAACAGTGGTAACAAAATCGAAAACTACGAAATTGATAAAACGGTTGAAACGATTAAAAAGCATCCAGAATTAACAAAGACAAACGTTGTTGTTTGGGTAGATAATGATACGTTAGTAAAACGAAAAATTGATATGACAACTTTTAAAGAAGCCATTGGAACAGCTGCTGGTTTACAAGTAGATCCAAATGGACAATTTACAAACGGTCAAGTAAATGTTGTTACGGTCCAATTTGATCAACCGAAAGCAGAAAAAACAAAAGAACCAGAACCAAGTGGTTTCAACTGGTGGTTAATTGGTGGAATAACTGGAGGGCTTCTAGCATTAGGTGGTTTATTATGGTACTTCTTAGCGAAACGTAAGAAAAAGGATGAAGAAGAACTAGAAGAATATGAGCCATTTGCGGAAGAAGAAGTGGCTGCTACTCAGGAAGTCATTATGGAAATTCCAGAGGAAGAGCCAGAACCAGAACCAGCGGAACCAACGCTAGATGAACAAGTGCAGGAAGCTACGAAAGAGCATGTAGAAGGCACTGCGAAAGTTATTAAAAAATGGTTAAACGGAAAGTGAGGGAGGAAAAACGATGTTAGATGAAATCTCCTCCAAAGAAAAAGCTGCCATTATCATTCGTACATTAGACGAAAGGGTGGCAGCGAAAGTCATTGAATATATGACTGCTGATGAAAAAGAAGTATTGCTTCGCGAGATTGCTAAGTTTCGTGTGTATAAACCTGAAACATTAGAAAATGTAATGGGACAATTTTTATATGAATTAAACGTGAAAGAGCTTAACTTAGTTACGCCAGATAAAGAATATATTCGCCGTATATTTAAAAATATGCCGGAAGATGAACTGGAAAAACTATTAGAGGATCTTTGGTATAACAAAGATAATCCGTTTGAGTTCCTGAATTCACTTACCGATTTAGAACCGCTTCTGACGGTATTAAATGATGAATCACCACAAACAATTGCCATTATTGCATCTTATATTAAGCCGCAGCTTGCTTCTCAATTAATTGAGAAATTACCAGATCATAAGCGTGTGGAAACAGTAATGGGTATTGCCAAACTAGAGCAAGTAGATAGCGATCTGATTGGTCAAATCGGTGAGCTGCTAAAATCGAAATTAAATACGATGGCATTTAGTGCGATTAATAAAACAGATGGCCTAAAAACGATTGTTAATATTTTAAACAACGTTTCACGTGGTGTGGAGAAAACAGTCTTTCAAAAACTTGATGAAGTGGATTATGAACTATCCGAAAAAATTAAAGAAAATATGTTTGTCTTTGAAGACTTACTTGGCCTTGATTCGCTTGCGCTTCGCCGTGTATTAGAAGAAATTACAGATAACGGCGTTCTTGCGAAAGCATTGAAAATTGCGAAAGAAGAAATTAAAGAGAAATTATTTACATGTATGTCTGCAAACCGTAGAGATATGATTCTTGAAGAGTTAGATGGCTTAGGACCGATTAAGATGACGGAGGCTGAAAAAGCACAGCAAACGATTACAGGTACGGTGAAAAAGCTAGAGAAAGAAGGAAGAATTGTCATTCAAAGAGGTGAAGATGATGTCCTTATTTAAAAACAGAATTCCCAAGAATTCTGTTTCTTTTTCTGAAGAAACGTATGAATTACAATTTCCGAAACCTCCAGTTCACGTAGAACAGGAAGAAATCGAAAGCGAAATAGAAGTTGATTATGCAGAATTAATTGCACAGCAAGAAGCGCTGCATGCTGAAATGAGTCAGTTAAGAAAAGACCAGCAAATGTTACAGGCGGAACGAAAACAACTCCTAGAGGAAAAAGAACAGTTCCAAATGCATGTTCATGAGCAAATGGAGCAGCTGGAAGCAGCGCGTCTGCAGTTTCAGCAGAAGCAACAAGAAACGGCATATGAATGGGCAGAGTTACTATGGGATCAATCACTTCAGCTTGCCGAAAAAGTTGTTAATCAAGCAGTTGATACACGTGGGGTAGATATTCTTCCTATTTTAAAAGGAATTGTTGAAACGCTTCCGACCTCATTTGAAAAGTTAATTATTACGGTACATCCGGAAACATTTGAACGGATTGAAGAGGAAAAGGAAAATACGAAAGAATATTGGCTCCTGCAACTTGTAGAATGGAAATATGATTTCTCCCTGCAATTTGGTGAGTTTGTCATTGAAGAAGAAAAAGAGTTTTTCGAATTTAAGTTTGTACCTGTATTTGAGAAGCTTCGTCAAAAATGGGAAGAACAAAAGGCATTCGAGGAGGTATGAGCGGTATGTTGATGAATGAACATAACAAATGGAATGTATTTATCAATGCGCCGTTTTATACAAAAACAGGAAAAGTTCATAGTGTACAGGAGCAGTTCTTTACTTCGAAAGGGCCAAAAGCAAAGATTGGTGATATTTGTCTCGTTGGTAAACATCGTGTTTTATGTGAAGTCATTGCAATTGAAAAAGAAAACAATATGCTGCTTCCATTTGAACAGACTGAAAAAGTATGCTATGGCGATTCTGTAACGTTAATTACTGAAGATGTTGCCGTACCTCGTGGGAATCATTTACTAGGAAAAGTGTTAAGTGCGAATGGGGAGATTTTAAACGAATCAAGTGAGAATGTACCGCTTCAAAAAGTGAAATTAGACGCGCCTCCCATCCATGCATTTGAAAGGGAAGAGATTACCGAAGTATTTGAAACGGGTATTAAATCCATTGATTCCATGTTAACCATTGGCATCGGACAAAAGATTGGTATTTTTGCTGGTTCGGGTGTTGGGAAATCAACACTGCTTGGTATGATTGCAAAAAATGCGAAGGCGGATATTAATGTCATTAGTTTAGTAGGGGAACGCGGTCGCGAAGTAAAAGATTTTATTCGAAAAGAACTTGGCGAAGAAGGTATGAAAAAGAGCGTTGTTGTGGTAGCAACTTCCGATGAAAGTCATCTTATGCAGCTGCGTGCTGCAAAGCTAGCAACGTCAATCGCTGAATATTTCCGCGATCAAGGAAATAATGTACTGCTTATGATGGACTCTGTTACCCGTTTTGCGGATGCAAGACGAAGTGTTGATATTGCGGTGAAGGAATTACCGATTGGCGGGAAAACACTTCTTATGGAAAGTTATATGAAGAAACTACTCGAACGCTCCGGTAAGACGCAAAAAGGATCGATAACAGGTATTTATACTGTACTTGTTGATGGTGACGATTTAAATGGCCCTGTACCAGACTTAGCCCGCGGTATTTTAGATGGACATATTGTATTAAAGAGGGACCTTGCAACACTCAATCATTATCCAGCCATTTCAGTGCTAGATTCTGTGAGCCGGATTATGGAAGAAATCGTATCAGAAGAGCATTGGCAGCTAGCAAATGAAATAAGAAAGACGTTATCAATCTATAAAGAAAATGAATTGTACTTCAAATTAGGAACGATTCAAGAAAATGAAGAAAATGCTTACATCTTTGCATGCAAAAATAAAATAGATAGTATAAATACATTTTTAAAACAAGGTCGAACCGACAGTTATCATTTTAGTGATACCGTTCAAGCGATGCATCATATTGTATAGAGACCTCGCTTTTTGAGGTCTTATTTTTGTTTTTTAATATTTCACAGATTTTTTTGTGAAAAAACTATATAATAGGATAAGAGAACGTTATAATAGAAGGGGGTTATAAAACAGGTGAATAAGCAGCAGTATGATACGATAAAATGGCAAATCAATCAAGAAAAAGAACATGTTTTAAAAGAAGTGTACGAATTAACAGCTGAAAAAAGAAAAATAGAACAAAAAAAAGAATATGATTTACATGTTTTTCAATCGCGCAGTAAAATTGTTCAGGCTGGGGAACAGATTATGGTTGGCATGCTTTCTTCTCATACATTTTCACCTGAAAGAATAGAAGAATGGAATCGAAAAATACAAAAAATAACTGGGTTTATTCAAAAAAATGAAAATCTTTTAGAACAAATCAAAGAAAAAGAACGTGTGATTGATGAAATGTATCAAGCAGATTGTAAAAAGTTTGCGAAAGTACAAGAAAAACGAGAAGAGAAGATGCTTCTTGATTTGAAAATGTGTATGAATGGATGAGGTGAATACGGTGATAGAACCTATATTTTCGGTGCAACCGAGTTTACCTCCGCAAAAAGGTAAAGGGCTAGAATTACAGTCGAAAGATGGGAAATCTTCATTTCTAAAAAAAATGAATGAACAAGACAAGAAACAGCCAAAAACGGAGGGAACGGGACAAAAGGAAGCACCACAGGAAGAACAGCAAGAATATCTTCTCGCAAGAAAATCTTTAAAACAAGAAGAACCACCTGGAAATGAGAAGAAAGAAGAAAAGAAAACGACAGAAGAATTGCTATTAGCAGTATCAGAACAAATGATGGCAATTGAGCATTTACGTGCGCAACCAGAATTGTTATATCAATACATACAAAAAATACAAGAATTGTATAAAACATATGGAAATATAAAAATAAATGAATTACCTGCAGGAGAGATCCAGCAACTGCAAGCCTTTTTTAAAGAGTTTAATATTGAAAATGCTATATGTTCAGAAGATACAATTCAAATGATTTTAGAAAAAGTAACTTCTTCAGAAAAGCTGTCTGAGCTCTCTAAATCCATTCAAATAGAATCATGTGATTTAACGACAAAAAGTGCTTCAGATCCATTATTAAACAAGGAAGTAGTTGCTAATGCAGAAAATAAAATGAAGACACTGGCCGGGGAACAACCTGCAGCTGAAAAAGAACAGCTACAAAAAGAAACTTTTATTGGCCTGGAAGACAAGTTGGAAAAACCAGTAGATTCTGAAGGAGAACAAGGTATAAATCCAATTTTTGTTGGAAATGACCATGTCTTGAAAAAAGACGGTGAACAGCTCCAAGCACAAAAAGTTTCCCTTCCGGAATTAGGAAATAAAATGGAAGCGAAAGTGGAGGCTTTACAAAAACTGATCGTAAAGCAAGAACGAGTGTTGTTCCAATTAAATCCTGAAAAGCTTGGGACGTTAACCGTATATATGAAAAAACAAGGTGATTCCATTCAAGTTCATGTTGAAATGGAAAAACACGATGCGAAAAAAAGAGTTGAAATGATTTTTGATGAATTAAAATTAAAATTAAAAGAAAAAGAGATTCATATTGAACTAAGTTATACGAATAAAGATCAGCAACGTCAACAACAAGAGCGAGAACAAGCGCAAAAGCAACAGCGAGTGATAGTTAAAAAAGAAAAAGCGCCAGAACAAGATTTTGCTGGGTTATTGGAGGAATACTAAATGCCAGGTGTTGAAATGAATGCAACAAATACAAATCATATGCAAGCGACCCAAACACAAGCTCAAAATAAACCAGCAGCTACAAAAGCGGGTGATCAAAAAACACCTGGTGTTATGGGGAAAGATGATTTCTTGAAACTCTTTTTAACGAGCTTACAATATCAAGATCCATTTAATGCGATGGATATGGACCAAATGATGAATCAAATGTCGCAAATGTCACTTATGGAGCAAGTACAAAATATGACGAAAGCTGTTGATGCTTTAAAAAATACAGTGAATACAACAGCATTAGATGGCGGTATGAAGTTCCTAGGCAAGCATATAACAGGGGCTGCAACTGATGGGGCGAAGATTTCTGGTAAGGTAGATGCAGTACGATTGGCTTCTAACAATGAAGTACAACTTGTTGTAGGAGACAAAATTGTATTAATGAACTTTGTAACGAGTGCATCAGATCAAGCGATAGAATCAGCAGAGAAACCGGAACAAAAACCAGAACAAAAATCAGCAGTAAATACAGAGATAAAATAACAATTTAAAAATAAAAGAGCATAAGGAGTGTAAACAAAATGATTAAATCATTATATACAGGTATTTCAGGTATGAATGCGATGCAAAATGCATTAAGTGTTACTTCTAATAACATTGCCAATGCACAGACGGTTGGATATAAAAAACAAAAAGCGGTGTTTGATGATTTATTATATAACAATACAGTAGGTTCTAGAGGAGACGGCAGTTATGCTGGAACGAATCCAAAAAGTATTGGTAATGGTGTGAAATTAAGTGGAACGGATACAGATTATAGCCCTGGTACAATAAACCCGACAGGTGTTAAAGGAAATGTAGCAATAGAAGGAAATGGTTTCTTTGTAGTAGGTGATTCTCGAGGGGGAAATACCCAATATACACGCAAAGGGACGTTTAGTAAATCTGCTGATGATTATATTGTCAATACAGAAGGTCAGTATGTATTAGGATATGGTGTGGATCCAAAAACAGGCAAGGTTGATTATTTAAGCGGGGTAAAACCAATTTCAGTTCCATTAGGCTCAGCAATTGCGGGGGTTCAAACGGATGCGGCGAAAATTTCTGGGAATATTCCAAGAGATGTGCCGAAAGTGGCACATGAGTTTGATGCGTATGACAGTGCAGGAAAGAAAGTAAGTGTACGCATAGAAATTAGTCAAACAACAACAACAAATCAGTATAAATATGATGTATTTGTGGGTGGGCAGCCTGTTAATGTTCCAAATAACACTCTTACATTTGATAATACAGGGAAGCTTCAAAACGGTGGAGCAGTAGACATTCCATTTAATACTCCCGGAAGTACAGGTACAATCAAGTTAGACGTAAGTGGCTTAAGTAATATGCCTACAGAAAACACCCTTACATCGAAAGCTACAACTGGTCGTGAAGCTGCAGTGGCGAAGGACTATAAAATATCTGATGATGGTGATGTATCGGTAACTTATTCGGATGGTAGCTCGAGAGTTGCTGGACAGCTAGCAGTTGCTACATTTCCAAATGACAACGGGCTAATGAAATTAGGGAATGGAAATTATGAACCAACTGCGGCGGCAGGTGTTGTAAGTATCGGTGTTTCCAATCAAAATGGCGCAGGTAAAATAAAAGGGAATTCACAAGAAAATTCTAACGTTGACTTATCTGTTGAATTCGTTGATTTAATGTTGTATCAACGTGGATTCCAAGGAAATACAAAAGTAATTAAAGTATCGGATGATATATTAAACGAAGTTGTAAACTTAATTCGATAGTATATAGAGGAATGTAGCATCTTTCATAGGTGCTACATGCTTATTTGATATATAGAAAGGGTCTCGGTATGACAAGACAAGAACGGATTTTACAGTTGCCTTTTTTTCAGGATAAGCCTGAATTAGCAAGACAAATTATTAAAATAGAACAAGAAGAACATCGATATTTGCCAGATCAATTTGAGATAAAGAAAGTTCCTCCGTATACATTTGGGGAAAGGCAAGTTGTTATTGGTAGAATCCATGAATTTTATTTTGTCGGCATTTATGGTGGGGATAATTGGAAGTATCAAGCGTTTGTTGATGTAATGAAATGCCGAGAGTTTTTTATTAATTTGTCAAGTATTACAGAGAAACAGCTAGCATTTTGGTTTAACAATATTGAATTACTAGCTGCTTCTTAACATGATAAAGAATGAAACGGAAGGGAGCAAAACATAATATGGTACAAAATAAATATCGAGTTACATTCATTTCTCCCAGTGAGATCGAACAACGTACCATTATGTCAGCAAATAGCTTACCTGATTTAATTCGAAAAGTTGAGAATATCATTGCTGATCCGAATGGGTACTTTGTAAATGACAAAAAAAATAACTGTTATTTTAAAGTGATCAAGGAAAATATAACTTTCATTCAATATGAGCTATTATTCTCAGATAAGGAAATTCATGTTGAAAAATTAAAGCATGTCGCACCTGCTATATTGCAGCAGCTGTTCCAAAAAGTAAACGATTCGGAACTGTATGCACTTTCTCTTCTTGATGTAGATGTAGCAACGAAAGAGTATGTGCTGGAACAAATGGATCCTAGCCTGCGAATCAGGGTGGAAACAGAGCTTGCAAAAAAATGGGAGGCAATGCCAGCAGAGATTGCTGAGGCACAAGAAGTATTATTAGAAGCACTTGCTTCGTTTATACAAGAATAGCTTTTTATATAAATAAGTCATCTATATATACATCAATAAAAAACCGACATAAAGCCCTCTTTTTTAGGTGAGAGAGAGCATCTGGCCATGCATAGAAGCGGTCAAGGCCTTTTTCTGCCACATGCGAAGGAAAAACAGAAAGAGTAAACGAGTGTAGGTTACTTTTTATTCTGTATAGCAGGGATTGAGATGTCGAAAAATTAAAATGGATTTATATATATAAATCCATTTTGAAAAAACCTTTCTTTTTAGGTGGGAGAGAGCATCTGACCATACATAGAAGCGGTTAGATCCTTTTCCTGCCACGTGCGAAGCAAAAACAGAAAGAGCAAACGAGTGTAGGTCACTTTTTGTTTTTCATAGCCGCGACTTATATGCTGGAAAATCAAAATGAATTTATATATCGATGATTCAATTCAGATAGATGACTTATATGCCTAATAAAGCTTGATAAATATATATACGGAATTATCGGAAGGGGAGCGACACCTATATGTCACAAGCGCAAAGCATTTTATTAGAAAGTGGAACAAATGAACTAGAAATCGTCACATATACTGTTGGTGAAAATTTATTTAGCATTAACGTAATGAAAGTGCGCGAAATTATTAATCCATTTCCTGTTACAACTGTGCCGGAATCCCATCACGCAGTGGAAGGTGTTGTCCAAGTTCGGGGTGAAATTTTACCAGTTATTAACCTCGCAACAGCGCTTAATTTAAAATCAGCGAAGCCGCTTGATCAAACAAAATTTATCATTTCAGAATTAAATCAAATGAAAGTCATTTTCCGCGTAGATGAAGTGCATCGCATTCAGCGTATTTCTTGGGAGCAAATTGATGAGCCCGCTTCATTATCGATGGGATTAGAAGAAACAACATCTGGTATTGTAAAACTAGACGGCAAAATCATTTTACTATTAGATTATGAAAAAATCGTTTGCGAAATTAGTAACACTGGTTATGAAACACAAAAACTTCCAGGACTAGAACAAAAAACAGACCGTGCAGAAAAAGTAATTTATATCGCTGAAGATTCAGCAATGCTTCGCCAAGTATTAGAAGAAACATTGTCAACAGCTGGTTATGCGAAAATGAACTTCTTCAGCAACGGTGCGGAAGCGCTAGCGCAAATTGAAAAACTAGCAAAAGAACAGGGTGAAAGAATGTTCGAGCATATTCATCTATTGATTACAGATATTGAAATGCCGAAAATGGATGGTCACCATTTAACAAAGGTAATTAAAGATCATGAAATAATTACCAAACTACCAGTCATTATTTTCTCTTCTTTAATTACAAATGAACTGTATCATAAAGGTGAATCCGTTGGGGCAAATGCACAAGTAAGTAAGCCGGATATTCAAGAATTAATTGGTCTTGTTGATAAGCTTGTTTTATAAAATGAAACTTCTGTAAGAGGTGAGTTGTATATCGCTCTTATGGTTAACCCTCAGCTCAATTTTCTTTGAATATTGGGTTGAGGGTTTTACTGCCTGTAATAAGAGGATTCAATTTTTATTTTTGAATTTAGGAGAAAAAAGGTTTAAAATAGAAGAATAGTAGATTCTATATATATACATCAACCCAAAAAACGACATAAAACCCCCTCTTTTTGGGTGGGGAAGAGCATCTGGCCATGCATAGAAGCGGTCAGTGCCTTTTTCTGCCACATGCGAAGTAAAAACAGAAAAAGCAAACGGGTGTAGATTATTTTTTATTCTGCATAGCAGGGATTGAGATCTTGAAAAATTAACATGGATGTATTATAGAGATACTCTATCAGACTAGATTATTAACGATATCAAAAATGAACCACCATTTTATTATATTTCGATACTTTTTATACATTTTTGTATGTTAACTATTGTATGCTAATTGTTTGACAGACAATTCTGAACTGCTATAATATGGATATGGAAATTTTTCCATTTTAAAAAAGAGACATGGGAGTAGTATGAGAATTGTGAAAGGATGAGGAGGCGTGACACAGATTATGTATCACCACAAAGCAATTAATGTATTAAATCTTTTACAAAACATGTCAAATAATAAAAAAAATGATATACAATTAGAAGCGGAATTTCAAAAAATAGAGAAACAATTCCGAATCGGGTATGAAGAGTTAGTCGATCTATATAATAAAAGGGTATTATTTCAAATTGATATTGAAAAAAATGGTGGCATATTTGCATATGAGAAATCAAATATTACATGGTTAAAATCTGAATTAGAACTGCTATATACTGTCTACCAATTTTGTCAGCGTCACGGTTTAAACATTGCTAACATTTCAAAGTATGTGAGTAAGAAAGAACTAAACCTGTTTCCGAAAACAGAAAGTCAATTACAAAATACGTATTATAAATTAAAAAATGAAGAAATTCCATTTGATGATATAAAGAAACAAAAACCAGGACGTAAGCGAAAATATGTATCTGAAAAAGAAATGATAGTAGGGCCGAAACAAGAACAAAGTCAACAAATAAGCAAAACAATTCCTAATGTAGAAGTAGAAAAGAATCTTGTTACAGTCCTATCAGGTATTGTTGATAACTTTGAAACAATTAGCGAACATAGTGAAAAAAAAGAACGTGAACTGCACCAATTTATGGATGGGATTTATAAGCTTTCTAGCATGGCTGCAGAGCATATGAAAGAAGAACATGACACAAATACGCTAGAAGGTGAATTGCAGAAGCTGCGTGCCGAAAATGAACGGTTGCAGCGTGAAAAACAAGAGCTTGTTACGGATGTTAAAGAAATGACACATCATCTGATTCATTTCATTACGAGTTCTGACATTGACCAAATTCGTACATTACCGTATTTCGTTAGGGAATGTAAACAAGATTTGCATAAGCTAGGATTATATAACGCACAAGATGGGGCAATGAAAATCATGGTTGATCGCAGTGGACAAGTGATGGCGATGACACGTTAAAGAAGAATGGGGTACAAAATAAAAGGGAAATACATAGCGGATATGTATTTCCCTTTTATTTGTATGAAATTGTTCCAATAGAGTAATAGGACACCTAACAACTATATATACATCAATTAAAAAAACGACATAAAACCCCTCTTTTTTAGGTAGGAGAGAGCATCTGGCTATGCATAGAAGCGGTCAGGGCTTTTTCCTGCCACATGCGAAGTAAAAACAGAAAGAACAAACGAGTGTAGGTTAGTTTTTATTCTGCATAGCAGGGATTGAGATTTTGAAAAATTAAAATGGATGTACATCGTTATGATTGCAATAACTTTGATATCATTTTTGGAATTTGATTTGCTTGTGAAACCATATTTAAGGCAACCTCTGTTAATAGTTTATATTTGATAAAATCGCTCATTTCTTGCGCCATATCGGCATCTGTTAGCGCTGTACTTTGGCAATTTAAATTTTCAATATTAAATTGCAGACGATTCATCATTGCGCCAAGATCAGCACGGTGAAGTGCTACATGTTGCAGAGCATCGTCAATTTTGTCAATAGCCGCTTTTGCTTCTTGTTCTGTTGAAATCTTGATGTCATTCTTTGTAGGGGAGAGGGGGATGTTTGTTTCTTGATGCGATATATCTAACGTATGACCGAGATCATCTAGTGTAATGTTACGGCTTTGCCCATCAAATACGGGTAAGTCATTAAACCCTGTCGTTTCATTAATATAGCCAACTTGTTTTGTTAATTGTTGAAATTCTTTATCGAGCGAATTACGGTTGTTATCTGAGTTCGTTCCGTTTGCAGATTGAACAGCTAAATCACGCATTCGCTGTAAAATATTCGCAACTGCTTGCAAAGCGGCCTCCGCTGTCCGAAGCATGGAAATGGCATCTTCATTATTTCTTATTGCAACGCGCATACCGCTTGCTCTTGCATGCATACGAGTTACAATGGCAATATTAGCTGGGTTATCAGAAGCGGTATTTAACTTCTTACCAGTTGCTACATGTTCCATTGCTAGATTCATTCGTTTTTCATTTTCGTATAATGACTGCCTTGCGTGCATGCTCATAATGTTTGTTCCAATTTGCATAGTAGACACTCCTTATAGGTTCATATATATTTTGATTTTTCAACATATAAGTCGCTTGTATGAAAACAAAAGCTAACATGCTCTCGTTTTTTCCCTTCGTTTTCATGTGGCATGGAGCAGGAAGAGGGTTTGACCGTTTCTATGCATGACTATATAAATCCATTTTAATTTTTCGACATCTATATCCCTGCTATGCAGAATAAAAAGTAACCTGCACTCGTTTGCTCTTTCTGGTTTTACTTCGCATGTGGCAGAAAAAGGCCCTGACCGCTTCTATGCATGGCCAGTTGCTCTTTCCCACCCAAAAAGAGGGGGTTTTATGTCGGTTTTTAAATTATAGATGCGCTCTCCTACCTAAAAAAGAAAGGGGTTATGTCTTTTTCATTTGTATTTATATAGAAAAATAAACCTCTCTGCAAGCAGAGAGGTTTATTTACATACTCATAAAATGGATTATTGTAATAATTTACTTACCATTTGTGGAGTTTGGTTAGCTTGAGAAAGCATGCTGATACCAGCTTCGTTCAAGATTTTGAACTTAGTCATTTCAGACATTTCTTTTGCCATGTCAGCGTCTTCGATTTGAGAAGCAGCTGAAGCCATGCTTGTTTGTTGGCTCTTAAGGTTGTTTACGTTAAAGTCAAGACGGTTTAATGTAGCACCTAAAGTTGCACGGTTAGAAGCGATACCTTCTAGTGCAGTGTCGATTGCAGCGATTGCCTCATTAGCATTTGGTACTCCTTTTGTAATGTTACCTGCAGTAGGTGCTTTATAAGCAATTCCGATTGCTTTAGCTTTTGTAACGTCTGTTGTATCTGCATCGAATGCAGCAATTGCATCATTAACAGCTTTAATATCAGCGTCACTCATTAAGTTTTTATCAGCTTTTGCAAATGCTGCTTTAAAGTCAGCAACAAATGGAGCAGCAGCTGCTGCATCAGCAGCACCTGCTAATGAAGTTTTAGCAGCACCTAAAGCATCAATGTTTGCTTGATCTTTAGTAATGTCTGCTGTTGTAATAGCGATTGTTTTTGTTTTAGTGCTGCTCATTCCTTGAATTGATAATGTATCAAGTCCTAATGCTTTAGTAGATGAATCAGCTAATTTAATATCAATTTGTTTGCCTGTATCAGAGTTATCAAGTGTTTGAACTGCAATTGATTTATTGCTGCCATCTAATAATTTTTTGTCGTTGAATTCTGTGTTTTTAGAAATGTAATCGATTTGCTCTTTTAATGCAGAGAATTCTTTGTCTAGTGCTGCTTGGTTTTTATCTGTATTCGTACCGTTCGCAGATTGGTTAGCGATGTCACGCATACGAAGTAAGATGTTAGACACAGAGCTTAAAGCTGAGTCAGTTGTACGGATTAATGAAATACCGTCTTGTGTGTTGTTAGCAGCTACTCCTAAGCCGCTTTCACGAGCACGCATACGAGTTGCGATTGCAAGACCTGCTGCATCGTCAGAAGCGTTGTTAATACGTTTACCGCTTGATAAACGGTCCATTGCACCGCTCATTTTTGCTTGTGTTTGGCGCATATACTCTTGTGTGCGCATGCTGTTGATGTTTGTGTTAATTCTCATTATAAGAACCCCCAATTTTTTTATTTATTTTTTTGTAAATCCCTAAAGGGTAATATACAAAAAAAACAATTTCGATTCGAGATTTATTGTAATATTTATTTCGGCAACTGTCAACTTAAAATTTGAATTAATAAATATAGAAAAATATAATTTTAACAATGTATATATTTTTTTATTACAAATATCCTTAATATATATATTTTTTTATTACAAATATCCTTAATATATATATTTTTTTATTACAAATATCTTTAATGTATATATTTTTTTATTACAAATTTCTTTAAAAGGCTTATTGCAAACTTTTTTAAAAAACTCTAATATTAGATTATCTTTGTTTACCGAAAAGGTGATATTATGATAATTGGAAATATAGTAAAAGAAGTTCTTTCATATAAGAAAGGACAGATTCAGCAAAAGTTAAGTAGTCCACGGGCTTTTGTGAGCAGTCGTTTTCAAGAAACGTTGCAAAGTGCGCCGGTGAAAGAGACGGAAGCTGCAGTGCAGCCTATGAAAGTAGAAGAAGTCAGTAAGCCGGCTGCGCCATCTGAAACAAAACAAGTAGAACAAGTTCAAGTGGCGCAAAAAGAGTTTGCAAGGCGTTTCCCAGAAACGAATAATGAGAGTGCAGACACGTGGGGATTAACGAAGAAGTATAATATTCAAAATATACGTTCTGAAAATGAGGGGAAGTATATGGATATTATTGATCGCGTAAGTCGTACATATGGAGTTCCGAAAGCATTAATTCAAAAAATGATTGAAGTAGAGTCTGACTTTAATCCAAAAACGGTGTCTTCTGCCGGGGCAATGGGATTAATGCAACTTATGCCAGAAAATGTGAAAGAACTTGGTGTGAAAAATCCATTTTCACCAGAGGAAAGTATTGAAGCCGGGGTGAAAGAGCTCAGTGGTTATTTGAAACAGAATAACGGAGATCTTGTCTTGGCACTTGCATCATATAATGCGGGACCTGGCAATGTGAGAAAGTATGGAGGTGTACCACCGTTTAAAGAAACGCAAGGATATATTAAAAAAATATTAAATATCGACGTTTCAAACTAAAATTTCATTATACATATAAGAAAAAATGAAATTTTAGTGAACACGACATGGGAGTTGGCTAGATTTGAAATTACAAGATGAGATTCCATTAACAATTTATTTTGAAATTGGAAAAACAAGAAAGAAAATTGAGGATCTGCTTCATATTACGAAAGGAACATTGTATCGTCTTGAAAATTCGACAAAAAATACGGTGCGTCTTATGTTGGAAAATGAAGAGATTGGAACCGGAATCATTTTGACGAAAAACGGAAAAATGTACGTCGAAATTGTTGAATTGAAAGGATAGGGAAGGGGATTTTCATGAGTGGCGATAAATTAAGCCAAGAGCAAATCGATGCGCTGCTGAAGGCGATGAATGATGGTTCAGAGATGCCCGCTTTCGCGCAAGAAGCAGACAAAAAAGAGAAATTACAAGAGTATGATTTTAATAGACCGGAAAAGTTCGGTGTAGAGCATTTACGTAGCTTGCAGGCAGTTGCAGCTAGTTTTGGAAAGGAAACGTCGCAGGCACTAGCAGCGCGCATGCGTATTCCAATTGAGTTAGAACCGTCAACGGTTGAACAAGTTCCATTTACAAGTGAGTATGTGGAGAAGATGCCGAAGGATTATTATTTATATTGCGTCATTGATCTTGGGCTGCCAGAGCTTGGAGAAATTGTTGTTGAGATGGACCTAGCATTTATTATCTATATTCATGAATGCTGGCTCGGAGGAGATAGTAAGCGAAGCTTTACACTGCGTAGACCACTGACAGCGTTTGAGTTTATAACACTGGATAACATTTTCTCTATTCTTTGTAATAATTTAGAACAAGCATTTGAAAGTGTTGTTTCGATTGAACCGAAGTTTGTGACGACAGAGACAGACCCGAATGCACTAAAGATTACGACGGCGAGCGATATTATTTCGCTGTTAAACGTTAATATGAAAACAGAGTATTGGAATACGACAGTTCGTATTGGAATTCCGTTTTTATCTGTTGAAGATATTATGGACAAGTTAACATCTGAAAATATTGTCGAACATTCTTCTGATAAGCGAAAAAAATACACTTCTGAAGTAGAAGTGAAAGTTAATCAAGTGTATAAGCCTGTTCATGTAGCTGTTAGTGAGCAGAAGATGAAAATTGGTGAGCTTAAGCAAATTGAAGAAGGCGATATTATTCCGCTTCATACGAAAGTAACCGATCAGCTCCGTGGTTATGTAGACGGAAAATATAAGTTTAATTGTTTTATTGGAAAAGACAGGACGCGTAAGGCGCTCTTATTTAAAAATTTTATAGAATAGGAGGATCTATATGAAGCATGAAGTATCACCTGTATCGTTAATGAGTTTAGAAGAATATGCAGCGCAGCGAAAGGAAGCGGCAAAAGCACATATTGAAACCGTTTCGGATATTTCGCTTGAACTTGGCGTGAAGCTTGGAAAAACGTCGATTCAGCTTGGGGATGTTAAGAGTTTAAAAGTCGGTGATGTCCTTGAGGTTGAGAAAAATCTTGGGCATAAAGTGGATGTATATTTAAGTAATATGAAAGTTGGTATAGGCGAAGCGATTGTCATGGACGAGAAGTTCGGCATTATTATTTCTGAAATCGAGGCCGATAAGAAAAAGGCTGCGCTGATGATGGCACAGCAGCAAGTACTGGAAAAAGAGTAGAGGAGGAGTCATATGTCGTATATGACGACCTTATTTCAAGTCATCTTACTGTTTGGCGTACTCGGTTATGGTGCGTATTATATGACGAAGAAGACGCGCAAACAGCAGTTTTTCAAGCAAGGTGAGAACGGTCATATTCAAGTGAAAGATGGCGTGTATTTAAACCATCAAACGAGCGCCTTTTTATTTGAAGTAGACGGAAAGCAAGTGTTCACTGTTGTGAGTAATAACGGTGTGCAATCTGTACAATTAACAGGAAATCAGTTTCAACAAGCGCTAGAAGACGCGGTAAAGAGTGAAACGAAAAAAGTAGAGGATCCATCATGAGAATAAAGAAACATATATCGTTAGTTGCGGTTATTTTTGTATTTTCAATTATTTTTTCAATTATTTTTGTAAATCCAGCGTATGCGGCATCAAACGGTTTTATTAATTTCGAAAATGGGAAAGAGTTTACGAGTAATTCAAGTGTACAGTTATTTGCGCTTGTAACACTTCTATCGTTATCTTCTTCTATTGTTCTCTTATTCACGCATTTTACTTATTTTATGATTGTTCTTGGAATTACTCGTCAAGGACTTGGGGTAATGAACTTACCGCCGAACCAAGTGCTTGTCGGTCTAGCGCTGTTCTTATCGTTATTTACGATGCAGCCCGTACTTGGACAATTAAAGGGTGATGTGTGGGATCCAATGACGAAAGAGAAAATAACGGTAAGCCAGGCAGCAGAGAAGACTGCGCCCATTATGAAAGAATATATGGCAAAGCATACATATAAGCATGATTTAAAAATGATGCTGAAAGTGCGCGGGGAAGAGGTACCGAAAAACACGAAAGACATTTCGTTATTTACACTTGTACCATCCTTTACATTAACCCAAATTCAAAAAGGCTTGCTGACAGGGATGTTCATCTATTTATCGTTTGTATTTATCGATTTAATCATTAGTACCCTTTTAATGTATCTTGGGATGATGATGGTACCGCCTATGATTTTAAGTTTACCGTTTAAAATACTTGTTTTTGTATATTTAGGTGGATATACAAAAATCGTCGATATTATGTTTAAAACGGTCGCCTGAAGTACTTTATCTGATGTTATGTGATAGGAGTCATATAAATGAATACATCACCAATTATAGAGATTTTTCAATCCTTTTTTTATAAAGGGTTTATGATTTTACTGCCGATTGCCGGTGTGAGTTTGGTTGTTGTAATTATCATCGCCGTGATTATGGCGATGATGCAAATTCAGGAACAAACGTTGACATTCTTACCAAAGATGGCAAGTATTGTGCTTGTTATTATTATTTTAGGTCCGTGGATGTTTCAAGAATTAACGACACTCATTTTAGATTTGTTTGACAAAATTCCATCGCTGCTGCGCTCGTACTAAAGATAGGTGAATGAAATGAATATGGAATTATGGGCGGCAACGTTTTTTGCGTTTTGCCGCATCACTTCATTTTTATATTTTTTACCGTTTTTTTCAGGACGATCGATGCCAGCGATGGCCAAGGTGACATTTGGATTAGGGCTTTCCATTACAATCGCTGACAAAGTGGATGTGTCTCATATTCAAACGGTGTGGGATGTAGTAGCTTACGCTGGAACGCAAATTGTGATTGGATTAGCACTTTCAAAAATCGTAGAAATGCTGTGGAACATTCCGAAAATGGCAGGCCATATTTTAGACTTTGATATCGGTTTGTCACAGGCCAGTTTATTTGATGTAAACGCGGGTGCACAATCGACTTTATTAGCAACGATTTTTGATATTTTTTTCCTTGTTATTTTTATTTCACTCGGCGGCATTGATTATTTTGTTGCCACGATTTTAAAGTCGTTTCAATATACAGAGGCGATTTCAAAATTATTGACAACAAATTTCTTAGATAGTTTATTAGCGACATTATTATTTGCGATGACGTCAGCGGTCGAAATTGCACTTCCGCTTATGGGGAGCTTATTCATCATTAACTTTGTCCTCATTTTGATCGCAAAAAATGCTCCGCAATTAAACGTGTTTATGAATGCTTTCGTAATTAAAATTACATGCGGTATTTTGTTTATTGCGATGAGTGTGCCAATGCTTGGCTATGTGTTTAAAAATATGACGGATGTGTTACTTGAGGAATATACAAAACTATTTAATTTTTTCTTAACGAAGTAGGGGGGCACGTATGGCAAAGGATAATAAAACAGAAAAGGCCACCCCGCAGAAGCGTAGGAAATCGCGTGAAGAAGGGAATATCGCCCGGAGTAAAGATTTAAATAATTTATTTTCGATTCTTGTACTAGCAGTGGTTGTTTATTTTTTCGGAGATTGGCTCGGATATGAAATTGCGAATTCTGTCGCGGCACTGTTCGATCAAATTGGAAAGAATACTGATGTGACGGAGTATTTTTATTTAATGGGGATGCTGCTTTTAAAAATATCAGCTCCCGTTTTAATACTCGTCTATATATTTCATTTGTTCAATTATATGATTCAAGTCGGTTTCTTATTTTCTTCTAAAGTGATTAAGCCAAAGGCATCGCGCATTAATCCGAAAAACTATTTTACGAGATTGTTTAGCCGAAAAAGTTTAGTAGATATTTTAAAGTCGCTGTTTTATATGGTCTTAATCGGCTATGTTGCGTATGTTCTCTTTAAAAGGAATTTAGAGAAAATCGTCAGCATGATTGGATTTAACTGGACGGCATCGCTGACAGAAATTATAAGAGAAATTAAATTTATCTTTTTATCGATTTTAATTATTTTAATTGTGCTTTCTATTATTGATTTCATTTATCAAAAATGGGAATACGAGCAAGATATCAAAATGAAAAAAGAAGAAGTAAAACAAGAGCATAAAGATAATGAAGGGGACCCGCAAGTAAAGGGGAAACGAAAAAACTTTATGCATGCCATTTTGCAAGGGACAATTGCAAAGAAAATGGATGGCGCCACGTTTATTGTCAATAACCCGACGCACATTTCGGTTGCGCTTCGTTACAATAAACACGTTGACGCTGCGCCGATTGTGGTGGCAAAAGGGGAAGATGAGCTTGCATTATATATGCGTACACTTGCCCGTGAACAAGAAATACCAATGGTGGAAAATCGTCCGCTTGCTCGGTCTTTATATTACCAAGTTGAGGAAGAGGAGACGATTCCAGAAGATTTATATGTAGCTGTCATTGAAGTTATGCGCTATTTAATTCAAACGAAACAAATTGAAGTATAAAAGCGCGTTTGGAGGAGATCTCTTTGTTTAAGATAGATTCTGCAAGAACCTATTTTTCTATCTTTTTAGCAGCGTCATTCGTTGTGGCGCTCTTAATTCCACTTCCGCCATTTATACTTGATATTATTATCGTCTTTTTATTAAGCATGTCAGTGCTTATTTATATGCGAGCAACAAGTATTAAAGAGTGGGACGAACTAAAGGCATTTCCGACTATGCTGTTATTAATCGGGATTTTCCGCGTATCGATTAACGTTTCGACAACGCGGGCGATTTTAACAAACGGGAATGCTGGTCATGTTATTGAAGAGTTTGGTCAGTTTGTAATTGGCGGGAATTTATTAATTGGTATCGTTATTTTTACGGTGCTAATTATTTTCCAGTTTATCGTAGCGAACGGTGCATCTCGTACTGCCGAGGTTGCGGCACGTTTTACACTTGATTCCTTACCAGGGAAACAAATGTCCATCGATGCTGATTTAAACCAGCGTATTATTACAGACAAAGATGCACAGGCCAAACGAAAAAAATTAAATATGGAAACAGAGTTTTATGGAGCGATGGATGGTGCCGGAAAGTTCATTAAAGGGGACGTTATTTTCGGGATTGTCATTTTATTCGTTAACATTATTTTCGGCTTAATTGTCGGGATGATGCAGCAAGGTATGAGCTTTTCAGAGGCTGCTCTTCATTATACGCAGCTAACTGTCGGTGATGGAATCGTCAACCAAATTGGCTCGTTACTGCTGGCAATTTCGACAGGTATTATCGTAACGCGTGTATTTGATGGTTCACCTGATACAGTGACTGAAGGTATCTTTAAAGAGTTAATGGCGCATGAAGTCGTTGTTTACGCGCTTGGCGGTTTATTTATCGCAATGGGTATCTTTACGCCACTGCCATTCTTACCATTTACACTTGTTGGCGGTACGATTATGTTCTTAGGTTTCCGCAATAAAAAACGGATACAAAGGGAGAAAGATGCTGAGTTGCAGAAAGAAATAGAAATGATTCAAAACGATGAAGATCAACTGCAACAAGTAGAAGATTCGTTTGGAGTATTTACAGATAAATATCCAATTATCGTGGAGCTAGGATTAGACTTAGCGGCGCTTGTGAAACAAAAGATTAACGGTGAAACGGCCCGTGATAAAGTGGTTCTCATGAGGAAATCCATTATTACCGATCTTGGTATTAATGTTCCAGGAATTAACTTTAAAGATAATACGAGCTTTAGGCCACGTGGGCGCTATATGATCCGTATTAAAGGGGCGAAAGCCGCAGAAGGTGTTTTAAAAGCAGGCTATTTATTAGCGCTGAAAACGCCAAATGTGATGGCTGATTTAGATGCAGAACCAGCAAAAGATCCAATTTTCGGTGAAGACGGATACTGGATTTTAGAGCATATGGTTCAAGATGCGCAGATGAAAGGCTATCAAGTATTAGAGCCGCTTAGTATATTAATTACGCATTTAGATGTAATTATTCGCCGTAATCTTCATGAGCTTATCCAGCGTCAACATGTGAAAGATTTAATTCAATCGCTTGAAAATGATCACGGCGTTCTATTAGAAGAGATCAAGAAGAAAGAAATCGATCTATCACTTGTTCAAAATGTTGTGAAACAGCTTCTAAAAGAAGGAATTTCAATTAGGGACTTACCAACAATTATTGAGGGAATTATCGATGGGAAAGAAATTTATCAAAGTCATGTCGATGGTGTGACAGCATTTGTTCGTGAATGTATTTCCAAAGTCATTTGTGAGCATGCGAAAAATCCTGACGGGAAAATTTACGCGGCACTTTTCGCTGATTCTCTTGAACTAGATGCGGATGTTGTCAATAACTCGTACCAAGGTTATTTATTAAACTGGGATTTAGAATTAGAAACACGTGTTATAGAGCAAGTGCAGCATATTTTCAAACAAGCTCGCTTAATGGGACGAGACCCAGTTTTATTAACACGCAGAAAAGATTTCAGATTCGGAATTGTAAGGCTTCTTGATCGTTATCAAATAGAGGCAAAAGTGTTATGTATTAGCGAACTTGCACCAGAAATTGTTGTGGATCAAATTGCTTATATCGAATAGTAGGGAGGTGAGATTGTGGAAAGCACAGAAAAGAAGGAAGCGTTAAAACGAATTAAAGCTGCTTCGAAAAACGAATTGTATCGTAAATTGTTTGAGCAGTATGGTACGGATTATTACTATGTTGTCGATGAAAGCGTGAAGCGAAGCATCCCGTTCTTTTGGAAAAAGAAATATGAAATGTTAGTTGCCTTTCCAGAAGATAAGAAAAGCGAAGAGAGTATGGAAGCACCAAAATTTCATGCACAATTGATGGGTATGGTCAATGAACCGTCAGAAGAAATCGTCAGAGCGAATCATATTCAATCGGTGCTGCATAACTTAGAACATACAACGAGTTCCATTCCTGTGGCTATTCAAACAGGAAATAGTGAGGAATTGGCACAGAAAAAACAGGAATTATTGCAGCTGTTTCGGCAAGGAATTACAGTTGTGAAACAGACGGAGAGAACAGCGCCTCCGAAAGAGAACAAGCTTGGTTCTATGCAAGTAGTCGCTGAAAGTAAGAAAGAAGTTCCAGTACAACAAGAAGAACAACAATCTGTACCATTTATCATCCAAAAAGTCATTCGGATGTTAGAACAAAGTGATGTGGAACAGTATTTTATTCGTGCGTATGCTGAAAAACTGAAAGTGAAGTTTGAGAACGCGACGATGATTACGGAAGAAGAAGTAATCGAGTTCATATTAGAAGATATGAGAACGCATTTCCATACAGAGAATGTATTTGAAAAAGATGTACAGACCATCGCCTTAATCGGCCCAACTGGTGTTGGAAAAACGACAACACTTGCGAAAATAGCATGGCAGCTTCACGGTCAGAAGAAAACGGTTGGTTTTATTACAACGGATCATTCTCGCATCGGAACGGTGCAGCAGCTTCAAGATAACGTGAAAACAATTGGAGCGGAAGTCATTGCGGTGCAGGGTGAAGCAGCGATGACAAGAGCGCTCACTTACTTTAAAGAAGAAGCCGGTGTAGATTACATTTTAATTGATACAGCTGGAAAAAATTATCGTACATCAGAAACGGTTGAAGAGATGATCGAAACGATGAAACAAGTAGAGCCAGACTATATTTGTTTAACGTTATCAGCTTCTATGAAAAGTAAAGATATGATTGAAATTATTACGAACTTTAAAGATATTCATATCGATGGGATTGTATTTACAAAATTTGATGAAACAGCAAGCAGTGGTGAGTTATTGAAAATTCCAGCAGTCTCATCCGCTCCTATCGTCTTCATGACAGATGGGCAAGATGTGAAACAACATATACATATCGCTACAGCGGAACATTTAGCAAAACAAATGTTACAAACATCATAAGAAGAGAGGTGAGGAATAAGGCGGTTGTCTTATTCAAATTAATATGAATGGTATTTATATAGGCTCTATGGGTATGATGAACTACATGCAGCATGTAAATGTACATGCGAACAACATAGCAAATGCGCAAACAGCGGGCTTTAAAGCAGAGAAGATGACTTCGAAAGTGTTTGATGCACAAAATACGTATCGCCTTGGTAATGGAGAGAAGACAGCAATTGGTACGGTTGATTATGCAGTTGTACCAGCTGCGACCCATGTAAATTTAGTGCCAGGTAATACGCAAATTACTAATAGCGATACAGACTTCTTTTTAGATGACGGAACAGCAGGTACTTCATCGTTTTTCGTTACTTCTAACAAGGGGGAAACGTTTTTAACGCGAGATGGTCATTTCACAGTAAATAGTGATCGTTACTTACAAACGACATCAGGTGCTTTCGTACTTGGAAGTAATAATGAACGTATTCGTATTCCAGAAGGTGCAAAACTCGCTGTAGGAGCGGATGGTACGCTATATGACGAGACTACAAAAAATAATATTGCACGTTTACAAACGAAAACAGTAGATGCTGAAGCGCATGCACGCCTTGTTCAGCGTGAGAACAAATGCTTTACGCTAGCAGATAGAAACATTGCTGATTTACCTAATGGAACAGCAACTGTTCGAAATTATATGCTAGAAAATTCAAATGTGGATATGGCGAAAGAAATGGCGGATATTATGACCAATCAAAAAATGGTCCAAGCATCGCAGCGCGTCATGACAACATTTGATAAAATTTATGAAAAAGAAGCGAATGAAATACTAAGATAAAGGATGTTCCCATATGGGAGTCCTTTTTCTTTTGGAATTCTATTGTACTCTTAGTAAAGAGATTATATATAAGTACAAATTGAAAAATCGACATAAAACCTTTCTTTTTAGGTGGGAGAGAGAATCCGGCCATGCATAGAAGCGGTCAGATCCTTTTCCTGCCCCATGCCAAGTGAAAACAAAGAGAGAAAATAAGTAGCGATCACCTTTTGTTCTTCATAGCCGTGACTTATATGTTGGAAAGTCAAAATGGATATATATGTTGTAAACAAAGGGAAAGTAAGAAGGAGTGTAAGAATAATGGATGAGCAATTGTATCCACGAATTGGCGCCGGGGCCTTTATTTTAAACGAGCGAAGGGAATTGCTTCTCGTGCTAAGAAAAAAAGCACCAGAACAAGGTTATTGGAGCCTGCCTGGCGGAAAAGTAGAGTGGATGGAAACAGTAGAAGATACAGTCGTTAGGGAGATCCAAGAAGAAGTAGGGTTAGAAATTCAAATTACATCGCTATTATGCGTAACGAATCATATTTTGCGTGAAGAAAATGTGCACTGGGTATGTCCGACCTATATGGCAAAAGTAATAAGCGGAACAGCAGAAAACTTAGAAGAGCATGCAATTGATCGGATAGGCTGGTTTTCGTTAGAAAGTTTGCCAACGCCGCTAACGCTAACATTACAAAATGCATTAAAAGAATATGGGAAATCGAAATAATGTGTAAAAAGCCCTTAATAGAGGATTTTTTTATTTTTATTAAAAATTCAGAATTTTATTGACTATTTCATATTCTCTTTTTATATTAGTAGGTATAACAATAACTACTAAAGGGGCGGGACCATGACAGAAGCATTATTTTTACAAGATGCATATAAAAGAAGCTGTCAAACAGAGATAAAGGAAAACAAAATCGCCGTTTTGAAGTACGAGCGGTTTAAATAACGAAGCGAGGGATTACAATGGATGAAGTTATGAAAGAATTGCAGAAATTAGGGTTTTCTCAATATGAGTGTAAAGCATATATCGGCTTATTAAAGCATTATCCAGCAACGGGGTATGAGATTAGTAAGCAAACTGGTGTACCGCGTTCCATGATTTATGAGGTACTTGGTAAATTGATGGATAAGGGAGCGGTGCACTTAGTACCGTCAGAACCGGTTAAATATGTTCCCGTATCGGCAACAGAGTTAATGGACCGAATGAGAAAGGATTTTGAAAAGTCATTTGATTTTCTTGATCAGAAGTTAAATAGTTTAGAGCAAGAACGCCAAGTAGATGTGATCTCTCATATTCGCACGGATGAACGTATTATAAAAGAAATTCGTAATATTATCGAGCGAGCTGAAGGAGAACTATGGATTTCTGTATGGGAACAGCAAGTAACTGAGTTAGAGTCATTGATTCAGAGAAAAGAGCAGGAAGGCGTACATATATTTTCGATTCTCTTTGGCGCACCTGATACAAAAATAGGGACGACATTTCACCATAATTATATGACGCCAGATGTTGTGAAAGAGCGAATGGGTGGTCATTTAACAGTGATTGCGCGTGATGGAAAAGAAGTACTCATTGCTAATTTCTCAGATCATGGCACTTCGTGGGCTGTGACAACGTACGATCCGGCGCTAGTCCTTGTCGCAACAGAATATGTTCGGCACGATATTATGGTCGAAGAAATTACAAAGGAGTTTGGTCCTGATAAGTTAGATAAGCTTTGGCGAGGCAATATAGATTTAGTTCATGTTGTAACCGGAAAACGAAGTATGAAAGAAATGAAGGAGGAAGGGTGATGAGTAGAGCTGAGGTACAAGTGACATTGCATAGTGACGAAACATTCAGGCAAGGCATGAAAGACTGCTTGCCAACGGTACTGGGGTATTTAAGTATCGGTATTGCGGCGGGTGTTATCGCAAAAACAGCCGGTTTTTCAATTGTAGAAATCGCTTTTATGTCCACTTTGATTTATGCCGGTTCTGCGCAATTTATACTAGCTGGTATGTACGCAGCTGGCGCTCCTGCTTCCGCAATTATTTTTACTGTATTCTTTGTGAATTTACGCCATCTATTAATGAGCGCTGCGCTTGCTCCCTATTTCATAAAAGTTCCTTTTTTAAAAAATATGATAATCGGTTCGCAAATTACAGATGAAACTTTCGGTGTTGCTGTGCAGCACGCAGCCAAAAAGGGATATTTAGGCGAAAGCTGGATGCTTGGATTAAATGTAACAGCATATGTAAATTGGATTATAGCTACAATTATTGGTGGACTTTTTGGTGAGTGGATACCAGATCCTCACACATATGGTATGGACTATGCCTTACCGGCTATGTTTATTGGCTTATTTGTTCTCCAGTTAATAAGTAGTAAACCGAAACTGGCGATTCATCTTAGTGTCGCAATTGCAGCGATTATAATTGCCTACGGTTCGCATTTTTTTATGCCAGCAAGCGTAGCGGTGATTATAGCAACACTTGCAGCAGCAACAATTGGGGTGGTGATTGAGAAATGGACGTAAGATTAGATGTATTACTACTGTTAATTGGGGCAGGTGTTGTCACTTTCATACCACGCGTAGTACCTCTCGTTGTGTTTAGTAAAATACAAATTCCAGATTGGGGATTAAAGTGGTTAAGTTATATACCAATTGCGATACTCGCGGCCCTTCTTGCACAAGTGTTATTTATGAACGAAACGATGCAATGGGATTATGTCATTGCGGCAATTCCAACATTTCTTGTGGCCATCTATACACGTAGTTTACTAGGAACAGTATTAACGGGAGTGATTGTGATTATTTTGTTACGATTGTTCTTATAACAAGGATTCTCCATATATTATATCGAAAAGTGTAATATCACGAATATAATAGGGGTGGTGTTATGATTCTTTTAACGATAGGTGTTATTTTATTTACAGTGTTTATTTTCCTTCTCATTGGTTTGATCACTTTTACAATGCTTGTTAACAAAGCAACTCCCCAAATATATTACACACCTTGTGACTCTGTAACTATGCAGTCCTATAAAGGTAAAAATAGAAGGAAGAAAAGCTAATTGTAGGCTTTTCTTCTTTTTTATTTCTGATTTTTCTGTATAATATAAGTTAGTTATCTAACTAACTTAAAGGAGGAGGTATTTCCATTGGCAAAACCTAATGTTGTGAATAAACAACAATTGTTACAAGCATCAAAAGAACTGATTGCTGAACAAGGAATGAAGAAACTAACGCTAAAAGCAGTTGCAGAAAGGACCGATGTTACACAAGGGACGGTGTACTATCACTTTAAAACGAAAGAACGGTTATTACTTGAAGTAACAGAATCATTTTGTAAGTCATCATGGGAGCAGGTAGGTAAAGAGTTTCATGTTGAAAAAGCTTTACAATCAGCAAAAAGTAGATGTACAAAAGATTCGATGTATCATCATTTGTTTTTTCAATTAGTAGCAAACGGATTGAATAATGAATTAATAAAAGAGAAGATTGGTGAATTGCTAAACTATGAAAATAAAAAATTACAAAAAGTGTGGGAACAATCACCAGTTGAAGGAATCTCACCTGAAACTTGGGCTATCATGTGTAACGCGTTAATAGATGGATTAGCGCTGCAAGCATTATGTAATCCAGTGTTTTCTACTGAAGACGTATATGATGGATTGCATGTACTAGTGCAAAAGTTAGTATTCTTACAAGAGGGGGAGCAAAAGGATGAACAATAAATTGTGGGTTACTATTTTATTTTCTGTCGGTATTTGGTTTGCAGCATCAATATTTTTCTTTTTATTTGGTTCAGTTGTACTAGTAGAAATCACATCACATTCATTTCTCAAAGTTCTTATTTCTCTTGAAATTGGTACGGCAGTCGCATTGTATCTTGTCATGTGGCTGTACCAAAAAATAGATTCTTCCCGCTATGCAGTTATAAAACTAGGAATATTCGGCACTGGAATCGGTTTATTTTTAGATTCATTCATCTTGTATTACTCCTCAAGTATCTTTCCGCAGCTTTCATCACAGCAAATAATTTCTTTCACAATATGGATGGTTCTTGCGTATGCATTGTATCTGTTCATTCCGATTTGGATGGAACGTAAAAACTTTTAAAGGAGCCATCTTCAGATAGCTCCTTTAAAAATTTACATATTAGAAATGACATGGAGCAGCATCCCGAAGAGTAAGCTAATAAAAGAAAAAGCTCCGACAGATATAGAAATGATCCGGTTATTTTTCCATTCCTTGAAACAAACCATAAACCCTAAAATACAAAGAAAATACCAAATTGGTAGGAAAATAAAGTTACTAATATCGTCAGGGAGTATAGTGTAAAAGCCAGTTAACACTAAAATCCAATGCCCAAAAAAACAATAAAATAACGATAAAAGAATGTCGATAAGGACGATGTAGATACTTTCCTTTTTTTATGGTTATAAAAATGAAGGTAAACGCTATGATGACAACTAGAATAAAGAAAGCAAGTAAGAGTAGGGTAAATGGCATATAAAAACTCCTCTAATATATGTTTTTAGGCAGGTTTCTTAGAAGAAATGAGTCTATTTCATTATACGCTTGTTTTGTAGATGGTACGTTATATTTTGTAGTATAAGAGTTTAAAAATCCATGTTCACCGGGAAGTTGCTCAATTTGTAGTAGTGGATTGTTTTGTTTTTGTAGTGCTGTGATAAGTGAAGATACCGAGAAGCTTGCCTCCGTTCCTGGAAAAATAAGAAGAGTAGGACACGTAGGCTTAACCTGTAAATAATCTCGTATGCGGGAGCCATAGCAGCCAATAATAAAATGAACCTTTGGATTGTCACTGCATAGCCACGCGATTGTTGCGCCGATACTAAAACCGATGAGCCCTATGTATTCGTAGTCTTTTGAAAGTTTCGTAACCATTTCCTCAACTTGTTCTTTCCCATAATGGAAGCCAACGTTTTGCATAAAATGAGAATAGGCTTTTGCTTCCTCATCATAATGAAAAGGAGCATCTAACTGTAAAAAATTTGGGCAGAAGACATCTATTTGTGGTGAAGAAAACCTTGCTATTACATCCTGCATATGATTATTTACGCCGTATATTTCGTGAACAACAATAAGAGCTATTTTGTTTTGCATCGATTATAAACCTTCTCTCCGAAAATCATATTCTTTTTCTACAACACATATTTTCATATGGAAACTTTCATACCATTGCCCACGGCCTCTTTTTCTTGCTGCGGTATGTGCTATGTTGTCTCTCCAATGTTTGATTGCTTCTAGCGATTCCCAATAGGAAATAGTAATGCCTAATCCTGATGTATCTCGTACACTTTCCACGTCTATAAATCCGGGTTGTTTTCTAGCGAGATTTTCCATTTCATCGGCAACATCATTATAATCAGTGGTGTCTTTTGAAAGTTTAGAAGTAAATATGACTGCGTAATAAGTGTCGTTGCTTTGTCTTTTCGTATCCATAATATATCCCCTCCAATGTATATATGAACTGTATTTTATCGTCAACTACCCACCACTTAACGACCTTGCGGTAAGCGTTAGTTGTTGTCTTTAGACTTTCAGTTTGATTATCGGAAACATAGATTTGTATTTTTGCAGTAATTGTAGACATTATTTTCACCGCCTTTCACTAACTAAATTACAACAAATTTTTAGTGAAAGTAAATAACCTAAACTGAGAAAGGAGGAGGCAAGGTGGAAGTTTCAGATACTTGGTATGGTACAAAATCTTATGATTTTTAACGTACCATACCAAGTATCTGACGGCAAGGATACCCCCACTTATCTGGGCTACGCCCTTCACACGATTGAAGTAGGGGTATCCTTGCCGATTTTAGATGAAATTTGTTGTTTCGACTATTGGCAGACAGTAATACCTCTGCCAAAAAGCAGCGGGGATTCAACTTGTATTTATGAAGTATTTCTTTTGTTAATATGGAACTGAAACTATTGCATATAAAAATAGTGAGGGAAAAGAAATTAGCAAGCAGTTATATAAAGCAATTGATAATATAAAAGTAGATCATTATTATACGGGAAGTTGGCTTATTGATAATGATTTTACGGAAAACGCGGAGCAAGGATTAAAGAAGACTGAAATGATTACAGTTGTTTTCATTTTAGTCGTGCTTATTATTGTATTCCGCTCTATTGTTGCGGCTTTTATTCCACTTGTTACAGTGGGACTTAGCTATATTAGTATACAATCCATTATTGCTTTTTTAGTAGATCAATTGAATTTTCCTCTTTCGACATTTTCACAAATGTTTCTTGTAGGGTTCGCAGCGATTGGTTTCCCAAAATTTAATCTATATCAATCAGCAGTTGGGGTAGCAGTTGGCGTTACTGTATTACTACTTGCTCTTCTCACGTTTGTCCCATTCTTTATGGCAGTCCTTGGGCATAAGTTGTTTTGGCCTTCTAAGTCATCGGCAGAGCATAAAGAAAATCAATTTTGGGGTAAGGCTGGTGAATTTGTATTTAAGCGGTACATTCGCGGCTTTATATCCATCGGGTGTGTTAACAATGTTAGAGGTAACTACCGTAATATTATGTGGTTTACTGCTTTACGCCTTTGTCATGTTGACACTATTTGTGCCGGTGATGGTCAAAATATTTGGAGAGGCAAATTGGTGGCCTTTCATTTCATATGAAACGAAAATAAGAAAAAAACCACTTCAAATAAAACTGAAGTGGGTTTTCTTATATTTCTTCTAGGCTATTGACTGGAACAGTTAATTCACGATCTGGATTTGTAGCATCGTATATTCGGGCGGTTTCATTGCTTTCATCAACATGTTGAATCATAACTGGCATGCCTTGAAAACTGACATGAGCTTCTTCTGATGACTCGGAAATTTCTTTTGCACGTTGTACATTCATTCTTACATTCCTCCCATCCTTATTATTTTTGCTAAAAAGGAGGAGTAATATACCATTTTGGAGTGAATTTAAAGTTTTTGTATTATTTGTAATGTTTCTTTAATAAACGAAGTAAATGTTGAATTAGGAAATTCTTGTATAGCATGAAAGGCTTCTGTTGCCTCTTGAAGCGCCTTTTGTTTATTTTGGAGTTCCATATAACAAAGTGCGCGGTAAGCACCTGCTGTTATCGTCCATGCTTGATCCAATGGATGGAACATATAATCTGGAATGGTTGCTCGTTCTAATATTTCTAACGCCGCTTTATATTGCTTAAGACCATATAAAGCTTTTCCTTTTTCAAGATAATAAATGCCGTCATCTTCAAAGGTTGGCTCATTTTGCATTTTTTCTTTAAACAACTCTAGGTGCTGCAAGGCTAACGTATACTCATGTGTGATTGTGTTATAGTAATAAGCTTTTAATATATCTACAATCGCGATGGATAAAGAATCTTCTGTAAAAATAGCAAATTGCTCAGATTTTTTTATATAGTGTAAGTATTTGTTTTCATCAGCTATGATTACTTTTTGGTAAGAGAGAATGCGATAAAATTCATCTGTTTTATAATACACTTGATTTTTTTTAGAGAAATCAAGCGCTTGTAAGATGATTTTTTCACACCCTTCATAATCACCGTATGCAAGTAAGACGATAGCTTCATTTAAGAAAAGTTGTATTTGCATGATAAGATCCATTTCTAATTGTTTCGTTTCATATTCTTTTCGAATAGATGCGATAAGCTGTAAGCACTCTTCATATTTTTTTTCAACAAATAATATATAATAAAGCATTAATTTGGTTTGTGTACTTTCACGATATAAGGTATATTTTTGGAAAATCGGAATAGCTTTTTCAATATAGGAATGTATGTTGTAATCTTTCATATTAAATGCAACGCCTATAAATTGTTTATATAAACGAGCTGTACTTAAAGTAGGTGGTAGTTCTTTTTGAACAATAGGCAGCAGTGTACGATACACTTCTTCAAATTGATTATTTTTTATAGCTTGTTCCATCTTTGGAATAAGCTCTGTCACTTCTTCGTTGTCTTCCTCTAGTAAAAAACTAGCTTCACATTCAAGCTTACCAGCAAGATACTGTAATGTTTTCATGGAAGGTGTTGCTTTCCCATTTTCGATTTGACTTAGCATACTTTTCGTTAACTCTGTACCAGCTAATTCTGTTTGAGTAAGCCGCTTTTCTTTTCGCAGTGCTTTAATTTTTTCACCAAGAGTAGCCATATAATTGCTCCTTTATCATAAAAAAGTTAAATACAATTAAACTTTTTGTTGTCAAAATTTAAAAAATGATTATATAATAAGTTTAACACAATTTAACTTTTAAGGGGAGAGTGACATAATGGGAGACGTAAGTATCAGTCAAAATGATCCAAGAATCAAAATTGCAACGAGAAATATCATTTTGATGATGATTGGAAAAATGACTTCTTTATTAGGTTCAGGAATTTATACGTTTGCAATGGGGTTATATGTTTTAAAAATAACAGGATCAGGTGTCGGATTTGCGACTACGCTCATATGTGGTTCAATTCCAAGAATAGTATGCGGGCCAATTGCTGGGGTAGTAGCCGATCGTGTAAACCGAAGATGGCTTGTCATCGGCACTGATTTATTAAGTAGTGTAACGATGCTTACAATGTTTGTTCTTTCTACTACATTTGGACCTTCACTTCTATTTATTTATATATCTGCAGCACTGTTAGCAATTTGTGCAAGTTTCTATTCGGTTGCTTTTACTGCTTCTATTCCAACTTTAGTTGATGGTATGCGGATTCAAAAAGCAAGTGCTTTAAATCAAACAGCAGCTTCCTTATCGACGATTTTAGCGCCGATTATTGGTGGAATGGTATTTGGGTTCTTTTCAATTACATTCTTTTTTCTCTTAAATGGGATTGCGTTTTTCTTAGCTGTAATCGTGCAGTTATTTATTGTATTTGATTTATACAAAGTAGAGGCAGAACAGGAGAAGGCCCATTTTTTAACAAGTATAAAAGAAGGTTTTTTATATGTGAAACAGCAACATGATATTTATGGGCTATTGAAGATGGCTTTTTGGATTAACTTTTTCTTAAGTGCACTTTCTGTTTCACTTCCATATATTATTATTCAAAGTTTACACCTATCTTCTAGGCAACTTGGCATCGTAGAAGGGATGTTATCAGTTGGTGTATTAGCAGCGTCAATTATTTTATCCATTCGTAAGGAAATGAATGATATGTTCCGCTCTATTCGCATTGGTTTGTTTGTATTTGCAGGGTTAATTTTATGTACTGCTTTTCCATTATTATTTACTCTTCCAAAGACAGTAAGTTTTATTTACTATATCATTTTTATGTTTCTTTGCGGGGCAACAATGATTTCAATAAATGTCCCTCTTCAAGTACATATGCAAAAAACAACAGATCCAGGGTATTTAGGGCGTGTTTTTGGACTTCTTGAAACCATTGCTACAGCCATTCAACCGCTTGGAATGATGCTGTACGGATTTTTATTAGATATGATTCCAACTAGTATTGTCATGTTAACATCAGGGGCTGGATTGCTTTTCGTTGTATTAGTAGGAACAAAGCAATGGAGTATGAAAAAACAAATAGATGTGTCAGCTTAAGGAACAAGGTGATTATGTCATCCACGTGTATGAGGTTGTAACAAATGGAGAAGAAAGCCATACAGCTACATGGGGGTGGTACGCTGTAAATCCGAAGACGAAAAAAGTGTATAAAGCGTTTTGAAGTAAGGTATAAAAGGGAATTTATAATCTCATCATCTATTTATCATCCAGTTTTCTTTGTTGTATTAGGATTACTGGATGATTTTTTCTTTTTGAAAGTATTTTTTAGGTGTGATAGATTTAATAAAGTATGCATAGAAGAAAATGCGATTAAATAAGGTAAGATGTGTAACACAGAAAGAGGAGAAAAACATCATGAGAAAAATAAGTTTTGCGATGCTTTGTTTGCTTTTTGTAATGGCTGGATGTAGCAGTAATTATGATATCCAAATGGAAACAGGCATGCAGGCATTAAAAGATGGAAAATATAGTGATGCAATTATGTGGTTCGAAAAAGCAGAAAAAGAAAAATCTACGGAAGAAGCAAAATCATATAAGGAAGTTGCCAAGCTGATGGATCACGGTGCATCAGCGTTAAAAGATGGTAAATATTTAGAAGTAAAAGACGATGCAAATCAAGTGTTGCAAAAGAAAAAAGATGCGTCCCTTGAGAAAGCTGTAAAGTCAAATGCAGAAGAGATGTTGCAGAAGGCAAAAGATATTGAAGAGAAAGAAAAAACGAGAGTAGAGAAGCAAAAGAAGGTTGATGAAGAGGGGATTGATAAAGTTATTAAAGCTGTAGATAGTGTTGATGAAGCAAGAGAAAAGCAGAAAAAAGTTGGAGAATCATTAGATAAGGCTGAAACAGAAAAAGAAAAAATAGAAGCGAAGAAAAATCAATAGGATTATGGTTTAAAAGCTGTCGTAAATAACGACAGCTTTTTCTATTTCTTCAGTAAATAGAATTCTAATTGATTAAAGTTTGATTTCTTATATCTGTTTTTCTTTTGAAAAAGAAGTAAGGGCCTCAAGCCAATAAGAAATCATTTTTGAATTCCACCGGTCTTCGTGATGAATGGTATAAATGTTACGCTGAAATGCAAAATTAGGAATTGGAATGCAACAAAGCTCATTTCTTTTCAATTCTTGTTCAATTGCTAGCTTGGATATAAAGGCAATTCCATTTTCATACTTTAAAATCTGTTTCATTGTTTCTAGCGAATCAAGTTCAATTTCGGATTGAAATGTAATGTTATGAGTCATCATCCATTGCGTAAGTAAATGTCTTGTTGTTGAAGGCTGACGATGGAGCAAAATACATTCTTTTGCAATATCTTGTAATGATATGCTTGTCTTTTTGGAAAAAGGATGATTTTGAGAAAAGGCAAGAACAAGCGTATCTGGCATTATAATTGTTTGTTTTAAAAGAGGTTCATCAAATGGTTCGGCGGAAAGGATACCGAGATCAATCTCATGATTTCTTAATAGAGTCCGAATTTCCGGAGCGGTTTTTACCATAAGTGATATCCTCACATTAGGAAATTCATGATGAAATTGATGAATGATTTCTGGTAAAACATAAGTTGCTGGTACATAGCTCGCACCGATTGTTATGGATCCTTTACCAAACTCTTTAAATTCTTGTGTGACCCGTCTTGCTTCTTTCATAAGAGCATTTATTTTACAAGCATAATGATGCAGAGCTTCACCAGCTTCTGTTAAGAAGTAGCGACCTGAACGTAACTCAAATAACCGAACGCCTAATTCTTCTTCTAAACTTTTTATATGAAATGTTACAGTAGGTTGCTTTACACCGATTTTTTCCGCAACAATTGTAAGTTTTTGATACTTTTTTATAAGTACTATAATTTCTAATTTTAAAAGATTCATTGTGTGATATCCTCCCTTTTTCTTTTAACTATAGAAAAAATCTATAGAAATAAATAGTTCGTTATAGTTTTTTTAATTTAATTTTTACACTGGATTAACATTCAGTATAAATCTTCCAGATAAAATGAAAACAAGTTAATAAATGGAAAAGAAAGGGTGGCGCAATGGACATTATAATTCGTGGTTTGGAAAAAACGTTTGGAACAACTAAGGCTTTAGAACCACTTGATATTGTAATGAAACAAGGTGAATTTACAACGCTTTTAGGACCATCGGGTTGTGGAAAAACAACGTTGCTTAGAATGATTGCTGGACTGGAAGAACCAAATAAGGGAGAAATATATTTTGGAGAGAAATGTGTCTATTCTTCTAGTAAAAAAATAAAAATTTCTCCTCATGAACGAAACATTGGCATGGTGTTTCAAGACTTTGCTTTATGGCCACATATGACAGTATTTGAGAATGTTGCATTTGGTTTGCGTGCTACAAAGCAAACAGTTCATTTACGAGAAAATGTTGCTAGCGCAATTAAGCGTGTTCGCCTAGAAGGACTGGAGAAAAGATATCCTCATGAACTTTCAGGTGGTCAGCAGCAACGTGTTGCCTTTGCGAGAGCAATTGTAACAAAACCGCATTTTATTTTGTTTGATGAACCGTTAAGTGCTCTCGATGCAATTTTGCGAGAGGAAATGCGCTTGGAGCTTATGGATATTGTACATTCAATTGGTTTAACCGCGTTATATGTGACACACGATCAAACAGAAGCAATGTCGATGTCTAATCAAATTATTGTAATGAAACGAGGAAAAGTATTACAAAAGGGGACACCAGAAGCAATTTATGCGAGACCATCTCATACATTTGTTGCACAGTTTGTAGGAAAGACAAACTGGCTTGTAGAGAATAAACAAATGATTCGGCCAGAACATATTAGCTGGATGAAAAGTGATGTATCTCAAATGTATGCAGGTGAAATTCAGCATGTTACATATGTTGGGGAACGTTACGAAGTAAAGGTAGACATGGGGAGTCTTGGAGTATGGACGGCTTATCATAATAGTAAGTTAAGTATTGGAAAGCCGGTTTCATTATATGTACCACAAAAATTTGTTCATAATATTGGAGGAGAAACATATGAAGCGATTCAGTTGGCGTAGGCTTGTATTTTTATGTACATTACTTTTTACAATGGTAGTAACAGGATGTAGTTCAAAAACGAATAGTGCTGATGCGAAAAATAAAAAGGCTAGCGAAAAGAAAATTGTTGTGTATAGTGCAGGACCAAAGGGGCTGGCTGAGAAAATTCAAAAAGGGTTTGAGAAAAAGACAGGTATAAAAGTCGAGATGTTTCAAGGGACAACGGGAAAAATTTTAGCAAGAATGGAAGCTGAAAAAAAGAATCCAGTCGTCGATGTTGTAGTTTTAGCTTCTTTACCGGCAATGGAAGGATTAAAAAAAGAAGGGCAGACATTGGCTTATAAAGAAGCGAAGAAAGCAGATCAACTCCGATCAGAATGGTCTGATGATGACGGTCATTATTTTGGATACAGTGCTTCAGCATTAGGAATTGTGTATAACACAAAGAATGTGAAGACAGTACCTGAGGATTGGAGCGATGTAACAAAAGGAGAATGGAAAGGAAAAGTGAATATTCCAGATCCAGCCCTCTCAGGATCAGCTTTAGATTTCGTAACAGGATATGTAAAAAAGAATGGCCAAGCGGGATGGGAATTATTTGAGCAGTTTAAGAAAAATGAAGTAGCTGTAGCGGGTGCTAACCAAGAAGCATTAGATCCCGTGGTGACAGGTGCAAAAGATATGGTACTAGCAGGTGTTGATTATATGGCTTATAGTGCGAAAGCAAAGGGTGAGCCAGTTGATATTGTGTATCCGAAAAGTGGAACAGTAATTAGTCCACGTGCGGCTGGAATTATGAAAGATAGTAATAATGTAGAAGGTGCGAAACAGTTTATTGATTATTTATTATCAGATGAAGTACAAAAACTTATTTCTAATGATTATTTGTTACCAGGTAGAAAAGATATAAAAGCTGAAAAACGACCAAATGTAGAGGGAATTCCAGTATTAGATATTGATTGGAAAACAATTCAAAAAGAACAAGATGAAACAGGGAAACAATTTAAGAAAGTATTCCAATAAGATGGTGATAATATGTTAAATCGAATTGTATCAGTAAGACAAATTGGAATGACGGTAGCATTGCTACTTGTGGCGATGTTAATCGTCGTTCCACTCTTTCTCATTTTATTATCTAGTGTCTATGAAGATAGTAGTTGGAATTTTATTAGGCCTTTTGAAGTAATTGGGAGCGGTGGGTTAGCAGGAGTCTTTATGAATTCAATGCTTCTTGGTGTACTTGTTGTAATGGGAGCGACAATATTGGCATTTCCACTTGCTTTTATTATGAGTAAAACAGAAATCGGAAAGTATAGACAGCTTGATATTATATTTATGATTCCCTTTATGACTCCGCCCTATATTGGATCAATGGGATGGATTCTTTTTATGCAGCCAAATGGATATTTTGAACAATTTTTTCCGACTTTAAAGACAATATCTACTTCCTTTTTTAGTTTAGGTGGCATGGTTCTTATTATGAGCTTGCACTTATTTCCCTTCCTATACCTTATGTTAAAAAATACGTTACTTCAAATCGGCAGTAGTAAAGAGGAGGCGGCAGCGGTTCATGGCGGTAGCTTTGTATATCGTTTGAGAAAAATTATATTGCCACTATTGTTATCAAGTTATGTGATGGGAGCTTTGCTTATTTTTGTGAAGACAATTGCAGAATTTGGAACACCTGCCACGTTCGGACGAAGAATAGGCTTTCATGTGTTAACGTCAGAAATTCATAAGTTTATTTCAAGTTGGCCGATTGATTTTGGCAGTGCCACAGCATTGTCTTCGTTATTACTGAGTGCATGTATGCTCATTTGGTATATGCAAAATGTATTAAGTCGAAAGTTTTCATATGCGATGGTAAGTGGGAAAGGTGTGCGGTCAAAAAAGTACGCTCTTTCTATTCCTGTACGCATTTTAGCATGGGGATATGTGATTGGCTTACTAATTGTTGCAATTGGTATCCCATACTTTTCTATTTTAATTGCTTCTTTTTCAAAGTTAAGAGGTGGGGGCTTACATTGGGATAATTTCTCTTTCATTCATTATGAGGCATTATTTACAGCAGGATCACCAGGTTTAGAAGCGTTACAGAATAGTTTCTTATTTTCATTTATAACAGCAATAATTGCAGTAATTATCGGTGTATTTTTAGCACTCATGATTCGCAAAGGAAAGAAAGTATTTGAAAAATGGATAGATATGTGTGGGATGTTACCTAATATGGTTCCGAGTATTGTTATGGTTGTAGGCCTCATTTTATTTTGGAACTCACCTTACATGCCGCTTTCTGTTTATAATACACCTACAATGGTTATTTTGACGTATGTTGTACTTTTTTTACCATATACGGTGCAATATGTGAAAGCATCACTGGGACAAATTGACGATTCTCTTCTGCACGCTGGAAAAATATTTTCTGGAAGTTCATTATATGTATTTAGAAAGATTATGCTGCCTCTTATTGTTCCTGGAATTCTTGCAGGATGGGCAATGACATTTACGATTTCTATACGAGAGCTGGTAGCATCGCTTCTTGTATTACCTCCATCTGTAGAAACGTCAGCGACATTTATTTTAGCACAGTTTGAATAAGGTGAGGTTTCTGTAGGTATGGCGATGGCTGTTGTTTCTGTAGGATTAACCACAATTTGTCTACTTCTTCTTCAACATATAGAGCAAAAGAGAAAGGGAATAGAATTATGAAGGTGAAAGTGTGGGGAGGAGCTGGGGAATATGGCCGTTCTTGCTATTATGTAGAAAATAAAACAGAAAAGATTGTATTTGATTGTGGTATTAATCGTTCTTGTGTGGACGGCTATCCAAAAGTAGAAAAAGAGGTTGTCCCGCTTTTACAGGCTGTCTTTCTCTCGCATATTCATGAGGATCATACGATGGGGCTTCCGCTACTAGCAAAACACGGATATAAGCAACAAATTTGGACCACTCGTTATACGATGCAGCAACTTCCTTCTTATTTTGAAAAATGGAGGGATTATAATCATTCACAAGGACGAACATTACCTTATAACGAGCGAGATATTCAAAATTTAAATTACATATGTATTGATGAAATCAGTAATCCAAATGAATGGGTACATGTTACGCCATCTTTACGTTTTCAATGGGGATATAGTGGGCATGTATTAGGATCCGTTTGGTTTCTAGTAGATATGGCTGGTACATATGTGTTTTATTCTGGGGATTACACATCAGAGTCATATTTACTGCGGGCTAATTTACCAGAGAATTTACAAGAACGTATAAAAGTTGCGATAGTAGATGCTGCCTATCATACTGAAGATATTTCGCAAAATCAACGAGTCCATGAGCTCTTTACAGAGATTGAACGAGTAATTAGTAACAAGGGCATGGTCTTATTACCACTTCCTCCATTGGGTAGAGCACAAGATATATTGTTACATTTACAGCAAAGGTATAATGAACTTTCAATTATGGTTGATAAAGAAATTATTGATGGTTTTGAAAAAATGAAGATGTATAAAGAGTGGATTAAAAACAAAGAAGAAATAGAACAGACTTTGGAGAAGTTGAAAAGAAATATAATAGTTATGGATAAGGGGAAATGTACGCGTTATAGTCATGGAATTATCGTAATGAGCGATGCAAATATGCAAACAAAAAGAGCGCAATGGTATTATGAACAACTGCGAAATGATGAGAGAAATTCAATTATTTTTACTGGACATATTGCTATGAGGAGCTTTGCAGGAAATGTAATAAAAGAACCTACAAATAATCAGTGTACAGTGGGGATAATTCCATACAAGGTTCATCAAGGAATAACAGATATAAAGTCGATGTTAAATAATTTATTGCCTGAACATACTATTTTAGTCCATTCTCTTAAAGCGGATACAGATCGATTACAGCGAAAACTTAGTGCAATGGGGTATAAAAATTTATACTCACTGACTATAGAAGACATTCACTTAACATAAAAGTGTAAAGGAGCTACAGTATATGAAAAAAGTATTTGTTTTTTTCATAGGTTTTCTTTGTTCTTTTCTATACAATTTTAGTGAAGTATTTGCTGCTAGTCCAATGGAACCTAATTTTGAAGTGAAGTTACTAGTAAAGCCAGAACAAGTGCTAGATTCTAAACAGAAAATTCACAAAGAGGTATTAGAACATTTTCAAGTTCATTCCGATTATGAGAGAATACAAGTGCAATTTTTAGATACAGCTAGTAAAGATTTAAGCAAAGAAGGTTGGTTTGCTAGAATTCGAAAAAAAGAATTTAGTAAAGATTTTGAGTTAACGTATAAAAAAAGATATCCAATTCAAAATGGTACAATTTATGATGCGTTAGAAATAGCTAAAAAGGATGGATTTGATAGTAAATCTGAAAATTATGAGGCGGAAGTTGATTGGGGCTTTGAAAAGAAAACACTAAGTATTTCCAATAAGAAGAATTATAGTGCAAAAGGGTACGGAATACTTGATTTGCCAAATGAGCAAGTAGCTAAGAAAATGTTAATAGAGAAACTTCCAGGGAAAATGAATAAATGGTTATATGCCAATTGGGGAGAAAAGATGTTAAGTAATTCTCATATTTATGGTCCCGTTTTAATGAAAAGGTATACAGGTGAAACAAATGGTATAAAAACCAATATTGAGATTTGGCCGGTTGATAATACGGGAAAAGTAGAAGAGGACTATGTTATTGAAGTATCATTTAAAGCTAGGGATGAAAATATTGCGAAGAAGCAAAGAGAGTTATTAATGAATAGTTTAGAGAAAAAAGGGTGGTTTTTGCCTAAAGATAGTTTGAAGACAGAACTTATTTTTCAGTGAAATGTGAAGGGAATGAGTGCTATTCTAGTTCCTTGCCTTTTAGTATTAGGAAGGATAGCGTTCATGTATTTGGTGTTGAGCCCCTACTTTTTTGACAAGAAAGAGGATTCCTTATATTTTAGGAATCCTCTTTCTTTATTTAGTGAATATTTTGAAAATAATCAATGAGGTTAAAAAAAGGCCATTTCTTTGAAAATACTTTTAGGCTAAATCTCCTGTTGCTAACATAGAACGCTTTTGAAGACTATCGGAACGCAGACTATACGCGACTACTTTCTTCTTGTATTGTTTGAATACATCAACGTGATCGTTGTAACTGTACACAGAAAATGTAACATCGTTTTTTCCCCTCTTTGCATTAATGATCAATGGAGTCCCACTGCTCTGTGGAGGAAAATAATATCGCTCTAGAAATATCGCTTGGTTAAAATGATCAATAATTTGAGTTTTATCTTCTTCTTGTAAACGCTTTCCATCGATAGTTACGGTGACAGCCGCTTCATTAAGTTGTGGATGTAATTCAAATCTGCTGATAAACGACTCCACAACAGAATTTGGAATGCTCGCTACTGCTATTTTTAAAGCACCTAAAATAATGAGCGTAACGATAAACCAAGTCGTCATATTTTACCATCTCCTTTGTGTTCTAAATTAATATAACTCATATTACAATAGGGAAAATAGTTGAAATTTGTACATTTTGTGACATAAAAAAGAATAGTCCTCTTTTTAGATGGAAGAGAGCATCTGGCCATGCATAGAAGCGGTCAGGGCCTTTCTGCCACATGCGAAGTAAAAACAGAAAGAGCAAACGAGCGTAGGTTACTTTTTATTCTGCATAGCAGGGATTTAGATGTCGAAAAATTAACATGGATTTATATATACGCTCCTAAATTGGTTTTTATAGTCAGAAAAATTAATTTTGTTACAATAAGTCGAATTTCCGATATTTCACAAGAAAAAGGATTATAATAAAGTTATAACCTATTACAAGGAAGTGTAACTATGAGTACTGTAACTATCGTATACGGTATTATTCTTTCTACTATTATTTGTTTATTTGTTATTGGGGTCTCGCTTTATATTCATAAATGGAAAGAAGGAATTGCAAAGTTAAATCATATTGAGGAAGAGTTTGGCGATTTAATGTTACATCATGGTAAGTAAAGAGGTTTATTTTTTAATTAGATAATGTGAAGAATATCACAAAACATGCTAGCATTGTGGAGCATGTTTTTTTGTTATGTAAAGAATAGTAGGAATGATATATATACCTCAATTAAAAAAACGATATGAAACCCCTCTTTTTAGGTGGGAGAGAGCATCTGGCTATGCATAGAAGCGGTCAGGTCCTTTTTTTTGCCACATGCGAAGTAAAAACAGAAAGAGCAAACGAGTGTAGGTTACTCTTTATTCTGCATAGCAGGGATGTAGATGTAGAAAAAGAACTTCATGTACCTGAAGATCAATCTTTAGAAGTGTTACGTAAAATGTCCATGGATGAATATAGAAAGCATGCTTTGCAAATACATGAATGGATGAAAGACGAAGTGGAATGGAAAACACACAATATACCATTAAAAATGGACATGGAATTTCAACGTATTTGGTCTGACAGGCTAGTAAATGCAACGGCAAAAGACTATATGAGTTTAATAGGAAAAATCAATAATAGAACTGAATTTCCAAAACCAATGCAAGATGAGATTGAGAAAATTTTCAAGGGGACTGTTGAAGAATAGCATATATGAACATGCAGGCCAGAAAGGCGGCTCAACAGCATTTGCATTAACAAAAAGCTTTTATGGTACAGATAAAGAAGGAAACAAGGTTGAATTTGTTTTCATGTCTAACGACTTAGATGATATGACGCTCAAAAAACTGACAAATAATATAGATTATTTCATTCAAGGCGTAGTAACGAGTGAAGAATTTAGGAAGAAGTTATAACTATATAATTTTATTATGTAAACAAAAGGTGTCTTTTGATAGAGCACCTTTTGTTTACTGTATAAGGAAAAGTGAAAGGAATTAATCGCTACTTAATTGAATCAAATTGGGTAGAAGTATTAATTGAAGAGATAATAAAGGGGGGCTTTTCATGACTCATATTTATTTTGTCCGTCATGCTCATTCTATTTATACATCAGAAGAAAGAGAACGTCCATTATCTGAAAAAGGACGGAATGATGCACAAACTGTGACAGATTTATTAAAAGGGGAAGAAATCGATGTTGTAATCTCTAGTCCATACAAACGAGCAATACAAACTGTTCAAGGAGTTGCAAATCACTTTGAATTGCCAGTACAAACGGAAGAAGATTTACGTGAGAGATTATTAAGTAAAGAACCAGTAGTAGATTTTGAGAAAGCGATTATGAAAATATGGGAGGATCCAGTTTTCTCTTTTGAAGGTGGAGAATCAAATGATATAGCACAAAAGCGTGGTGTCAGATGTATCCAAAATATATTAAAGCAATATAAAGAAAAAAATATTGTAATAGGAACCCATGGAAATATTATGGTGTTAATGATGAACTATTTTGATTCTAAATATGAATTTCACTTTTGGAAAACACTTAAAATGCCTGATATATATAAATGCACATTTAATGAGGAGAAATTAATTTCTGCTGTAAGGATAGAAATAGGTGATAAGAAACGACAAACAGGTCATCTAGTGAATAATTTGTAAAATTTTATCGAGAAAGCAGGAAAAAACAAAGTTGTTAAAGAAGTATGCTTTTGTACCATAAAAAAAATGTGTGTTAAAGGAGGCTGTTTACATGTTTGAAAAAGAGAAGCGGTTGGCGGATCAATCGGAAGGGCTTATTGAAGTTCATAATGTATACGAAATTGTCCCACCTGACGGAACAATTATTGGTATGGCAACGCCAGAAGAAATGGAAGTTGCTGCTGAACTAGAATTACAGCACTATGCCTATTCTCGTTTATTAGAAGCAAATATTCAGTTAGACGGTTCCTCCTACAAAGAGATACTTCAGGAGTTCCAAAGGTACGAAAGAAAGTCAATGGAATTTTGGCGCGCGTTACATAAACGTTTAGCTGTACCATGGGCATGGGTACTTCGTGTTGATGTTGCGAATGGTCCTATATATGTGAACAATGGGAATGCGTATTATGATGGTGATGAAGATGAGGAAGATTATGAATAGATGAAAAAGGAAAGCAGTGAAGACTGCTTTCTTTTTTTAGTGCGCTCAGCATGGGTGGAAGAGATTACATTTGAATATAAGAAATAGAAAATTAAACAATAAATAATGTATAGAAAATTGTATGTACGGTGAATATTTTTTGTTTCTATGTAAAAATATGACGATGTAAATATTCTGAAAATTATTGAGAAAATTATAAATCTTGTAAATTATATGTTGCACAAACGTTTAGCTGTACCATGGGCATAGGTACTTCGTGTTGATGTTGCGAATGGTCCTATATATGTGAACAATGAAAACACGTATTATGATGGTGATGAAGATGAGGAAGATTATGAATAGATGAAAAAGGAAAGCAGTGAAGACTGCTTTCCTTTTTTAGTGCGCTCAGCATGGACGGAATAGGTTACATTTGAATATAAGAAATAAAAAATTAAACAATAAATAATGTATAAAAATTGTATGTACGGTGAATATTTTTATATCTATATTCCTCGTTGTTATGTAAAATAATGTAAAAATATGACGATATAAATATTCTGAAAATTATTGAAAAAAAATGATAAATCCTGTAAATTAAATGTAAGATTTGCATGTTGAATTTTTAGTAAAGAACGACGTAACGCTGTAACGATGTGAAAGATAGATAATAGTAGTTTTTCTTTTTAGATTATATATATTCATATATTGCAATAATTATAGAAGAGAGGGATATTCGTGTTCGTTAAGAAAGCTACAGCCATTCGAAAACTCATTTCACATGTGCAGCCGCAATCGCAAGTTGCTGAACAATATCGGAATATCCGTACGAACATTCAATTCACTGCCATTGAAAGCGAGATGCATTCTATAGTTGTTACATCTTCCAACGCAGGGGAAGGAAAGACTACTACAACTGCAAATTTAGCTGTTGTATTTGGACAACAAGGTAAAAAAGTGTTATTAATTGGTGCTGATATGAGAAAGCCGGCGCTAGAGCAATTGTTTCAAACGAAAAGTGTACTTGGAGTAACGAACGTATTATCAGGTCAAGCTTCATTTAAGCAGTGTGTACAAGAGACCTACATTCCAAATGTATCTTTTATACCATCTGGTCCCATTCCACCAAACCCAGCCGAATTACTAAGTTGTGGTAAGATGAAAGAATTGATAGAGCAAGGTTACGCGGAGTACGATCTTATTTTAATTGATACACCCCCAGTACTCGCTGTAACAGATGCACAAATAGTAGCCAACTTATGTGATGGAATTATTTTAGTTGTACGTAGCGAAGTTACTGAAAAAGATAAAGTGGTTAAAGCGAAGCAGCTGTTAGATAAAACAACAGGAAAATTACTTGGCGTTGTTCTAAATGATAAAAAACAGGTAGACACTAAATACGGATACTACTAAAAGAATGTGTGAAATCTGTAAAAATACATCTTTTTTGTATATAAATTTATGAAGGTTGGAGGAATCTATGGAGGAAACGATTAGTTTAAAAGATTTATTTCATATTTTACGAAAACGCCTAGCAATGATTCTTTTAATTACACTAGGGATAGCTATCATCAGTGCGGTTATCAGCTTTTTCTTTATAACACCAATCTATCAATCTTCAACGCAAATTCTTGTTAACCAGAAGAAACAAGAAGGAGCGGCTTTGCACATGGATGAGGTACAAACAAACATTCAATTAACAAATACGTATAAGGTAATTATTAAAAGTCCGGTTATTTTAGATCAAGTGAAAGCCAAATTAAATTTAGATATGACAGTGCAAGATTTAACGAAGAAGATTGAGGTTGCTAATGAAAAAGATTCACAAGTCATTTCGGTTACGGTACAAGATAAAGATCCAAAGGTAGCACGTGATATTGCCAACACAATAGCAGAAGTATTTAAAGGTGAAGTTGTAAAAATTATGAGTGTAGATAACATAACAGTATTATCAAAGGCAGAGGTAGTGGGAAATCAACCTCCAATTAAACCACGTCCAGTGTTAAATGTTGTAATTGCATTTGTTATTGGTTTAGTGATGGCTATCTCTTTGGCATTCTTACTCGAGTACTTAGACAATACAGTAAAAAGAGAAGAAGATATTGAAATATTGATTGGCTTACCGGTATTAGGGATTGTAGCGCATATAGAAGAAGAAAAAGAATTGAAAATACATGCAAAATCAACGAAGAAAGATAGTGGATACACTATTAGCTCTTAACAATTAATAAGCAGTAGCATCAATAAATTGCTTACAGGAAAGATGGTATATCTTCAAGGAATATAGCAAATATAATATATTGATTTCACAATGATTGTGAATAGATACAGTACGAATGAAAGAAGTGTGTGGCACACGTACATTTCCCTTATCATTTAAAGTTGTAAACGAAATAATAGAAAGATTTGAATGCTTGACTAGGTTAAGAAGTTTGTCTTCATGGTGAGCTACTAACAGATTATGAAACAAATAACATCTTTACTTTAAATGAAACAACTAAATATGTATTCAAAGAATTCCTATCAAACCATGTATCAAAATATACAGAAAAAATATTGTATGAATTACGCATCGTTCATCCGGATTAATTTACTTAATTTTAAGAAGATTCTGTATTTTGTATACATATGGTGATGTCTCCTAACCACTATCAACGGAGGCACTCGGTTGTGTTGTGGGTAGAGTAAGACATGCTACCTTAGACGTGTGTCGTCGGAAGCATAGTGTGAGGGTGGGTTAGATGCCCGATACTATTTATAAAAACTTGAGCTATAGAGTTCTGCCTAAGGACATGTAGCTCAAGTCTTTGTTATACAACAATCCAGATTTACGTGTAATCGAGACGTAGGAGGAAGAGAAATTGACGTATAGAGGAAGATTATATTTACTCATCCTAATCGATTCGCTAATCGTTTTAGTCTCAGTGTATTTAAGTTATTGGTTTATACATCCAAACGTATTAACACAAGTCCCCATACCTTTAATTATTAGTTCATTTGTGTTGCTTTGTTGTCATCATATGTTCGCTTCTTATTACAAATTATATAAAAAAGCATGGGAATACGCAAGTATTGGAGAGTTAACGCAAATTATTAAAGCAGTTACTTTTTCAAATATCGTAACAGCAATTGTACAAGTAATTATTAATCAAGATGTTTATGTGCGTGTTATGGCAATTTCTTGGATGCTTCATATGTTATTGATTGGCGGTTCTCGGTTTGTATGGCGGATTTTTCGAGATACATATATTACAAGGAATAGTGATAAAAAACTTACACTAATTATAGGAGCAGGATCAGCGGGAACAGTGATTGTAAGACAATTACGTCAAAATAAGGAAGCAAAAGTACATCCAGTTGCTTTTGTGGATGATGATAAAAATAAACAAAAATTAGAAATATATAGTGTTCCAGTAGTAGGAACTACAGAAAATATTCAACAAATCGTTGATGAATATGGAATTGAACTTATTATTATTGCTATTCCTTCTCTAAGTAGAAAACAAGTAAATAAAATTTTTGAGAAATGTACGAAAACAAAGGTAAAAACACTGATTGTTCCTATGTTAGAAGATATTTTAGATGGAAAAGTTTCTGTCAATGAGTTTCGTGATGTACAGGTAGAGGACTTATTAGGTCGAGAACCTGTGAAACTAGATGATAGCGGTATTAGTGAAGAAATTACAGGGAAAACAATTTTAGTAACGGGTGCAGGTGGATCAATTGGCTCTGAAATTTGCCGCCAAGTAATGAAATATCAGCCAGCTAAAATTGTACTACTTGGGCATGGTGAGAATAGCATTTATACAATTGAAATGGAACTAAAAACGTTATATAAAGATGCAATTAAAATTATAACGGAAATTGCTGATATTCAAGATCGTAATAAAATGTTTGAAATCATGGAGATGTATAATCCATATATTGTATATCACGCGGCAGCTCATAAACATGTGCCACTTATGGAGCGTAATCCTAAAGAAGCTGTGAAAAATAATATTATTGGTACGAAAAATGTTGCAGAAGCAGCCGATACTTTTAAAGTGAACACGTTTGTAATGGTTTCTACTGATAAGGCGGTAAACCCGACTAGCGTGATGGGTGCAACTAAGCGAATTGCAGAAATGATTGTGCAATATATGGATACGGTAAGTGAAACGCGATTTGTTACAGTTCGTTTTGGTAATGTTTTAGGAAGTAGAGGGAGTGTCATTCCGTTATTTAAACAGCAAATTCAAAAAGGCGGCCCTGTTACAGTTACTCATCCTGATATGGTTCGTTATTTTATGACAATTCCTGAAGCTTCACGTTTAGTTATTCAAGCGGGTATGTTAGCTAAAGGTGGAGAAGTGTTTGTACTTGATATGGGTGAACCGGTTAAAATTGTCGATCTTGCGAAGAATTTAATAAAATTATCGGGGGTTCATGTAGATGATATTGGTATAGAGTTTACAGGTATGCGGCCAGGAGAAAAATTATTTGAAGAATTACTTAAAGAAGATGAGGTACAAGATCAACAAATATATCCAAAGATATATATAGGGAAGAAAAAGGATACTGATATGGATGTTATTATTAGATTAATAACAAGGTATTTGGAGTATGAAAACGATGTATTAAGAAGCATTATTTTAGATATAGCGCATGATCAATTGAGTAATGCTAATAAATTGTTATTAACAGTTTAAGAAGAGTTCTTATCCTGGGAGGTTATTTATATAAAAAGTAATGTCGTAATGCAAAAATCTTTAATGAAAAAATCCTTAATGCAAAACTTTTCTTGGAATTTAATTGGTAATATTGTGTATGCCGCAACACAGTGGGGAATTATAGTCGTTTTAGCTAAATTTAGTGGATCAGAAACAATTGGGTTGTATTCGTTAGCTTTAGCAGTTACGGCTCCTGTTTTTATGCTTGCAAATTTACAGTTACGACAAGTGCACATTACTGATATAAAAGAACCAAAACCTTTTGGTGTATATTTGGGGTTAAGGTGTGTATCAGCGGCTTTAGCTTGTGTATTCATTTTAATAATATGTTTCTTTAATAATTATAGTATTGCCACAACTACTATTATCCTATTAATTGCTATAGCTAAAGCGATAGAATCAATTAGTGATATGTTATTTGGAGTGTTTCAGAAGAATGAAGTAATGGATTTGATGTCAAAATCTTTAATTATAAAAGGTTCTTTGTCGTTGGTAATCCTATTAATGTCTTTATTAATATTTAATAACTTTGTGCTGTCTATATTAGTGAGTTTTGTTTTTACAAGAATATTTATGCTGTTTTTCTATGATTTAAAGTATGTAAATAAAATTGTAAGGGTGAAAATTGAATTTAAAAAAGAGAAATTATATTCTCTTGCTATTCAAAGTATGCCTTTAGGAATTGTTATGATGCTTATTTCACTAAATGAAAATATTCCACGTTATTTTTTAGAGCATTTTGTGGGAACTAAAGAGTTAGGGTATTTTGCTTCAATAGCTTATATCCCTTTCTCAGGTAATATTATTATTATGGCATTAGGACAAGCTGCTAGTCCTAAACTAGCACATTACTATTCGGAAAATAAAATTAGAAATTTTGTTAATATATTAATGAAATTTCTGTTAGTAGGATTAGCCTTACTGATTTTGGGTGTGATAATTACTAAATTGTTTGGACAAGAAATATTAAAAATGTTATATACGAATGACTTTGCACAGTATCATGAATTATTAGTGATTTTAATGATTTATTTTGGATTAGGTTATATTTCGTCATTTTTTGGGTTTGCACTAACGGCTATGCGTAACTTTAAGGTGCAACCATATTTATTAGGGGTTGTAGTTATAGCAAATATCATTTTTAGTGCTACTCTTATTCCTCAATATAAAGTGATGGGTGCAGCATATGCCATGATTATTGCTTCACTTGTGTATGTTTTGATAAGTGGATGGGCTTGTTATGTCACCCTAAGAAGGTAATATAAATTGACTATTTTATACTGAGGAGGAAAGCCGATTGAGTTCGAAAAGTAAACAAAGAATCTTATTCGTATTACCGAGTTTACAAGGCGGAGGCGCAGAAAAAGTAGTTCTAAATGTAATAAATAAAATAGATCGGAATAAATATCATCCAGTATTATTCTTATTTGTAAATGAAGGGGTTTATCTTAATAAATTACCGAGTTATTTAGAGGTGAACTATGCTTTAGAAGCTGGGAAAAGTTTTACTAAAAATTCATTTAAGGTTATTAATAAGTTAAAAAAGCAAGCTTTGCAATCAAGCTTGATAGTAAGCTCATTAGAATTAACAACTACATATTTTTCAATAATAGCAGGACTAATGGCAAAAAAACCAACTGTTGGTTGGATACATATAGATATTGCAGAATTTCATGTTTCAAAAAAATTTTCGCATAAAATTCTTTTGAAAATGCTGTATCCACATTTAAGGTCTGCTATTGCTGTATCTGAGGGGGTAGAAGAGGCGGTTATTAAAGTTATTCCCAAACTTAAGGGGAAGACGGAGGTTATTTATAATCCATTACCAGTAAAGGAAATAAGAGAATATGCAGAGGAACCAAATTCTTTTGTAGTTGATAGTCCTCTTATTATTGCTGCTGGAAGGTTAACATATCAAAAATCATTTGATTACCTTATTCGATGCCACGCCAGATTAATAAGTAAAGGTGTTAATCATAGATTAGTTATTTTAGGTGAAGGTGAAGAGAAAGTAAATCTTTTAAGGTTAATTAAAGAGTTAAATATGGAGAAATCTGTATTTTTAGCTGGTTTTCAAGATAATCCATATAGTTGGATAAAAAAAGCAGATATTTTCGTATTAAGTTCTAGATTTGAAGGGTTTGGTATGGTTATTGCAGAAGCAATGGCTCTAGGTATTCCTATTATTTCAACCGATTGTCCGAGTGGACCAGCAGAGATTTTAGAAGATGGTAAGTATGGGGTATTAGTAAAATCCCAAGATGAAAATTCGATGTGTATAGCCATAGAAAGTATGTTATTAGATAAGGGAAAAATAAAATTTTATCAGCACCAGAGTTTAGAGAGGATTAAAGAATTTAATGAAGATAATGTAATTCCTAAATTTGATTCGCTATTCGGAAAAATAATTAACTAGTGTGGAAGTATGAATGGGAGGGAAAGTATTGTTAGTGACAATAGGTTTACCCTTTTATAATTGTGGAAAAACTTTACAGGCTACTATAAAATCGATTTTTGCTCAAACACATCAAGAGTGGGAACTTGTATTAATAGATGATGGTTCTTTAGATGAATCATTGAAAATAGCTCAATCGATTAAGGATTCTAGAGTGAAAGTATATCATGATGGAGAAAATAGAGGTTTATCGTATAGATTGAATCAGATTGCCTCATTAGCAAAAGGTGACTACATTGTTAGAATGGATGCAGATGATATTATGCATCCAGATAGAATCAAAAAGCAATTGGATTATCTTCAAAGTAATCCGGATATTGATTTGGTTGGTACATGTGCTTATATCATTAATGAGAATAATAATATAATTGGAAAAAGAAAAAAGATAGATTGTAACATTGAGCCCCCTATAGTACTGGCTAAAGGCTTATTTATTCATCCTACCGTGATGGGGAAAAGGGCGTGGTTTCGTTCTAATCCCTATTCTGAAGAATACTTAAGAGCTGAAGATCATGAGATATGGGTAAGAACCATTGAGACTTCAAATTTTTTTATAATGGAAGAATCTCTTTTGTTTTATAGAGAAAATAGTCAAATCAACTTAAAGAATTATAGATTAAGCTGTAAGACTGATAGGAAAATATTTAAGGATTATGGACCAAAATTGGTTGGAGACTTGAAAACATTAGAGCTGGTTGCGAAATCTTATGCTAAAGAGTTCATATATTCATTATGTTATTTAATTAAAAGAGAAGATATTTTAATTGCCAGAAGAAACAATTTAATGGAACCGGAAGAAGAAATTAAAGCAAACAATATCTTGAAAGAGTGTTTAAATTACCGAATCTAAAAATTTTAGCTGTAGACTATTAAATAACATGTAGGTGATTTATTTGCTAGCCTTTTTTGATTGTTTTATTTTTATATGGTGTGTCTCATATTTGGTAATTCGAATTGTATATCTGAAAAAACAAAAACAAATTTTTAGTATGTTAGATTGGTCAAATATAGGCATTTTTATTTTTTTTATTTTTCCATATTTTCTAGGAAGAATGGGGATATTTGAGTTTAAATACAATCCTTCTAATGAGGAGGTAGTATACCAGGGGATAGGTTTAGTTTTTTTATTTGTGATTTTTACATATATAGGATATTATTCTTCGCGAGTTGTTACTAAAAAAATAGCAAATAGCGTTTCGAGAATTCGATTTAATTTAAATTTTTTGAAAAAAGTAATAATAATTGGGGTTTTTTTAGCCCTTTTTCTTATAGTAAATATACTGAACTCAATTGGTTTGTCTAATATGGATAATAATTATATTTTGAGAGAAAAACTCAGTTCATTTGGTCCATTAGTTATATTGTTACAAATACCATTGGGTGTATCGGTTTATTTTTGGGGTGAATTAATAAAACATAAGACAAAAGTAAATCTATTAAATGCAGTATTTTTCATGATTTGTGCTACGGTTATTGCATTTATACGTGGACAAAGGACAGACTTAATACTGATTTTTTTGTTACCACTAATTGTTCTATATGCATATAAAAACACTTTAAAGCCACTGATTTTAGGGATTACATGTGCTTTTTTCTTTGCTATCTTATATGCAACTATTTTTAAAAGTAGCTATCAACTTGAAGGTGTGACGACTTTTAGTGATGGTATTGCTACTTTTCTTAATGGAGATATTGACAGGAATTGGACACTATGGTTAACGTTAGAAAATACAGATTTCATTTCGAGTAATATATTGCCGTATTATGGCTCGGGGTATATATATACTTTCTTTGCTTATATTCCACGTTTTCTAGCTCCTTTTAAAGGATACTCAACAGAGAGTTGGTTTACTTTCTTACTAGCATCTAATGTGGGTGATAATGCTGGGGCAGTTAGTATATCTGATTTATCATGGGGGTATGCTTTTGGAGGTATTGTGGAAGGAATTTTGAATTTTGGAATAGTGGGAATACTTTTCGTGGGCTATTTTTATGGGATTGCGATTCGAATGTTAAATACAATAGTAGAAAACAAAGTAGATTTGTATGCTGTTTCATCAATTATATGCATTGACTTAGCTGCATATGGGGCATTTACTATTTTAATTATTCAGGTTCCAATATTAATTACAGTTTTGATATTAAATCATAGCTATAAAAAGAAACAATATTTTGAGTTAAGGAGTTAGTTATGAAGAAGGTATTGATAGTAACGACAATTAGTACTACTGTTACAGCATTTTTAATACCACATATCAAATTGCTTGAAAATATGGGATTTCAAGTTGAAATTGCTACAAAGATTATAGGTGATGAAAGAAAATTTAGAAGTATATTGAAGGGGTATGAAGTTTATAACCTTCCGTTTAGTCGAAGTGTGAAAAGTCTTGAGAATGTAAAGGCATATAAGCAAATGAAAAAATTAATTTCAGAAACAGATTATAACTTCATTCATGTGCATACCCCCATAGCCTCTTTTCTTACAAGGTTAGCTAGTAAGAAAAATACAAAAGTAATTTATACAGCACATGGTTTCCATTTTAATGAAAATGGTTCATTTGTCACAAATACAGTATTCAAATTAGCAGAAAAGATAGGAGCTTTAAAAACAGATAAATTAATCGTTATTAATAAGGATGACTATAAATCTGGAGGAGAGATTATTTCCCCTACTAAGCTTAGGTATATAAAAGGGGTAGGGGTAGATATGCATCAGTATAATCTACAAGTAATAGATCTTGAAGCTAAATTAAAACTTAAGAAAGAATTAGGAATAAAAGAAGATTCGAAAATTATTACACATATTGCTGAATTTAATGATAATAAACGACAGTTAGATATAGTACTTGCTGCTAAGGAGCTAATTAAAAAGTATGGAGACAAATTTGTAGTGTTATTAGTGGGAACGGGTAAAATGCTTGGTGACATAAAAAATAAAATTAAAGAATTAGGTTTAGATCATAATGTTAAATGTTTAGGTTTTAGAAATGATGTAAATCAGATATTAAGTATTACTAATGTAGGTTTGTTAGTGTCTTTAAGAGAAGGACTACCTAAATCTGTAATGGAAATGATGGCAATGAAGGTACCTGTTGTATTGACAAATATTAGAGGGAATCGAGATTTAGTGGAAAATTCTAAAAATGGTTTTCTTGTAGATGTTAAGTCGCCACAACAGATAGCCGAATGCTGTTATAGTATATTAACCAATTCGAAGTTAGCAGAGAATTTTAAAGAAAGTAGTTATAAGAAAATGTTAGAGGAATATTCATTAGAGAAGATTTTACACGAACTAAAACAAGTTTATAGTGACATGCAATAGGAGAGAAGAGTACCAGTTACATGGATACTCTTTTTTGCATGCAAAAATTAAAGATTTTTTTAAATATAATATAGAATGGAATATTATATCCAGAAAATCGAATTGGAGGATCAAAATGTTTAAAGTTGTATCTACAAAGTCCGAATGGGATGAGAGTATTTCTTATTTTGATAATCTTGATATATATTATTCAAAAGAGTATATTGACTTGTTTGCGTTACAAGAGAATGGCAGGGGGGAAGCACTATTTTACGAGGATAACGATTGTAAGATTTTTTATCCGTATATAGTTAGAAAGATTCCTTTTGAAAATTATGATTACCAAGACATTGTGACTGCATATGGGTATGGTGGACCGTATCTGATAGGGAATAAAGAAAAGATAAAGAACTTTTATAAGTTGTTTGCAGAATATTGTAAAGATAGAAATATTGTAACCGAGACAATTCGATGTCATCCATTATTAAGTAATCATACGTATTTAGAAGAAGTGATGGACATTCGTTATATTAGAAAAACGACGGCTGTAAATTTGAGTAATAGTTATGAAGAGATATTTGATCATTATACATCCAGCAATAAGAGAAATATAAAAAAAGCTTTTAAGAATGGAATTGTGGTCGAGAAGGCTACTATATCTAAAGAGAACATTGATATATTTGCAAGTTTATATAAAGAGACGATGGATCGGAATCATGCTAAAGAAATATATTACTTTGACATGGATTATTTTTATAATCAAGTGAATGAAACGTCTCTTTATGAATGCTACTTGTTGTTTGCTAAATATGAGAATCAAATTATCGCAGGTTTGATGGTACTACTGGGAAAGAAATCTCAATTTGCACACTATCATTTAGGGGCATCGAAAACGGATTGTTTGCATTTAAGACCAAATAATATTTTGTTTGATTATATGGTAAAGTTTTGTCTAGGAAAAGGCGCTAAGTTCCTTCATTTAGGAGGAGGTTATAGCGAAAATGATGGTTTATTTAAATTTAAAAATTCATTTACTGATAATAATCACTATGGATATTATGTAGGCAGCAAAATTTATGATGAAGCTTTATATGATAATCTGTGTGATGTGGCAGCGAAATTAGGTTCTTTAAATGAGGAGTTTTTCCCATTATATAGAAGTGTTTTATGATACGATTTTTATTTAAAAAATGAGAGAGTATAGTGCTTATTCATAAAAACTTTCCTTTTTCTCTAAGTATGAGCCGAAACGAACAAAAATCCGTTAACTAATCTAATCTTAGGGGCAGAATAAGTGGTATGTCAACACGAAACTAGACAATTTTTTTAAGGTGTTCCTGTCTGTACTGAACAGGGCTCAAATAGCCTAGCGTTCCATGGATTCTAACAT